>CAUJJC010000120.1 GCA_963204975.1 Verrucomicrobiota bacterium | reverse complement strand
CGTGTCGCTGCATTCGTGGCCATTCGCGTCCCATTCGTTTGGATTCGTGTTAAAACCCAAACCACGCCAGCAGTTCATGCCAAGGCCCTGGATCGGGGCGAAACTACTCCACGTCGTCGAGATCGCCTTCGCCCGCCTTCTTGCCGCGCAGCTTGGCTTCCATGAAGGCATCGAGATCACCATTCATCACATCATCAATGCCGGAGGTCTTCTCGCCAGTGCGCAGATCCTTCACCATCTGGTAGGGCTGGAAGACATAGCTGCGAATCTGGCTGCCCCAGCCGATGTCGGACTTCTCGCCGTATTGCTTGTTGATCTCGGCAGCGCGCTTGTCTTCCTCCATCTGGTAGAGCTTGGCCTTGATCATCGCCATCGCCTTCTCGCGGTTCTTGCCCTGGGAACGCTCGGCCTGGCAGGCCACGATGATGCCGCTGGGGATGTGCGTCAGTCGCACGGCGGTCTCCACCTTGTTCACGTTCTGCCCGCCCTTGCCGCCAGAGCGGAAGGTGTCGAGTTTGATGTCCTCGTCGCGCACGGCGATGTTGATGTCTTCCTCGCTGTCGGGCGTCACATCCACGGAGGCGAAGGACGTATGGCGCTTCTTCGCCGCATCGAAGGGGGAGATGCGCACCAGACGATGCACGCCGCGCTCGCATTGCAGGAAGCCGAACGCGTTCTCGCCTTTGATTTCCAGCGTCACACTGCGCACACCCACTTCGTCACCGGCTTGATAGTCGATGGTCTCCACCTTGTAGCCGCGCTTCTCAGACCAGCGAGTATACATCCGCAGCAGCATGTCTGCCCAGTCGCAGGCCTCCGTGCCACCGGCACCCGAGTGGATGGTGAGGAAGGCATTGCCGTGATCAAACGGACCCGCCAGGAGCAAGTCGAGTTCATGGCTCCCAATCGCTGCGTCGAGGTCCTCGTAGCCACGCGAAATCTCAACCCAATAGTCCAGGTCACCCAGCTCCTGTGCGGCCTTGATGTCATCCACGAAGGCAGCCGTGCGCTTCTCGAGTTCCTCCAGGGGCTCCACCTTCCGCTTGATCACATTCATGCGATCCACGGTCTTGCGGGCGCGGTCCTGATCGTTCCAGAAGTCGGGGTGCGATTGCTGATGTTCCAGCGCGTCCAGCTCAGATTTCAGAGTGGGGACGTCAAAGATATCTCCGAAGGGCGCTCAAGCGCGCCTTCAGAGCCTCGGTGTCATAGGATTGCAGGTCGGTGACGACCCCTTTAATGGGAGTGGACATGGGGCCGCGAGGGTAGATGCGAACCGAGGCTGTGCAAGTTGTGATCTACTTCTTCGACAAGCCTTCGAGGTAATCGAGTAGCGAAGCGAACTCGAACACCGTGAAGTTCGCCATCAGCATCGGCGGCATCATCGAAGTCGGCAGCTTGTCGCGCTTGGCGATGTCCGCCGTCTTATACGTGAACTCCTGCGCGGCGATGTTGCGCAGCTTGATCTCGCTCGCACCTTCCAGCGTGATGAAGCCCATCTGCACGGTGCCGTCCTTCAGCGTCACCATCTCGCTGGCAAAGCCCTGCGCGATGGTGCGGTTCGGATCGAGGATGTTCGCGGCAAGGTCAGGGCGCTTGTAGGTCTGCGCGATGTTGCCGAGATACGGACCCTTCTGCGCTTCGGATTCCTTCGTGGTGTGGCACGCGACGCAGGTGGCCCTGGTGAAAACCATCTCGCCCAGGGACTTGTCGCCCTTGGTTTTCAAAACGGCAGCGATGGCGTCCTCCGGCTTTAGCGTGGCGATCTTCGGAGTCTTGTCCTCGATCTTCTGAATGCGCATGGACTTCGCGGCGCGTTCGGCGGCACCTTTGACCTCGGCATCGGGATCATCGAGCGCGGCGAGCACCTTGGCGGCGCTGGGCATGTGCTTGGAGGCGCTGATGGCGTCGATGATGAGCTTGCGGTGCTTCGGATCGGCCCAGCCCTTGTCGAGCGCCTTCTGCGTGAGCTGGATGGACTCCGGGCTGCCCGTTTTGCGGTTCGCGAGGTTCAGCAAGGCCGCGTTCGCATACATCGACACCGGCCACTCGCCCTTCTCGGCGATTTGCTCGACGAGTTGATGGTGGTTTTCGAGCTTCGGCGCGTTCAAGAAGGCGGCCAAAGCGGCATCGTAGTCTTTGCCGGAGTCCGGTAGCTTCTTGAGAGGCTCCAGAGCAGCGAGCGTGGCGGAGACGCCTTCGGCGCTGTCGGTTTTCGAGAGGGCGATGATGGCATCTGAAAGTAGCCCAGTCGCGCCGCGACTGGAACCCGCCCCCACCAGTTGCGGCGCAACTGGACTACTTTGCAACGCCTTCACCAACAACGGCACGGCCTCCGCAGGAATCTCCTCCGCTCCAGCAAGCTGCGCCGCCAGCTCCGGCAGCACCTTCGGGTCCTTCTTCGCGAGTTCGAGGATGCGCTGCTGCGCTTCGTTGAACTGAATGCGGTTGCGGTTCAGTTCCTTCACCAAGAAGGCTGCTTCCTCCGGCGAGGCCTTCGCCAGCGCGTCCTTCAATGCCACGGCGATCTTTGGCGTCTCGCTCCACGCCTCCGGCTGGTAATACGGCCCCCGCGTGTCCGGCCGCGTGCCCCACGAATCGCCCTTCCACTCGCCTTCCTTGAAATGCAGTCGGCACAGCGCCGCGAGGATGCCCTGGCGCAAAGCGGGATCGGTGGCTTTGCCGAGGCGCTCGATGAGGCCGGTGACGACTTCGGGAGTGTGGATACGAGCGAGAGCACTTAAAACATTGCGACGTCCGAGGTCGTTGGCCTGATGCTCTTCGAGTGCCTCGAAACATGCGGAGATGACGGAGTTTGCATTGGCGCGCCCGTTATTTCGAATCATCTGGTCGAGACCGTTTTTCTTTACCAAAGCATCAACTTCGGTCATCTGAGCAAACGCATTCGGCACACCCCGCACGAGAGTGTGCTGAACAAGTGG
>CAUJJC010000119.1 GCA_963204975.1 Verrucomicrobiota bacterium | reverse complement strand
ACTCCAAGTCCAGCCAGCGGCCGAACTTGAAGCCTGCCTGCTTGATCGAAGCGCAGTGTGTGAAGCCAAGGCTCTGATGCAGCGCGATGCTCGCCACGTTGTCCGCATCAATGCCGCCGATCATCATGTGGTAGTGCTGTGACTTCGCGGCCTCGATGATCTCGCTGAGCAATCGCCTTCCCACACCGCGACCACGAAAGCGCGAGTCCACATACACCGAGTGCTCGACTGTGTATTTATAGGCTGCGAAGGCGCGGAACGAACCATAGCTCGCGAAGCCCATCAAAGTGCCGTCATCGTCTGCGATACCGAGCACTGGGAAGCGGCCCTTCGCTTTGGCGTCAAACCACGCACGCATCGTGTCCATGGTGCGCGGCTTGTATTCATAGAGCGCCGTCGAGTTTGCGATAGCGTCATTGAAGATCGCCAAGATCGCCGGGGCGTGTTGATCAAAGGTGCAGGGGATGAGGTTCATGAGTTTGGCTTTTCATACGCGCGTTCCACCTTGGCCACACGCAATTGATAGTCTGCATACCAGCGCGTCTTCCCGGTCTCCTGCGCGGTGCGATGCTCGGCGTTCGCCTTCCAGTTCCTGATTGCCTCCTCGCTGGTCCAATATGACACCGTTATGCCAAGCCCATCCGCACCGCGCGCACTCTCCACGCCGAGGAAGCCAGGTTGCTCCCGCGCGAGTTCGACCATGCGCTCGGCCATGTGACCGTAGCCGTGGTCGCCATCGGTGCGCATGGAAGTGAAGATCACCGCGTAGTAGGGCGGCGGTGGTGTCGAGGCGAAGGGCATCCGCGAAGCATTCATCGTCTTGCCGCGAAGCAAAGCTCTGTTTTTTCTCCGAGGTGTAACGCCGATCACTCTCGCGTGTCACGGAGAGCATGGACACCTTCTCTTTCTCCTCGTGGCGAGCGCTTACTTGCGTGATTCTAGCTGTGCCGTTCTCTGCGCTTGCACAGTCTGATTTCGGTGATACTCCGGCGACTTACCAGACGCTGCTGCCCGGTGGAGCACGGCATACCGTCGTGCTCAGCGGGCCGCGACTGGGCTCTTTGATTGATCCCGAAGCGGACGGTCAGCCTGGCACGGCAGCACAGGGTGATGATGGAACGACACTCGATGATGAAGACGGTGTCATCGGCCCTGTTCAGTGGGAGGCAAACACGCTTGTCACAATCCAGATCACGGTGAATCAAGCCTGCCGCCTCGACGCGTGGGTGGACTGGCGTGGCGATACTAGCTGGGGCGGTGGTGTGGATGACACGCTGGATCAGATCGCTCTGGCACGGCCTTTGCAGGCGGGCGTGAATACCATGAGCGTCTTTGTGCCGCCGTTCGCGCTCGCTGGCGTGACGTATGCACGCTTTCGCGTGAGCACGACGGGCGGCCTAGGCACGGGCGGCCTCGCGGATGATGGCGAGGTGGAGGACTATCCGCTGCTCGTCACCGCCGCATCACTCCCCACGATACCCACGCTCGAAGTGACGAGCACCAACACGATCCGCTGGCAGGGCAATCCAGCGTATTCTTCGCAGTTGGAGCACAGCCCGAATCTCATCAATTGGAACACCCACTGGCTGCCCGAGCAGGAGACTGCCGGGGTGAACGAAGTCGTCGTGGAACCGGCGCAGGCAACAGGAGTCCGTCATTTCTACCGCCTCGTGCGCTCGCCGCTCATCACCTCGCCGATCCCTCTGCCGCCGCCGGGAGGCGAGTCCACGCATCAGTTCTTGAACCAGACCTTCGTGCATGACGGCATCGTGCGGCGCTACCGCCTGAAGCTTCCGAACAACTGGACACCCTCGCAGTCGTGGCCGCTGGCGGTGCTGCTGCCAGGGCATGGAGCCAGCGTGGAGGATTTCTGGGGCCAGCGCGGCGGCCCAGGCGAGATGCTCGATGTCGCCAACAGTGATGGATGGATCCTTTGCTTTGCCGAGGCCATCTCAGGCGACGACAGCTACCGCTGGTTCACCTACAACGATCCGAATGCCCCGGTGAACATGGATATTCCTTGGCTCGATGATTATGGGTTCCTCAAGTCTCTCACCACTCACTTGATGAACTCGGCCCTGAACATCGACTCGCAGCGCGTGTTCATGGCGGGCTTCTCCAATGGGGGAAACATGGCGCACTACGTCGCCTCCAAAGCGGACCACCCGTATGCCGCCTTTGCCATGATGGACAGCGGCGTGCAATACTTCGTCCCTAATGCCCCAACGACCGTCATCGCAAACCGCCCCCTGCCAGTCAAGGCGCGTCCTGTGCTGATCAATAACCAGATCGACAGCCTTCAGTGGCCTTATGAAGGATTTACGCCGGGTGGAATGGGGGCACCGTCACCAGGGGCCTTTGCCTGTGTCGCTCGCTGGGGCGTCGCCAATGGCGTGAGCGGTGCTACCGCCGATCTGGTGCTGAATACCTACACCACAGGTGCAACGAGCTTCGATCAGACTCACACTTGGACCGTAGCCCAGACCGCCATGCGCTCGCCCGTTGAGGATTTGCGTCCCGATCAGGAATGGATCGATGGACTCATCTCCGACCCACTGGGCTACACTCTGCCTGGTTGGACGCGTGGGCAGTTCATGCTGTTGCCCCTCACCCACAGGCCCGTGGTTCCGCCCAGTCTTCGCGCCCTCTATCCGCAGACAATCATCCCTGATCCAGACAAGCCTTACCTCGCGATCTCAGTCGTCGGCACCTGGTCCGAGAAGAAGTGGACGCCTTCCTTGCCCGGCTCTGATCCAAACAACGAGATCGTGCTCATCACGTTTGGCACTGGCGGTCACAACTGGCCCGAAGCCGATGGGCCTTGGGACGGAAATCGCAAGGTGCTGGAATTCTTCGCCGCGCACCCGCTGCCATCGCCGCCGTGAGCGGCACACGGTTTCACTCATCTCGTTACCATGAGCTGGATGCAAAACGCTCTCGCAGTGCCAGAGTCCGCGCGATGCCCGATGCACCCGAGGACCTGCCAGCTCTGCTCGCCCGCGCCGCCACGCGTGACGAGGCGGCGGCGCGTGCGCTCGTGGAAAAACTCGGCCCTCTCGTCCAGCGCATCATCCTCGGTCATGCGACGCTGCGTCATGAGTGCGATGACCTCATGCAGGACATCTTCTTCAAAGTCTTCCGCTCTGCCTCATCCTATCGCACCGATTCGCCGCTGGAGCACTGGGTGGCCACCATCGCGAAGCGCACCTGTCTCAACCGCCTCCGCCATCATCGCGCACGCCCCGAGCTCGCCTGGAGCGATCTCACGCCCGAGCAACAGGCCCTGCTCGATGAAGATCACTCACACGAGGAGCCATCGCACAGGGGCGAGGACGCGCTCTCGCTCATCGAGAAACTCCTCGTCACGCTCCCGCCAGCCGATGCGTGGCTGCTCCGCGCCATCGAACTCGATGAACGCTCGCTCGCCGATGTTTGCAGCGAAGCCGGATGGAACGCCACGCTGACCCGCGTGCGACTTTTCCGCGCCCGGCGGCGTTTGAAGCAGGCCCTCATCCACCTCGAAACCTCCTCCACATGAAGAACGCTGACGAAAAACTCACCGCCCTTTGGAAAAGCGCCCGCACAGCCGCTGCCAGCGATGTGTCTGCCGAGGAAACATTCACGCCTAGCATCGCCACACGCATTGCATCGCGTTGGTCATCGCAGTCAGACGCGCCCACGATGGCGATGCTCTGGGAGCGCGTCGCTGCCGGTAGCCTCGCCACGGTGCTCATCGCCTTGGCCACTACGTTCTGGCTAGCTCCCGCACCTGTGGAACCTGACCTCGTGGACGTGCTCATCCATGCACGCTTTGTTATCGAGCCTACTGCACCACCCTTCTAGACTCTCATGCACCGCTTCCGCATCCTCCGCATCGTGCTCATGATCGCCGCCATCTTCGCGGCAGGCATTGGCATTGGCTATCGTTTTATCCAACCACCCGTGCCTGATGTGACGCTCAAAGTGCTGGGCAAAGAAGGCACCGTCATCTCCGCTGATGTCGTCGTGGCCTACTATGACCGCGAGCTGCACCTCACTGAAGCGCAGAAGCAAAACCTGCACCTCGTGGCCGCTGAGTTTGTCCAGAAACTCAGCACCACACAGCCGCGCACTCGTGAGCGCTTCGATGTCTTCCGCACTTACTTCCCCAAAGTCCGTGCACTCCTTGAAGGTGATCAACTCCCCAAGTTCGACGAACTAACCAAGCGCCATCGCGCCAGGATGGATCGCTCACCAGAGTGAAGGCACCACGTCACCGACGGTGATCACATCCCCCACGCGGATGATGCCATCGCTCAAGATGTTCGCCCGAAGGCCACCGCGATCTGCGAGCGGCTGGAGCAGTTGCTTGCCCGTCACCTTGTCGAGATGCGTGCAGGGCGGACAGAGGCGGATGCCTTCGATCAAGACATCACCGATGCGGAAGGTGTGGCCCACGAGGTCGTTCAAGCGAATGCCTTCCGTGACGATGTTTCGCCTGATCTCTGACGCATCGAGTCCGAGTTCGGCGAGCACTTCGCCTTCGATGAGCGTCAGTTCACGACCTGGGCCTTTCGGTTCCCAATCGGAAAACGTGCCCTGCTGCTGGAAGTAGCGATCGCCTACCAGCCCGCGCTGCGCGCAGGCCTCCACCTGCTTCACGGAATGCGGCAAGACCTTGGCGGTCGGCGAGATGTAGATGGCGGCGACGACTGCGGACATGGGCCGATCTTCTCAAGATGCTGGCTGTGAGCAATGCGAAAGGATTCGCAATGAAGTTGTAACCTTCACCGAGCACACGGGGCTTCC
>CAUJJC010000118.1 GCA_963204975.1 Verrucomicrobiota bacterium | reverse complement strand
CGAGTTCGGCACCGTGCAGCGCTCCGACCTCGCCGCTGCCGCCCGCGAGGCCGGAGACGCAGGCTTCGACGTGCTCATCGCCTGCGCCTTCAACTACGAAGCGCACACCACGGAGTTCAACAAGCTGGGCCGCATCCCCGTCCTCAAGGCCCGCATGAACGCCGACCTGCACATGGCCGAGGACCTCAAAAACACCGGCAAGGGCAACCTCTTCGTCATCTTCGGCGAGCCGGACATCACCCTCCTCACCGAGAAAGACGGCAAGCTCCGCGTGAAGGTGAACGGCGTGGATGTCTTCAAACCCCAAACCGGCGAAGTCATCAGCAACGGCCCCGACGGCATCGCCTGCTGGTTCATCGACACCGACTACAACGAAGAAAGCTTCTTCGTCCGCCACGCCTACTTCCTCGGTGCCAACGACCCCTACAGCGCCCTCAAGACCACCCTCAAAGCCGAAATCAACCCCGAAGCCTGGGCCACGCTGAACAGCGACACGTCACGGGCGTTCGAGAAACCGAAACAAGGGCGCATCGCCGTGAAGGTGATCAACCACCTGGGGGATGAGGTGATGAAGGTGTTTCGGGTTTGATTGCTGGCTCCAAGAATCCACTCTTGCAATCGTCTGAGGACAATCTTACTCCGTTAACAGTATGGCACTCATTGAAGGCTTTCGAGTTCAGAACTACCGCTCCTTGAGGGACATCACGCTTGGCAAGTTGTCAGGCCAACAAGCAGGTGATCCCCTGACGCCGCTCACCGTGGTGATCGGTAAGAACGGGGTGGGCAAGAGCACTTTGTTTGACGCATTTGGGTTCGTGTCTGACTGCCTCAACTCTGATGTCGAAGCTGCTTGTGACATGAAACAACGGGGAGGGCTTGAACGGATGCTTTCGCGTGAAAGTTCCGGGAGCATTCGGTTTGAAATCTATTACAGGGAAGCCCAAGGAGAGCGTCCTATAACCTATGAGCTATCCATCGGGCAAGATTCGTCTGGAAGGCCGTATGTCGAATCCGAGATGTTGAAACAACGACGCAAGGGCCAAAAGCACGGGCGTCCATTTCCTTTTTTGCGTCTGGATCACGGCAAAGGAACGGTGTGGGCTGGCGAGGAAGCTGTGGAAATCGCAGGTGAAGAAGATAAGACACAAGAAGCTGTAGAGTTGACCGACCTGCGGCAACTCGGCATTGCCACTTTGGGAACACTCAAGGAGCACCCACGAATCAAACGATTCCGTGATTTCCTCAAGGGCTGGTATCTCTCTTATTTTCATCCAGATGCAGCACGCAGCCTGCCGAGTGCGGGCCCACAGAAACACCTCAACATCCATGGGGACAATATTGGAAACGTTGTTCAATTCCTTGAGCGCGAGCACAGTGACCGCTTCAGGCTGATTCTCAATCGGATCGCGTCCAAGATACCCGGCGTGAAAAAGATCGACACCAAAGTCACTGATGACAAACGGGTGTTGCTCAGATTCAATGACGGTGCATTCGACGATCCATTCTTCGCTCAACAAATGTCGGATGGAACACTCAAAGTGTTCGCCTACTTGTTAATGATGGAGGACCCCGATCCACCTCCATTTATCTGCATCGAGGAGCCAGAAAATGGGCTTTACCACAAGCTGCTTGAGTCCCTCGCCAGGGAGTTCCGTTCTCATGCGACTGGAAAAAAAGGCGCGCCGCAACTCTTCGTCACGACGCATCAGCCTTACTTTGTTGACGCACTCACTCCGCAGGAGGTGTGGGTTCTTGAGAAGGGCAAAGACGGTTACTCTTCTCTACGGAGAGCCGCTGACATCGAACTCGTCCAAAACATGGTCAATCAAGGGCTGCCTCTGGGCGGGCTTTGGTATAGCGATTACCTTGATGCCCGTTAGAGCCATGCACCTCGAGTTCTTAATCGAAGACGCTTCTGGCGAGATACTGCTCAGAAGTTTGCTCCCCAAACTCCTTGGAGACCAGGGGGAGCCGCATACTTGGCGTGTGCACGCTTATAAGGGTATTGGAAGAGTGCCCAAAGGGCTTGGCAAATCGGGTGACCCGGCAAAGCGCATCTTGTTAGATCAGTTGCCTCGACTTCTTCGAGGTTACGGTCAGTCTTCAGGGATTGACGCTGTAGTTGTTATCCTGGATTCAGATCGGAACGATTGCCGCGAGTTCCTTGATCAGCTGCAAAAGATATTGAAAGACTGCAACCCGCCTCCCAATGCGTTGTTCCGCCTCGCCATTGAGGAAATGGAAGCGTGGTATTTTGGAGACCATGAGGCGCTTACCCAAGCCTATCCAAAGGCGAAGAAGGATGTATTTGTTCGGTATCGTCAGGACAGTGTTTGCGGAACATGGGAGCTTTTGGCTGATGCCATTTATCCTGGAGGAGTTGCGGCCATCAAAAAAGTCGGCTGGCCGTTGCCGGGGCAAGTAAAAAGCGAATGGGCGGAAAGAATCGGACCCCTCCTTGATCCTGACCGGAATATCTCGCCAAGTTTTGGGAAATTGCGGGATGGCATTCGGCGTCTGACCTCATAGCCTCGGCAACCCCATGCACTTCCGCATCGCCGATACCTTCACCGACAGCCTCGCACGCCTCACTGGCGATGAGCAGAAGGCCGTGAAGACAACGGCTTTTGATCTCCAGATGAACCCGGCGAGTCCGGGCATGAGCTTTCACAAGCTGGACAAGGCAAAGGACAAGAACTTCTGGTCCCTGCGAGTCAGTGCGGACATTCGCATCATCGTTCACAAGACAGCAGGCAGCCTCCTGCTCTGCTATGTGAACCACCACGACAAGGCCTACGACTGGGCCGAGCGTCGCAAGCTGGAGACGCACCCGAAAACAGGCGCAGCTCAACTCGTGGAGATACGCGAGACGGTGCAGCAAATCCTCGTGCCGCAGTATGTGCAGGAAGAACCGAAGAAGGTCGCACCTGCGAAGAAGCAGCCCTTTGCCCTGCTCGCCGATGAAGAGCTGCTGAGCTATGGCGTGCCGACGGAGTGGCTGAAGGATGTCCGCGACGCGACCGAGGAGAGCTATCTCGTGCTCTCGGACCATCTTCCCGCTGAAGCAGCCGAAGCATTGCTGGAGATCGCCACCGGTGGCACGCCTCGCAAGCCGGAGCCTGTGGCACCGGAAGCCAATCCCTTCGACCACCCGGACGCGCAGCGCCGCTTCCGCGTGATGACGAACGTGGAAGAGCTGGAACGCGCCCTGGATGCGCCCTGGGAGAAGTGGACCGTCTTTCTGCATCCCGACCAGCGCCAGTGGGTCGCCCGCGACTATTCTGGCCCGGCGCGCGTGTCTGGCTCTGCTGGCACTGGCAAGACCGTGGTGGCACTTCATCGTGCTGTGCATCTGGCGCGAGCGAATCCCGACGCACGGGTGCTGCTGACGACCTTCTCCGACACGCTGGCCAACGCCTTGCGAACGAAGTTCCGTTGCCTCGTGTGGAATGAGCCAAGACTTGGCGAGCGCATCGACATCTATTCCTTCAACGCCATCGGCCAACGGCTCTACAAGACGCACTGCGGCCCGGTGAAGCTGGCAGATCGAACAACGGTTCGCGACCTGCTGAGCGCTGCGTCGAAGGCAGCTAGCGCGCACAAGTTCACGCTGCACTTCCTCATGACCGAGTGGGAACAGGTCGTGGATGCGTGGCAGCTTGGAAGCTGGGAGGAATATCGAGACGTTGCCCGTCTGGGTCGCAAGACTCGACTGCCCGAAGCACAACGCGCGCTGCTGTGGTCGATCTTCGAGAAGGTGAAGAGCGGCCTGAAAGCCAAGAAGTTCATCACTCACGCAGCGATGTTCACCGAACTCGCCGCGATGATCTCCAAGACCAACAATCGCCCGTTTGATTTCGTCGTCGTGGACGAGGCGCAGGATGTGGGCATTCCGCATCTGCGTTTCTTCGCAGCCCTTGGCACTGACAACGCCAATGCGCTCTTCTTTGCTGGCGACCTGGGCCAGCGCATCTTCCAGCAACCCTTCTCCTGGAAATCCCTCGGCGTGGACATTCGCGGACGCTCTCGCAACCTGCGGGTGAACTACCGCACCTCTCACCAGATCCGAATGCAAGCCGACCGATTGCTTGGCCCAGAGGTGTTCGACGTGGATGGCAACAAGGAGGACCGAAGCGACACGGTTTCCGTCTTCAATGGTCCACCGCCCCAGATTCAAGCCTTCAAGACACAAGCAGAGGAGTGCAAGACCGTGGCCCAGTGGCTCGCCGATCAATCCAAGAGCGGCGTGCTGCCACATGAGATGGGCGTCTTCGTGCGCTCGGATGCCGAGCTAGAACGCGCTCAAGCTGCCGCAGATGAAGCTGGGCTCTCGTGGAAGGTGCTCGACGAGCATGTCGAAACACAGACCGGGCATGTGTCCATCACCACCATGCACTTAGCGAAGGGCCTGGAGTTCCGCTGCGTGGCCGTGATGGCTTGCGACGATGAGATCATTCCTCTCCAAGAACGCATCGAAACTGTAGGCGACGATGCCGACCTGCAAGAGATCTATGACACCGAGCGCCAGCTTCTCTACGTGGCCTGCACGCGTGCGCGAGATTGTTTATTCGTCACCTGTGTAGAGCCTGCGTCAGAGTTCCTGGATGATCTCAAACAAACGTGAAACAGCGCCTTCTGGTGGATGACACTCAACCCCGAATGGATCTAAATGAGTTTCTCCGCAAGCGCGAGGTCGGCCGGGAAGGTGATCTTCAGGTTGGGCGAGGTGTTTTCCACCACGAAGACGGACTCGCCGAGAGCTTGCACGGCGGAGACTTCGTCGGTGACGAGCAACTCGGAGCCCAGGACGTGCTCGTAGGCGGTCATGAGCAGCTCGCGATCAAACACCTGCGGTGTCTCCATGATCCAGGCGTTCTTGCGTTCCAGCGAGTTGGTGATCTTGCCGGAGTCATCGCAGCGCTTCATCGTCTCGGTCACAGGACGGGCACAGGCGACGGCGCGTTTGTCGCGAGCGATGGCCACGCACTTGCTGATCTGCGCCGTGGTGATGAGCGGGCGACCACCATCATGGACGGCCACGATTTGACTCGACTCCGACAAGGCGCGCAGGCCCTCGAACACCGAGAAGTGCCGCTCCGATCCACCGGGCAGCATCTTGACCAACTTCGTGAACGAGTGCTTGGCCAGTTCCTCGCGCACAGCCTCGGAGCCCACGACGATGATCTCGTCGATGGCATCACATTGATCAAAAGTCCGCACCGTGCGCACGATCACAGGCACTCCACCGAGCGGAGCCAGCAGCTTGTTGAAACCCATGCGCTGGCTGCTGCCGGCGGCGACGATGATGGCGGAAGTCATGGCGTGCATCAAAGACACGCACGCCGCGTCGGCAAGCCGCAATCTCACCGCACCGCAGCCATCGACTTGAGCACCAACTCGCGGTCCGTGGTGAGGATGTGATTATGAAACGCCCCGTCCACCACATGATAGGTGATGACGTCGGGGAACTTCGCCGCCAAGCCAGCACTCTGAGCCTGCGGAATCACCTCGTCATCGGAGCCATGAATCACCTGCAGATGGCAAGCCCCACGGGCCTGAAGGCGTGAGATGGCCGCTTCATTGTCAAAGCGGTGATGCAACAGCTCGCACAGCGGCCAGCCCACTCGCATCCGTGCCATGGATTTCATGGATGAAAAAGGCGCGATGAGCACGCCGCGATGGATGCGGTGCTCGTCCATCGCGATCAGAGCCGCCGCGGCCCCCAGCGAGTGGCCGAAGACTCGCAGCCGAGGCTGGAGCGCTTCTGGTTTCAAACTCAACCGCTTGGCCAAGGTCGGCAACATGACCTCAATCGACTCGCTGATGGCGGCTGGACTCGGGCGTCCCTCGCACGCGCCATAGGCCGGGTAATCGACATGCACGAAGACGTCGTTCTCCAGCGCACGCACTCGTTCGAAGTAACTCACTAGGTCCAGCGCTCGCGTGCCATTGCCAGCAAACACCAGCCACACTATGCCTGCGCCGCCGGGATTCCTGATCCAGCTCACTTGCTCGCCCTGTGAAGTGCGGTAGTGCAGGGGCTCGGCTCCGCTCACTTTGATGAATGATTCCTCATAGCCCCGAGGATGGTAGATCATGCAGCTCTGAAACAAGAGCAGCATCACCGCCAGCCCGGCGAAAACGCGGAGGAAGAACATCGCAGAGTGTCGCACCAGGGACTTCATGGAGGAGATGATGTCACGGGGCGGTGACGATGCAGCATCAAAACTTTATCAGCTCCAAACTCGAATGGGCACGAATGGCCATGAATCCATGCTTGGCAGTGTGGCAGGTTTTTGTGCGCATCTCGCAATGCGAGTCGTCCATTGAAAACATCAATGCGCGGCCCGAGGAATCAGCCGCTTTGATCGCAGCCATGACTCACGAGTTCCTCACCCTTTCCTCTGGTCGAAAGCTGGCTTTCCAGCACTTCGGCGATCCCGCAGGCGTGCAAGCTTTCTACTTTCACGGCTGGCCGAGTTCGCTGGTGCAAGGGGCCTTGATGGATGAGCAAGGCAAACGTCAGGGGCTGCATGTGGTAGCGATGGATCGTCCTGGCGTCGGGCGCTCCGATCACCAGCCGGGGCGTCGCCTGCTGGACTGGCCGCCTGTGGTGATCGAGCTGGCGGACCATCTGGGATGGGACCGGTTTCACGTCTTCGGCGTGTCCGGCGGTGGTCCGTATGCACTCGCCTGTGCTCACGCGATTCCCGATCGCTTGCTCAGTGCCAGCGTGATCTGCGGTGCTCCGCCCTTGCGATTGTTTGGCAGTCGCGAGCTGTTCTTCCCCTACCGCCTAGTGCTGGCCATGAGCCATCATCTGCCGTGGCTGCTGAGCCCTTTGTTTCATATCGCCAGCGCCATCTCGCGCGGCCCGGCTCATCTGCCACCGTTGAGCTGGATGATCGCGATGCTAAGTGGCCGGGATCGCGAGGCCCTGCAGGATCGTGAGGCGCATCGGATCATTTGTCAGAGCTTCCGCGACTGTCTGGCCAGTGGCGTGCCGCAGGTGCAGGCCGATGGCAATGTGTATCACGAGGACTGGGGCATCGACTTCAGCCAGATCCGCTGCCCGGTGCATCTCTGGCACGGCATGAAGGATCGCAACATCCCCTGCTCCTACGCCGAGAAACTCGCGGCCCTCATGCCCGCTGCGATCACGCACTGGACGCCGGACGACGGGCACTACTCGCTGCCGCTGCTGCGCGGGGATGAGATTGCGCGCGCAGCGCTGGGCCGTTGATGCCGACAAGCTCCTTTACAACCCACGCCCTCGCAGCACACTGCGCGCTCATCCAACCCAACGCCAAGACCTATGACTATCGCCCAACGCATCCTCGCCGACATGAAGACCGCCATGATGGCGAAGGACTCCGTCACCCTGAACGTGGTCCGCAATCTCAAGTCCGCGCTCAAGTATGCAGCGATCGAGAAGCTCGGTGCTGATGGCGAACTCAGCGAGGTGGACACCGTGCCCGTCATCCGCAAGGAACTCAAGAAGCTCCAGGACTCGCTCGACGGAGCCGTGAAAGCCGGACGCGCCGAGATGGCCGATCAGGCCAAGGCGGAGATCGCGGTGCTGGAGAAGTATTTGCCCGCTGCGATGAGCAACGAAGAAGTCATCGCCATCATCGAGGCCGTCATCACCGAACTGGGTGCCACATCCAAAAAGGAAATGGGCTCTGTGATGAAGGCCGTGCAGGAGCGCACCGCCGGCCGCGCTGACAACAAGGTGATCTCTGGCGAAGTCGCCAAGCGTCTTCCTTGAGGCGTCCCGATGCTCCCCGGCGGTCGTAACAACTGCGAACGCCGAACGCCTTTCCTTCGATGATCAGACTCGCCCTACGCATGTTGTTTGGAGATACCGCAAAGTATCTCATGCTCGTCGTGGGGCTTTTCTTTGCCACCTTCCTGATGGCGCAGCAGAGCGGCGTGTTCTGCGGCTTGATGCTCTGGACCACCGCGACGCTGAAGAATGTGCCCGCTCCGCTCTGGGCCGTGGAGGAGAAGGTGGAGCAGGTCAACGAAACGAATCCGATGCGCGACACGGACGTGGCTCTGGTGCGCTCGGTGGACAGCGTGGCCTGGGCATCACCGCTTTACTCCGGTGTGCAACGCGTGCGCATGGGCAACGGCAAGTTCAAGATTATCCAGCTCGTCGGGATCGACTCCGCGACGCTCGCCGGAGCCCCGGTGAAGATGCGCGAAGGCAGGCTGGAGGATGTGCGGCTGCCGCACTCCGTCATCGTCGATGACCTCGCCTTGCAACGTCTCTCCATCGACCGCAAGAACCCGATCAAGGTGGGCGACACCTTCGAAATCAACGACCAGGAAGCCCGCGTGGTGGGCATCTGCGAGGCGATGACTTCCTTCACTGGCGGTCCGTATGTGTGGACCACTTACAGTCGCGCGCTGCAGTATGCACCGGCACAGCGCAAGATGCTCTCGGCTGTGATCGCGGCACCCAAGCCCGGCATCAGCAATGAGCAAGCCGCGGCTGACATCGAGCGCGAAACCGGACTCAAGGTGTGGGTGAATGGACCCTACGGAACACCGCGCGACTTCAATGCGGCCACGGTCTGGTGGTATGTGAAGAACACCGGCATTCCCATTTCCTTCGGCATCACGGTCGTCGTGGGGTTCATCGTAGGCGTGGCCATCTCGTGCCAGACGTTTTACTCCTTCGTGCTCGATCACATGAAGCACCTCGGTGCGCTCAAGGCCATGGGGGCCAGCACCTTCATGCTCTGCCGAATGCTGCTGACGCAAGCCTTTACCGTGGGCTTCGTCGGTTACGGCATCGGGCTCGCTGCCACCTCGGGCTTTGCCTTTGGTGCGCTGAAAAATGAGCAGCCTCCGTTCTACATGCCGGACATCGTGCCGCCCGCCGTCTTCGGTGTCATTTGTTTCATCTGTGCGCTCGCCGCGATGCTCGGCATCTGGCGTGTGGCGCGTCTGGAGCCTGCGATGGTGTTCCGCGGATAAATCAGGGCGTTCACCTTGCGTTAAGGTTGATGCTCCATCTTCATCACGCATGAAACGAACCGCCCTCTGGCTCTGCCTTGTCATCCCCGCCCTCGCCGCCTCCCTGCCCAAGGCGCTAGTGTCCATCGCCACCGAAGGCGAGCAGCGAGTGATCAAGAGCAATGGCATCCCCGATCACAAGCCCGGTGACTTTCCTCGTCGTGGCAATCCGAATGCGATTCGTGCGCAGGCTTATGAGTTCCACGTTCCGCTCAAGCCTCAGGCCGCTGACAAACCGACCCCCAGCGGCCATGCCTTCTTTGGCGTTGCCTTGAACGGTGTGCCCTTCGAGCCCGGCACGGCTGAGTTTTGGAATTTCGATCCATCCTCTGGTTGGAAATACGAGGCCTTGTCAGGGAAGATTGATCTCGGTCTGGATGATCACATGGCACATGTGCAGCCGAATGGTGCCTATCACTATCATGGTCTGCCCACGGGTCTGATCGAGAAGCGCAGTTCGCCCAAGAATGACAAGATGGTGCTCGTGGGCTACGCCGCAGACGGCTTCCCGATTTACACCGAGCAAGCCCACAGCAAGGCCAAGGACTCCACCAGCCCGCTCAAAAAGATGCGCTCCAGCTATCAAGTGCGCGAAGGCAAGCGCGACGGCGGACCGGGCGGTAAGTTCGACGGCACCTTCACGGAAGACTACGAATACAAGGCGGGCAGCGGCGACCTGGACGAGTGCAACGGGCGGTTCGGTGTGACTCCCGAGTTCCCCGAGGGCACGTATTACTACTGCATCACCACCGAGTTCCCCCAGCTCTCCCGCCAGTGGAAAGGCACGGCGGACCCGAGCTTCCAAAAGCGTGGAGGTCCGCCCGATGGCCCTCGTGGAGGCCCTCGTCGTGGTGGCCCAGGAATGCGTCGTCCGCCGGGTCGCCCTGAGGATGCCTTTCTTCCGCGGACACCTTTTTGATCTGCAACTGATGCGGTCACTACTTTACAAGTGACGCAAGTGCTGGACTATCGCACCGCTCCGTCACGGAGTTGATAGCCCTTGCCCACTTCATCGACAGCCGCCTCTCCAGAAAGCCTCCTCCTGCACGCTGAGGAGAGACTTGTGCCCGGAGAGCGACTCATGGCGCGCTTCCTGACCGATCTGGATGCGAGCCTTCATTTTCATCAGGGCCTCATCGTGCTCACCGACCGACGGTTGCTCCATGTGGAGCCTGCGCAGCAGGCGGACCTGAGCTTCCGCTCCTGGCGCCTCGCTGACATCGACGACCTCGTGATCGATGAACTCGGTGCTGTCGCCGAACTACATCTTCTTCAAGGCGGCACCCAGTCGCATCTCTGGCGTGTGACCTCAGGTCGAGTGCGCGAAGCTGATGGATTCCTCGCGAAGTTCAAAGAACTCCAGCGCGCGCATCGTCACGAAGTGCTCCATGGTCATCCTCTGGGCTCCACCACGCCGAAGAAGGTTGAGGATGATGATCCGTTCGCGAGTGACGAGGTCGCTACTACGAGTCCTCCCGGCAGTCCGCTTTGGCGCTTGATGAAGTTCTGCTCCCAGTGGCACAAGCTCATGGGCTTGGGGTTCGTCCTCGCCATGCTCAGCACTTGGTCCGGCCTGATCGCACCATGGCTGACAGGCGACCTCGTGGACAATGTGCTTATCCCTCTGCAAAGCGCGACCGAGCGAGTGCATGTGAAGCACGTTTACCAGTTCGCGCTCTACCTCGCGGGCGCTGCCGTGCTGACTTGGATGCTGAAGTGGGCCACCACGTATGTCGTTTCACGCCTCGCTGAGCGCTGCGCCAGCCACATGCGCCGGTCCACCTTCGAGCACCTGCAAAAGCTGTCGCTCACCTACTTTAACAAGAAGCGCACCGGCGACCTCATCTCTCGCATTGGTGGCGACACCGATCACATCTCGCTCTTCATCTCAGTCAACTTCATCGACTTCCTCGTCGATGTGCTCACGATCATCTTCACTGCCGTGATCATGTTCACCGTGAATCCCTTGCTTGCCTTCGCCGCGCTCGGTCCCCTGCCGATCGTGGGCTGGCTGGTGCAGTGGGTGCGCGGCGTGCTTCGCGGTGGATTCGCCGCCGCCAGCCGTGCCTGGAGTGCGATGAACAGCGTGCTCTCCGACACCATTCCAGGTGTTCGTGTCGTGAAGGCCTTCGCGCAGGAGCAGCGCGAGATCGAACGCTTCCGCCAGCAGGACAAGCACATCTTTGACACCAACGACCGCGTCAATCGCACCTGGTCGTTCTTCGAGCCCACGATCAATTTCCTCAGCGACGTGGGACTCCTCGTTGTCTGGGCCGTCGGTGCCTGGTGCGTGGCCCACGACAAGGCCAAGGTGGGCGACCTCACGATGTTCGTGCTCTACGTGATGAAGTTTTACGGCAGGCTCGACTCGATGAGCCGGTTCATGGCGTCCTCGCAGCGTGCTGCGGCCAGTGCGCACCGCATCTTTGAGATCCTCGATGTGAAGCCGGATATGCCCATCACTGACGGCACGCTCACGGTGGGTCGCCTGCGCGGTGAGATTGAGTTCAAGGATGTGAAGTTCCGCCACGGTTCGCGTCAGATCATCAAAGGCATCTCGCTCAAGATCGAGCCCGGTGAGATGATCGGTCTCGTCGGCCCCAGTGGTGCAGGCAAGACCACGCTTGTGAATCTGGCCTGCCGCTTCTTCGATGTGAGTGAAGGAGCGATCCTCGTCGATGGGATCAACTTGCGTGAACTGAACGTGATGGACTACCGGCGCAATCTCGGCCTCGTCCTCCAGGAGCCCTACCTCTTCTACGGCACCATCGCGGAAAACATCGCGTATGGGAAACCCGATGCGACTCGCGCTGAGATCATCGCCGCCGCTCGCGCCGCCAGGGCTCACGATTTTATCATGAAGCAGCCCGACGCCTATGACTCGCTCGTGGGCGAACGCGGCGGCCAGCTCTCCGGCGGCGAGCGCCAGCGCATCAGCATTGCCCGCGCCCTGCTGATCAACCCGGCGCTGCTGATTCTCGACGAGGCCACTTCTTCGGTGGACACTGAAACGGAACGCGAGATCCAGGCCGCACTCGATCACCTGGTGAAAGGCCGCACCACCATCGCCATTGCCCATCGGTTGGGCACCTTGCGGCGCGCGAATCGGCTCGTGGTGGTCGAGGATGGCAAGATCACCGAGACCGGCACGCACGATGATTTGCTCGCCCACAGCGGCACCTACGCCCGCCTGCATCAGGCCATGATTGAAGTCACCCACGCCACCGCGACACCGCCATGAGTCTGGACCTTCAAACCAATGCCTCCGGCCAGCTCGTGCTCATCACCGCCGATGGCATGCGTCACGAGAATGTCCGCCCCGCACGCATCTTCCCACTCACGGATGCCGATCACTGGATCGCTCTGCAAGATGCCACAGGACGCGAGCTTGCCTGCATCGAAGATCCTTCAGCGCTCCACGACAGCCAGCGCGCTGCCTTGCAAACCGCCCTGACGAAGCGCGCCTTCGTGCCCGTGATCCAGAGCATCGAACTCATCACGCGCGCTGCCGATGGCTACATCTGGCATGTGATCACCGACCGCGGGCCAACGACCTTCCACGTGGAGACCGACGAAGCCGTGCAAACTCTCGGCAGCGGACGCCTCGTCATCATCGGCGATCACAACACGCGTTACCTGATCCCCAACGCAGCCGCCCTTGATCCCGAGAGCAAGCGCCGCATGGAGCGCTACTACTGAGAAGCGCTGCGAGGCATCTCAACTCAGCGCTTTCAAGCATTCCGGGCTTGCCAAGGTGAGGACGCACCAAGCGGTGCGTCCCACCTTCAAAATCCAACTCAGGGACTTGCTCGAAGCTTTCTAACAGCCGCTGCGACGGCGGCGTGCCAGCAATCCAAACATTCCGAGAAGGATCAGCAGTGCGCGCGAAGGCTCTGGCACCACATTGACTACGGCAGCGATACCGTGGCTGGACAGGGCAGAGAGGTCCCATGACAGTGTGCCTGACAAGGTGGGCAGGTCGATGTCGCCATAGGCTCCCCCGGTCGTCAATGTGCCAGGAGTCGAGAAGGTGCCCGTCATTGCGCTCACCCAATCGAAGAGATTGAAGAGGTCGCCAGCAGCCGCGCCCGACAACCAGCCATTGTCTTGAATCAGGAGTGATCCATTGCCAAAAGTGCCGCTGGAGCGAGTGCCGAGGCTCAGTGTGCCGCCAGTTAGATTGATGTAGTCCATGTCCCCGTAAGTAGCTGGAGCTATGTTTACCAGGGAGACGGAGGATGGGTTGGCTGTCAGATAGGTGTTAAGATCCTGATTGCTGGTAAGCCAAGCGGAGACAGTGCCGTTGGATGCATTCAGGGTCGGAGTCGTGATCGACATCTGAAGCTGCGAACCATTGGCAGCCGTGATGCCCGATGTGCTGCTGAAGGTCATCGTTTGATTGTTCGTCGCACTGTCACCAATCCCTGGTGCCAAGATACCTGGATTGGTCGCCGTGCCGATAGTGGTAGCGCCACCAATCACTGTGTTGCCGGAACCACCTGCCAGCACAGGAGCGCTCGCCAGAGTAGTTCCCGCGCCAGTGACGCTCACTGCTCCCACCGTGCCACCGGCTCCAACGATGCTGCCAGTTCCAGCGGCCCCACCGTTGCCGACTTGCAGGCGACCTTCCGTCACGGAAGTCGTGCCTCGGAAGGTGTTCACGCCGCTGAGAGTAACCGTGCCAGCTTCCACTTTGCTGACGCTAAGTGTATCGCCCGTAACGGCAGTTGTATCAGCCTCAGAAATCACGCCACTGAAGACGATGCCATTCGTGCTTGTCGTGCTGGAGGCAAGACGCACTGCCTTCGTTTCAGCCGTGCCGTTGACCACATTGGCCAACTGAACAATGCCACTGAAAGTGCCAGTGCCGGTGGTGACAGCAGTGCTGCCACCGACCGTCATGGTGCCGGAACCGTTTGTGGCGTTGACGTTAATGTTGTTGGCCACAGAGAGTCCGCTCACGTTTTGCAGCACGGAGAGATTTGGATTCACCACATCCTGACGGAAGCGAATCGGCTCCAACGTGGTCTCATTGCGAACGACGACCTGCTCTTCGAACTGGAACATGGTCTGGCCCGCGTATGTGCCATTGGTTACGGCGACTTGACCGCCATACTTCATCTGGCTGCCAGTCTCAAAGTCATCGGCACGCACCAAGTTCATCGTTCCGCCAGTGACACTAACAATGGTGTAGATGCCATTGCGTTCTGGGTTGGCCTCTTCACCTGCGACGAGGATGCGAGTGCCTACATCGCCTGAGGTGTAGGTGTTGCCATCCACCGTGCTAGTGACACCGATGAAAGCACCGAAGCCTGTGGTGCCAGTGGCGCTCTGCCCGCCTGTGGTGGCACTAACGCCATCACCGTTCGGGTTGAAGGAGCCACTGCCGAGGATGCTACTGAAGGTGGCGCGATCTACAGCGGCACCGATGGTGTTAGTCTGGTCGCCAATGGCAATCACATTGCTGCCAGCAGCGGTGTTGTTTTCCAGAAGGACGGTGCCCGCGCGGACCACGGTGCCACCTGCGAAGGTAGTGCCAGAGGTGCCTGCAACGCCAGTGCCATAGGTATTGGCCGAGGTCAGGCGGAGAGCGCCGCCGTCCACCACGGTGATAGTGCCATTGCCGCTGACAATTCCTTCAAGGCTGAGCTGCGTGCCCGTGGCAGCGCCTGCGTAGATATTTCGGTTGAGCGCGATGGTGCCGCTGATCACTGCATTCGCACCTGTGGAGGTGATCGCGGCACTGCCCACGGTGTTCACGTTATTCACGGTGATGTTGTTCGTGAAGGCAGCCGTGTTGCTGAGGTTCAGGCCCGTGAAGTCATCCGCACCAGAAACACCCGTAATCCCCATCTGCACATCAGCGGTGCCGGTGGAAAGTTTTGCCCCATTGGCCACATTGAGCACACCATTGGCAATCTGGGTATTCCAGACCTGCGCGCTATTGTCCAGCGTGGAGAGGGTCTGCACCGCACCATTGCCATTCACACGGAAGACGGAACTGGAGGTGCCAGTGATGGTGCCTGCATAGACTGCATTCATGGTGCCATCCGCACCAACGGTGAGCATGTTACTACCTAGAGCAACCTGAGCATTCGCTTGCGTAGCTCCCGTGCTGGAAAGCGAACCAATGGTCTGATCAAAGCCATTCAAGCTCAGCGTTCCAGAAGCCGCATCGCCAGTCACTACGTGGCGCGAAAGCGGAGCCAGCGTGTCAGCAGCCCCCCCTTGAAGTGTGCCTTCGGTCACGTTGGTGTTGCCAGTGTAGTTGTTGCCAACGTTGTTGAACTGGAGGATGCCAGCGCCAGTCTTGGTGAAGGAACCCGCTCCAGTCACAACCCCAGCCACCTGCGCTGTGGTGGCGGTTGCCGTTTCGAGCGTGCCTCCTGCGGAATCAAGCGTCAAACCACGGTTGGAGTGCAGAGTAAGATTGGCCGTGGTTTGCAGGGTGCCGCCAGTGAACCTCACATTGTCGGCATCTGCGACATTTTGCGTCCAACCGAGCGCGTTGTCTTGGGAGATGGAGAGCTTGCCCGCCTCTAGGATGGTGCCGCCACGATAGCTATTCCCGGACAGTGTGCTGCCGATGGCGCTGACCGGTGTGAATGTTAGTGTGCCAGCTCCTTTTTTGTGAACGATGACGTTTCCGTCGATAGTGCCAGCATACGTTGTGCTGCTAGTTTGGTTCACGACCAATGAATTGTCAGCGAAGGCACCATTGTTGATGCTTCCCGCGTCACCACTCAGAGCCGCAACTTCTTGGTTGTAACCATTGAGATCAAACATACCACTGGAGCCCTTCATAGCGAGCGCGGTGCCCACCGGCAGCGAATTATTCCGACCAATCTGAAGGATGCCGTTCTTGATGACGGTTGCCCCGCCGTAGGTGTTGGCACCGTTGAGTAAAATCATATCCTGGCCAACCTTGGTCAGCCCACCCACGCCAGTGATTGCACCGTCAATTTGGAGATACGAACCGGAAAGCAGGGGATCCGAAGGATTCAAATTCGTCGTGCTGTTCAGCTTGCCCATGTCGTAAATCGCGGTGGCATTCGCAGGGAACGGCTGGCCAAGGAAAGAGTCGCCGGTGAGGTTGACGGTCACACCCGAACCCAGGGTGTGGATCACCGCGACCTGATCCCAATCGAGCGGCAAGTAACCCATGATTGAACCACCATTCAAATTAATGGTCTGGGTTCCAGTTTGGCTATGCATGACTTGAAGATGCACACCGGCGGGCAAACTGACCGCACCTGACCGAGCCCCGTCCACAGCCCAGCGCTCAATGGAACCGGGACGTTGATCGAGAGTCGCTAGAGGTGCAAAACCTGTGACCGCAACCTCGAGTGCGCCGCCCTGACTGATTACAGCCGTGTTGCCTGCCGCGCCAAAGGAACCATTGGACAGCACGCGAACAGCGCCCTCATCCACATAAGTGAAGCGATTTCCTGTAAATGTCGCTGCGTTATCAATCAGGGTAAGCACGCCATCGCCAGTCTTGATCAAGTCAAAGGCCGCCCCATTGTTGAGCGCACCAAGTTTTACACCCGCTGTCGAACCGGGGCCAAAAGAGCCAGCGTTCACATAAACCATGTAGTTGTCGAATAAGGTCACAGTCCCCGTCCGAAGGGTGCTACGAGACCCATCCACCTGGAAACGAACAAGACCGTTGTGAAGCCCCCCCGCAGCCGTCGCCGTGGTCCGCAAGTCGATGTCTGGCATCAACATGTTACGGTCCGATGCCGTCGTGGCATAGATGAGGTTGTTGTTATACGAGGTCACCTTGCCATGATTCCAGGCAAACTCATCAGGAGTTCCGCTGTTGTATTCGTAGCGAAGCACCGTGTCGATGAATGAAGCGCCCCCATCGCGACGGTCGGCATCGTCAGACATGGTAGAGCCATTCAAGATGATCTGATTGGTGCCTGTTCCGGTTGAACCAGGCGCACGGAAACGCAGGCCACCTTCATTGACGACCCAGCTTCCAGAAAAGAGCGGCTGAGAACTGCTGATGTCGAGGTAACCGCGTCCGAACTTCGTCACCTGACTGGCTCGGATCTGGCCATTGATGCCACTGGTGCTCTGAGCAGAGTAGATCAGCGCTTCAGAAGCACCACCAAGGCCAAAGTCGAGGTTGGCATTAATGACGGGTGAGTTAGCCAGGAAAATAAGTCCGCCACTGCGTATGGTCACATTGCTAAACGCACCGTTGGCACTTTGGTCGAGGTTGCGCTGAATTCGCATGGCATAAACGTCCAGGTTGGCCCCCAGAGTGATCGTGCCCCCGGCTTCTGCGCTAAGGATTTCTGTTCCGTTATTGGCGGTCAGCACAGCACCGTCCAATGTGGTTGCGGTTGAGGAAATGTAGTTACTGGGAGCCGTGCCCACGGTGATGACCTGGAATCCATTCGTATTGTCATACTTCAAGAACTGGTCCTCCGTTCGGCTGACGATCCAAGGGTCCACCATGTTATTGGTCAAGGTCGGAACGTTAGCAGGATTCGTCACCAAGAAGTTGGCAGACATATTGACACCACCAGCAGCGGTATTAGCACCGAGCAGTTGCGCCGTCAGCGTATTGTTATTCGGACTCGAAACCGAGTAGATGGTCAGCGTGCCGTTAGTTCCACGGGTGAGTTTGTCCACGCCCAGGCCAGCATAACCTGTGCCTTCAATGTTCAAGTGGAGGTGAGAACCTCGCTGAATAATGAGTTCACCGATGTCTTCCCGGTTCGTAGCACTCGTGTTGATATTGTTGGTGCCGCGGATCTGGAGTTGCGCACCATTAAGCGTAAGGCTCGCCTGATTATCATAGCGTCCTTCGGCGGCTGCATTGACGAAAGCAGTGCGGTTGTCAAAGGTAAGGCGGCTGCCAGTGTGCAGCACGATGTTGGTGTAATTGGCTCCCGCAGCATTGACCAAGCCACCATTGGCACTGGCGAACCTCAGATGGCCATACACATCTGTCTGACCGGTGCCCAAAGGCGTGCGATAGGTCGTAGCAGTCGGGTTGCCGCCATTGACGACCAGACCGACCTGATACCATCCGCCGCCAATATCACGAGCGCGACCAATCGTGGTGCCGCCAGTATTATCAGCATCAAGATCATTATTATAGACCACCATGCTCGCATTGTAACCAGCGGAGTGCCACGCATCTGGACGTCCGATCTGCACCTGAGCACCGACACCCGTGAACAGCTTCGATCCGGCTGTCGTTGGATCAATCGTAAT
>CAUJJC010000117.1 GCA_963204975.1 Verrucomicrobiota bacterium | reverse complement strand
ATCGCGCCTCTTTGCGCGCGAAATGAAGACCTATGTCTATTCGCCCAACAGTCCTGAAAGGTAAGCGAGCGGCATCCACCGCCGGCTTTACCCTGATCGAAGTCATCGCCGGCATGGCGCTGATGATGACGGTCATTGGTGGCGTGTATGGCATCGCCAGCGGAGCGCTCGGTTTGGGCAAAAGCATGGCCTCGAGTCGAGTGCATGAAGCACGGCTCATGAACTTCGTCAGCGCTTGGCGCGAGTATCTGGAGTCCCTGCCGCCGAACACGCGCATCACCGTGGGCGAAAAGCCCTCGCGCAAATTCGGTCGCGGAAGTCTGTTGATTGAAAACGGCAGCGTGCCTTTTGCCTGGTCGCGCGAAGTTCGCCTCGCACCTGCGGTCGAATTCAAAGTTTCGCGTTCCAAAACCGACCGCAACTCCAGCACCCTGCTCGTTCGCCACCTTCGGAAGCCCGAACGTGCCACTTCGCCCGACGACTACGAAGTCATCGCCGAACTCCCCCTGATCGAAGGTCTTCGCGAGTTCACCTGGCAGTTTTACGATACCGAAAAAAAGAAGTGGGTCACCCTTTGGGAAGACAAGTCGGCACCTCCGCTCTTCATGCGTCTCCGTCTCGCCTTCGCTCACGAGCCGCGCGAGAAGGCGTATGAGTATGTGTTCTGGTTCAGCGGCGGCAATGCGATCAACGAGGCTGGCGCTCCAGGGGCACCCGCCATTCCGGGCCAGACGCCACCACCAGGCCTGCCACCGATGGGCCAGCGCATCCCTGTGCCTCAACCAGGAGGTATGCGATGAAGACTTCACCGGTTATCCTTCATCCTTCATCGTATAACCAGCGCGGGTCTTCCTTGATCGCGGTCTTCTGGATGATCGCCGTGCTCGGCATGGTGCTCTTCGCTGCTACCAAGCTGCTCGCCACTGATACTGCTGCGGCACGCGTGATGCGCGACCGCATGCAGGCCAAACGCTACGCCGAGATGGGCCTTGAAGTGGGACGCCATCCACGGATCGAACTCTACGACCCGCTGCTCTCCCTGAGTGACGAGATCGGCAGCTACTCCGTAAGCATCACGACCGAAGAAGCCCGTTTCAACATCAATGTCCTGCTGCTCAACTCTGACCGCGAGATTCTGCGCCGCATCTTCACCTCCTGGAAGATGAAACCCGAGTTCGCATCGAAGCTCAGCGATGCCCTCAAAGACTGGGTGGATGCCGATGACAAGATCTCCCTCAATGGTGCGGAGAAGCGTGAGTATGAGAAGCTCGGCTTTGATCACCTGCCCTTCAATCGTCCCTTCAAAAACCTGGATGAGATGCTGCTCGTGCGTGGCATGGAGACCGTCAATGCTGCGTATCCAGGATGGCGCGACTGGTTCACGGTCTATGGGGATGGCAAGGTGGATGTGAACGAGGCAAGGCCGGAGTTCATCTCCGTGCTCGCTGCCGTTCCCATGGAGCGACTCACCCCTCTGCTCACGCTTCGCAATGGCCGCGACGGAGCCCATCACACGATCGACGATGGACGCCTCACCAGCGCCGCGCAGGTCGCGCAATTGCTCGGCGTCTTCCAGCCCAAGATCGTCCAGGACCTCCAGCAATGGGTGCAATTCGCTGGCCCCATTCGCCGCATCGAAAGCACCGGCAGTTACAATTCCATGCGTCGCAAGATCATCCTCATCACGCAGAACAATCAAACCATCTGGCGCGGAGAAATGCCCTCCTCATGAGCAACCGAACTTCCAAACTCAAAAACGAACTCCTCATCCCTGGAGACACCTCCTGGGAACTCTGGAGCAGCACGTCGCTGGGTGCGATGGAGCATGTGAAGTCCTTCGATGGTAGCATCCCTGGATCGTTCGCCACCGCCTCTGCACGACGCACCCTCGCCCTCCCCGCAGCCTCCCTGTGGGTGCTGCCGGCCTGGCTGAAAGGCGAGCGCGAGCATCTGCGCGACATGGCCAACCTCCACCTCGAAAGGCTGAGCGTTCGCACACCTGGCCATGAGCAGGCGATGATCGTGAACTTGATCGACGAAAGTGCGGGCAGCCACCTCACTCGCGTCGTTGCTCTGAAGGATGTGACGACCCCACTGGCTGAGCTGAAGCTTCTGCCTGACGATTGCCAGCTTAGCGCGCTGTGCTTCGCTCTGGCACCGAACTCGATCACCATCTGGCGCGAGCTTGGTCGGCTCGTCGTTGCCATCACGGTAGGTCCTCAGCTTGCCTACTTCAGTCCCATGTCCGCCTCGTCGCTCGATCAGAGCGGACTCGCTGAACTGAACAACATCTGCTTGCAGCTCACCTTCCAGAAGGTGCTCGAATCGCTCTCCGGCATCGTCTTGTGGATGGAAGACGGCGACGTGGAGCGCATTCGCAAGACGACTGGCCTGGAGGTGCGCCGTGACTCGCGTCCCGCACCACGCCTCATCGCTGGTCAGCAGACGGGCCTCATGCCGATGGACATCATCGCCGCTCGTCAGGCTCAGCAAGCCTCAGCACGTCATCGGATGATGGCCCTGAGCGCAGGGTTCGTCATCGCTGCATTCGTCGCGGGCTTCTCCGCCCTCATGTCCATCGCCACCAGCGAACGCGATGCCTTGCGCGAAAAGATCGCCGAGATCACTCCGCGAGCTTCTCGCGTGGCAGGTCACAAAGCCGCGTGGATGGAAGCGGCTCCGGCCGTTGATCCCACTCAGTTCCCCATGCAGGTGCTGCTCGATTGCATGGAGCCCAAATCACCCGAACTCGCGCTCATGTCCTTCGAATGCACACCTGATCGCGTGTTGATTCAAGGTCACACGCCCAGCGTGGAGGAAGCGCTGAAGTATCAGCAAGACATCAAAGACAGCGAGAACCTCACGGCTTTCATCTGGGAAGCCGGAGTGCCCAAAATCAATGAGCGCGACAACAGCGCCACTTTTGAACTCAAAGGCATGCTTGCATCAGCGGAGGCCACCAAGCCATGAAACAGAGTGAAAAGATCCTTCTCGGCGCTTTCGCCCTTCTCTTCCTCGTCATCTTCGGGGGCGGCATCGCCTCGTATGGAGTGAAGAACTATCGTCAGGTCACGGCGGAAACCCAAGCCCTCAAGACTCGTCTTCAACAAATGAGCACCACCATCGCTCAAGGCAGCGAGTGGAAAACGAAGAGCGACTACGTAGACGCGCATGTGCCGAAGTATTCCAGCCACACGCTGGCTTCATCACGTCTGTTCACGACGGTGCAGGATGAGGCCACGTCCACTGGACTCAAGATCGCTTCCCGCGAGATGCAGCCCCAGCAGATCGCCCAGGAAGGCGAGGCTATGGGCTACTTCGACAAGGCCTCCGTCAAGCTCACGTTCAGCGACGTGAAGGAGGAGGATCTCTACAAGTGGATGCACAAGATCTACAGCCTGAAGTCCTTCATCGGCATCACGCGTATGGCCCTCACACCGAACCAGCAGGGCAAGAGCGTGAACTGCGAGGTCGAACTCACGCAGTTCTACCGCGAAGCCCCCGCCCAGAAACTCTCGAAGAACTAGCCAACCATGAAACGCTTCCTCTTCATCCCTGCGATCCTTGCCGGCATCTCACTGGCCCAAGACGCCGAACCACCTGTCGTCGTGGCCAAAGCCATTCCTGTCAGCACCGAACCACCAACACCAGCCAACAAAGCAGCGGCGGCTGAACCCGAGAAATCGGACGATTCGCCCGTTCCGCTTCCGCAGATGGAACACTACTCGCGTCTTTGGACGGAGTCCTTGTTCACCACCCGAGCGATGCCCATGCCCGATGCTCCGGCTGGCCCCACCTTCTCCGACAACTTCACCCTCTCCGGCACCTTCGAGGAGAATGGCAAACTGACCGCTGTCCTCATCGACAAGACCACTTCCGGCATCGTCCAGGCATACATTGGCATCGATAATGAAGAGGGCTTCCGCATCTCGAAGATCGAGCCCGGTGCCAACTCGGATCAGATGCGTATTCAACTGCAAAAGGGCAATCAAGTGGGCTGGGTAACCTTCTCCGATGGTGGAGCCAGCACCGGCAATAGCGCTCCTGCAGCAGTTCCTGCGCCCGATGGAATACTCGCCACTCGTCCTGGCAGCAATGTGCCGCAGGCACCACAGCAGCCCACGCTCTTCCCTCAAGGATCAGCGGTGCCTCCTGCTCCCAACATTCCCATGCCGAGTGCGTCACCAGACGCCCCTATTGGAACCGCCGTTGCACCTGGATACATCGCCCCCACACCGCCGCCCACTCTGAGGGGTGGTCTGCCGTCAGCACCGCCAGCTCTGCCTGGCGACCCGCCGCTGCCGCCGCCTTGATGGCATGAATCCTTGCGAGTGATCGTGGCTCACGACATCGTGAGGCATGTCACGTCGCGCTCGATGGTTGCTTTCGATTCTCAGCATCGCCTTCGCAGGCAGTGCGTGGCTCATCTTTGCCCAAAGCAAACCCATGCCCACCGTCCCTGCCGCGCCCGAGAACTGGAAGCAACTCAATGGCGAGCAACGACTCGCAGACCTGCACTCACGCCGCATTGCTGATGTATCCACTGCACTTCAGTCCCAAGGATTTGCCCTCGGTGATGCTGTCTTCGTGAGAGTGATCAAGGAAAGCAGCGAATTGGAACTTTGGCTGCGACCAAGCACGAGCAGCGCCTTCAGGCTCTACAAGACATGGCACATCGCACGCTGGTCCGGCACTCTCGGTCCCAAGACCAAAGAGGGTGATCGCCAAGCGCCCGAGGGCTTTTACGCATTCAACGCCAAGCACCTCAATCCACGCAGCAGCTACCACCTGTCGTTTAACATTGGCTACCCCAACGCCCTCGATCAGGCCCTGGGACGCACCGGCAGCCTCATCATGGTGCATGGCAGCAATGTATCGGTCGGCTGCTTCGCGATGACCGATCCAGTCATCGAAGAGATCTACCTCATCGTCGAGGCTGCACTCACTGCCGGTCAGCCTGAGATCGCCGTTCACTGCTTCCCCTTTCGCATGACCACTGAACGACTCGCCACTGCGGACACCACGCATCGCGACTTCTGGCTCAATCTGAAAGAAGGCTGGGATCGCTTCGAGCAATCTCACATGCCGCCGATGTGGTCCGTAAAGGATGGGCGCTACCACTTCGATTGAAGCTCATTCATCATTCATCATTCAGATTTCATCCTTTCGATCCATGCGCGCCCTCCAGCTCACCGCCGTTCAGACCCTCACGCCCATTACCATTCCTGAGCCACGCGATCCCGGCCCAGGAGAGGCGCTCGTTCGCGTCCATACCATCGGCATCTGTGGCACTGACATCAGTGGTTACCTGGGCAAGATGCCGTTCATGCAACTGCCGCTCATTCTCGGTCATGAACTCGGCGTCGAAGTCATCGCCGTGGGTGATGCGGTCACGAACGTGAAGCCCGGCGACAAGTGCAGCGTGGAGCCCTACTTGAACTGCGGCCACTGCCACTCGTGCGCAAAAGGCCGCACCAACTGCTGCGAAACACTCACCGTGCTCGGCGTGCATGGCGACGGCGGCATGTGCGAGCGGCTTGTGCTACCTGCGCACAAGCTGCATCCACGCAACACGCTGAGCTTTGAGCAGCTCGCGCTCGTCGAGATGCTGGGCATCGGCTGCCACGCCGTTAATCGCGCGCAGGTGAACGCAGGCGATCCCGTGCTCATCATCGGTGCCGGTCCCATCGGGCTCACGGTGCTGGAGTTCGCTCGGCTCGCTGGCGCTCAAGTCAGCATCTTCGAACTCAACGAAGCACGTCGCGCTTTCGTCGAGCGCACCTGGCCCGACGTGCGTGTGCTCACCGAGGCACCCGATGAAGCCAGCGCTCAGTGCGTCTTCGATGCCACCGGTCACCCAGGCTCGATGTCGGCAGCGATTCGTTATGCGAAGTTCACCGGCAAAGTCATCTTCGTCGGCATCACGAAAGAGCCCGTGCCGCTCGATGATCCTCTGTTCCATCGCCGCGAGTTGACGCTGCTCGCTTCGCGCAACGCCGTCGCCAGCGACTTCACGCGCATCCTGGAACTCATCGAGCAAGGCCAGATCAACACCAACGCCTGGATCAGCCACCGCTGCACCTTTGATGAACTGCCCGCCGCGATGCCGGAGTGGGTCAAGCCTGCGACGGGCGTGGTGAAGGCGGTGGTGCGAGGACCGGCTTGATGGATTACACCCGGATGCGCTGAGCCCACATCGCACGGCCGCAGCATGCACGGGGACCACACGCGTCCCGCGTGTCGTTCTCGGCGTCTCGCCGAGAACATCGAGCGCAGTGAACGTGCAAACCGTTTCACCCCAGCGCAAGCGCCCTGCCACCTTCGGCGAGACGCCGAAGGCAGCACGCGAGACGCGTGCACTCCCCGATCTGCACTCGAAGGCGCTTCGACCAGGGCTAGCTCATCACTCCTTCCGAATCGACTCCACCAATCGCCCGCGCAGCGCCGTCGCGGTCGCGACAGCGCACACGACCAAGCCGAAGACGACGATGGCAGCGACGAGTTTGAGCATGAAGCCCAGTGGCAGGTCTTGACTCGACTGCTGCAAGCTGGGCCACACGGCGAGCGCGGCGCTGAGCACGCCGCACACGACGCCACCGAGAATCAGCGCGCCGTGTTCGCCGACGATCATGGAGCGCAGCCTCGAAGGCAGGAAGCCCATCGCCTGCATGAGGCCGAGTTCACCGCGGCGCTCCAGCACATGCCGCGCTACGAGCACGCCGATGCCAGCCGTGCCGAGCAGCACACCTAGCCCACCGAGCACGGTGAAGATGCCGATGTAAGCGTTCTGCACCGCACTGAACGCATTGAGACGATCGACGGTGCGCTCCAACGCGAGACCACGCGGCTCGAGTTGCTTCATGAGTGTTTCGCTCGCCTCCCGTTCGCGCTTCGCGGTCGCGTCGATGAGGAAGAACCGATAGCCCGCTGTGTCCGGCATCCAATGAATGAAAGCCTTCTCGTCGGTGATGACCTTGCCTTGCAGCACCGAGCCCGCGAGCAACGCGACCAGCTTCACGCGCATCGTTTTGCCACCGCCCACATCGTAGTCGAGCACATCGCCCACACCTTTGCCCAGGCCCCACATCGCGGTGGCCATGTCGGCGATGGCGGGCACGGCATCATCGCCGCTCGCAGTGAGCATGTCCCACGAACCCTTGCCGCTGAAGACGAAGGCCTTGCGTTTGACCAGTTCCTCGGACTTCACGCCCACGACTTGCGGGTTCTGCGCCTTGTTGAGGTTGAGGCAACTCGCGTCATCACCAGGCCGCACACGGAAGGGCACGACGGCGACACCTTCCATGTCCTCTTCATCGAGACCGAACGCCTCGCGCCCCGCCTTCGCATTGAGGTCTTCATACACCGGCAGCGAGGACTCGCCGATCAACGCGAAGCCACCGGTGCCCGAGTCGCGCTTCGAGGAATCAGACTCCGCTGTGAGCCGGAACGCATTCACGGCTGCCACCAGGAAGATGCCACCCGCCATCATGCCCAGCACCGCGAGGCTGCGACCCGGACGACGCACCACATTGCGCACGCCGATCTGCGTGATTGACAAGGCCACGCGCTGCCCGCGCGCCATTGCCTTCATCCAACCCGATGCCAGCGCAAGCATCGCGATCATCAGCATCATGCCAGCGCCAAAGAACATGCCGCCGAGTTCTTCGGCCTTCGTCGCCTTGGTGCCCGCGAAGCCGAGGCCGATGGCCATGACGAGTCCCAGCACCGCCCAGCCTTGCCATTTATTCGGCCCAGCGAGCCGCAGAGCCCTGAAAAGGCGGGACAACATAGCCCAGGGTGAAACCCTGGGTTGCGTCCCCTCATCGGTAGAGTCCTGAAAGGACGAGACAACCTCTCGATCACCCGCACGCTTGTCTCGCCCCTTCAGGGCTTGATCATCCGTGGCGACATTACCCAGGGTTTTACCCTGGGCTTTGATGTCTCGCCCTTTCAGGGCTGACTGATGGACGGGCTGCTCTGGCGGCGATTGCATTCCCTCGCCCGCCAGCAGCGCGCGCGGTGCGGTTTTGAGCAGCTTCCTCGTCACCCACCAGAGCGTGAGCATCGACACGACGAAGCTCGACACGCCTGCGATCACCATCGTCACGGGCTGCGCGGCGTAGATGAGTTTGAGGCCTGCCGTCGCGCCGCCCCACACGCCGTTCAGGCCCGCGAGTGCCGCCTTGGTATAAAACACGCCGCCGATCAAACCGAGTCCGCTGCCGACCAACGCGATGACACCGGCTTCACCGAGCAGCGCGCGACGCACTTGCTTCGCAGTCCAGCCCACGGCCATAAGCAGGCCGACCTGCGAGGCGCGGCGCTCGATCATGAAGACGAAGAGCAAGGCCGCGAACACCAGCGCGGCAGCAATCAGGAACAGGCTCAAGCCCACGAACAAGCCACCGAAGTCCACGCTGCCCTTCGCAGCGGCATCGGCATCGGCTTTGAAGTCGCGCACGCTGAGGCCGATGTCTGACAGCTTCAGCATGGACGCGATCTCTTGCTTGAGTTGCGCCTCGTCCTGACCGCTATCAGCAAAGCGAATTCCCGTCAGCTTGCCGAAGCGATTGCCCCACAGCTCCTGGCCTTTCGCAAGCTCCATGAAGGCCTTGGGTGTGCCGCGATGCTGCTCCCAGTAGTCTTCGTCCTTGTCGCGGATCGCCTTGGTATCCATCGGCATGCCGGTATTCCAGTCGCGACAGTTGTCCACGTCCGACACACCGGGAAAGTCCGGCGTCCAGGCCTTGGTGAGGCGCGGATCAGTCATCGGCAGGATGCCGCTGACGGTGAAGCTGGTGGTCTTTTCGGTGAGGTTGCGGCCGAGGCCCATCACGAAGTAACGAAGGTCCAGCTTGTCCCCCACCTTCAGCGATTGGTCCTCAGCTAACCACGAACTGATCACCACCGAAGGCTCTGCATTCGGTAACGGAGAACCGAGAACTGAGAACCGAGAACCCGTGACAGCAGTAATCATCGAATACGGCGTCTTGCCGTTGGCCGAACTGAGGCCGTTCACGAGATACGTGAGCACGCCGTAACTGTCTTTGAAGTGAGCGAGCATCTTGGTCGCTAGGCTGTCGTCCATGAACACACGGCCCGTGCTGATCTGCCACTCGGACTTGTCCGACTTCACGCGCTCGAGCTTGAGACCGAAGTCCTCCATCGTCGCCTTTTGCTGCAACTGAGAACCGAGAACCGAGAACTCTGAACTAATCAGCGCATTGCACTTCCCCTCCATGTCCACCTGCCGCTGGAGATCCGCGAGCGCGAGAAACGCAGTGGGTTGTGGCACGGCGGAGGCCATGAGTTGGAATGAACCAAAATCCTCCGCACTTACCACGCTCGCGACCTTGCGGCGCAAGGCAACGTCTTGATCCGTGCTGCCCGACATCGGAGCATCGCGCGAGATGGCACTCGGCTTCTCCAGGCGCACGATCACGGTGTCGCCAGCGGCAAGGCCCAGCCGCTGGGCCATTGTGTCGTTGATCACCACTTCGCCCGCCTTGATCGGGAACGTCTTGCCCGACGGGCCGAGCTGCCAGAAGCCTTCGTCCACGCCGAGCACTTGCGCCGCATTCACACGCGTCTTGCCCGATGCCGCGCTGACGGAGCCGCTCGCGATGATCGCAGGCACGCTCTTCGTTTCACGCGCCAGCTTCTCAGTCACCCAACGATCACCGCCGATCATGCCCGCTTGCACCTTGCCCAGGCGAAGCTCCGCCACGCGGCGCAGCGATGCCTTCACCGAATCACCGACGAGCAATGAGCCGCTCAGGATCGCCGAAGCTAGAAACGCGCCGAACAACAAGCCGAGGTGCGCGCGCCCATAGTGTCGAGCGCTGGAGAGAATAAAGGAGAAGGTGGTCATGATAGTAGTCCAGTTGCGCCGCAAC
>CAUJJC010000116.1 GCA_963204975.1 Verrucomicrobiota bacterium | reverse complement strand
TTCCGCGCCGGTGGTGGTTTGCCAGGCGGTCTCCACCGGGGCATTCAAGACATTCGCAGGCGAGACATAGGTGGCGAGTTGCGCATTGAGTTGGTCATAGGCCGCCTGCGCGGTCGAGTTGAGCGTGGTGGCCAGCAAATTGGTCTGCTCATCGGGATCGGTGCTGATTTGATGAAGGCGCTCGGTGTTGTCATTGAAGCGGATGAGCTTGAAATCGCCGATGCGCACCGTGCGTCCGCTATCGGCCGCTGCGATGGCCGCTCCTGACTCCTCGGCGTAGGCGGCACGGGCGGGTTCGGTTTGATTGAGCAGGAGCGGCATGAGGCTGCGGCTGTCGATGGGCTTCACCGCGGGCTGCGTGGTGGTCACATTGATGCCGGCCATCTCCAGGACGGTGCTGTAAAGATCCACTGCATGGACCAGCGCAGTGCTTTCGCGATTCGGAGCGACCACGCCAGGGCCGCTGATGAGCAGCGGCACACGCACGCCGCCTTCATAGAGCGAGTCCTTCGAGTGGCCGTTGCTGAAAGGCGTCTGGATCACCTGATTCGTGGTCCCATTGTCACCGACGAAGATGATCCACGTGTTTGCCCGCACCGCCGGGCTCATGCCAGCCAGCAGTCGGCCGATCTCCGTGTCCATGGCCTGCACGGCGGCGTTGTGATGGGTGCGCTGATTGGCAGCGGTGTTGTTGATTGGCAGCGTGGCCCAGTTGCCGACGGTCGTGTCGTAGGTGTGGAGGTCATTCGGCGGCTTATGGAAAGGAGTGTGAGGGGCGTTGTAGGCCACCCAGGCGAACCAAGGATTGCTGCCGCGTGCGCCGATCCATGCCAGCGCATCGTTCGTCACATCCGTGGTGGCATAGGTGGTGGTGCCGTTCGCTGTGCCGGTGACGCCGTTGATGGTTTTCGTCCAGGAGGTGTAGGTGCCGGTGCCTCCGCTGCCGCCCACCAGCGATCCCGTGAGGCAGCCTGCGTAGTGTGGCCAGCCCGCGATGTTCGCCGGATCATTCGCGATGTTTTGGCCCACCGTGACGTGCCATTTACCAAAATGCGCCAGCGAGTAGCCGAGGCCGCCATTCGCCGCGAAGGCTCTCGGCAGCGTGAACTCCGACGCCATGAGCTGGCCGTCATTCGCGGTGACCGCCGTGGTCACACCATGACGGAACGGCTGCCGGCCTGTGAGGATGGAAGCGCGGGTCGGCGAGCACGTGGGCTGCGCATAGGCATTGCGAAACTGCACGCCGGTGGTCTTCAGCGCATTGATGTTCGGCGTCGGCGGCAGCACCGCACCGGGAGAGCTATTGTAGAGCGAGTGACTGTCCGTGCCGAAATCATCGGCGATGATCAAGAGCACATTGCGCTGCTGGGCCTGTGTTTGAGAGCTAAATGCAAACAGCAATGCGATGACGAGAGAAGGCAGGGTTTTCATGGTTCTACCTCATAGAACCTCAGCGCTTTAACAGGACCATGCCCTGCTGGATAAATTTGGTTTTATTTTCGGGTTTTGTCGGGTCGAGCCGTTAGATTGCACCTGCCATGCGAATCCTGCTGCTCGAAGATCAAGACCGTCTCCGCGCCTCCACCCAAAAAGGGCTGGAGGAGATGGGTTTCGCCGTGGATGCGGTCGAAGATGGCGATCTGGCGCTGGAGCAGGCTTTGACCCATCCTTACGATGCTGTGGTGCTCGACATCATGGTGCCAGGTCGCGATGGTCTGAGCATCCTGCGTGTGCTGCGGGAGAAAAAGAAGGCCACACCGGTGATCCTGCTCACCGCACGCTCTACTCTACCGGAACGAGTGGAAGGCCTGAACCTTGGCGCCGACGACTATTTGACGAAGCCCTTCTACGTCGAGGAACTCGCCGCACGCCTGCGCACGGTGGTGCGTCGTCATTCGGGTGCGCCGATGCACCTGCTGAAGGTGGCCGACCTGCACATGGACCTCGTCACGCGACAGGTCTCGCGTGGCGGCCTGGCCATGGAGCTGTCCGTGCGGGAGTTTGCGCTGCTGGAGTTTCTCATGCGGTCACCGGGGCGTGTCTTTAGCCGGGTGCAAATCTATGAGCACGTCTGGGGCTATGGCATGGATTTGGAGAGCAATCTCGTCGAAGTCTATGTGCAGCGCCTCCGCGCCAAGATCGACAAAGATCAGGAGGTGAAACTGCTGCGCACCGTTCGTGGGGCAGGCTATGCGTTGGGAGAGCCAAGATGATCACCCAGCACCCATCGCCTTTCCGACTCCGGCTGGCGCTGCAAACGATGCTCGTCGCTGGCATCGTGGTGGCGGGGTTCGGAGCGGGCGCCTGGTGGTTTGCCCTGGAGCAACAGGCGCGGAATCATGACCTGCGCATCGCCCAGGAAGCTCGCAGGCTCTGGACGCAACTCACGCCGAGGCATCGCGAGGAAGACTTCGCGCAGGCCGTGCAGAAGATTTTTGGCCGCAGTGAAGACGCGGTGGCCGTGAGTGTGCTTTGGCACACGGAAGGAAATCCCTCCACGACCCTCGCCGGACCTGCCGTGAACCCAGCGAACCGCGACAGCTTCATCAAACACCTGCCGCAAGGGCCTGCCGTGGTGACTCGCCCGGCCGATTCCGAGGGTGAGCAGCGTCAGGCGCGTGCCCTTTCTCCCGAGATCGCCAGCGTCGGCATCCAACGCCGTCCTTTGATGCCAGAAATCCGCACGCCCGACTTTTTCACCATCACCGATGTCTCGGGCGAATGGCGCTTCGGGGCCTTCAGCAATCCGCACTACACCCTCTTTGTCGGCCTTTCCCACACCGACTTGCAAGGCGAGGCACGTGGCATCGCGCTTTGGTTCGCGGGAGGCGGTGTGCTGGCTCTTTTGATCGCTGGACTCGGCGCTTGGTGGTCCTCGGGCCGAGCCATCCGACCTCTCGACCGCATCGTCGCCCTCGCAGATCGCATGAGCGCCGGAAGCCTCGGCGAGCGCATCCCTCTGGGCAGTGGCGACGACCGAGAGTTTACCCAGCTCATCAGCGCCCTGAACAACATGACCGCAAGACTGGGGCTGAGCTTCGAACAATCCGCTCGCTTCACTGCCGATGCCTCGCACGAGCTCAAAACGCCTCTCGCCGTCATCCAGACCACGCTGAATGACATCTTGCGATCCGAGTCGCTGGACGAAGAGTCGCACGAACGCCTCAGCGTGGTGCTCCATCAGGTCTCGCGGCTCAAACACATCACTCACAGCCTCCTTTTGCTCTCCCAGGCCGATGCTGGCGAACTCCCGATCCACCGCGAGCCCTACGACCTCTCCAGCGACCTCGAAGGCCTCATGGAAGACGCCGAGTCCCTCTGCGAAACCGCCGGACTCAGCTTCGAAAAGCACATCCAGCCCGGCGTCTTCATCCAGGCCGACCGTGCCCTCATGCACCAAGTTTTTCAAAACCTCGTCAGCAACGCCGTGAAGCACAACCAACCCAACGGCAGCGTGCACGTCGAACTGCGCGACCTCGAAACGTCCGTCATCTTCCAGATCACCAACACCAGCGCGGAAATCCCCACCGACGTCAAACAGCGCCTCTTCGACCGCTTCTACCGAGCCGAAACCTCCCGCCGCGGCGAAGGCTTCGGCCTCGGCCTCAACATCGCCTTCGAACTCGCCCGCGCCAACGGAGCCAAGCTCGAGCTCCAAGAATTGGGCAGTGGCGAAACGCGATTCACCGTGACCTATGAGGAGCTATTTGAGTCAGACTTGGACCGGATGCCCAAGGCACTGCCGGATTCTGGTGAGAAACAGCCTTGATGCTTCAGTGATCCGCTATTCGATGGGAGAAATGGCCATGCCCTCACCGATCACTAGCAGCACAAGCTTCTTGAACTGCAGCCGCTCACCAGCTTTCACCGCCTTGCGGTAGAGGCTCACGCGATTGATCTCGCCGGGGAAGAGCTGCGTTTCGGGCACTTCGACCTTGGTGAAGCCTGCTTTTTGCAGCGCTTCCTCCTGACTCGCGGCTTTGGGGCGAATCGTGGGCGTGAGAGCGAAAATGGTGCCGGGCTTGGTGATGGTCACGTCGAGTTTTTCGATGCTGGTGCGATGAAACGGCAGGTCTTTGACCAAATCGGGCATTTCATCGATGACGTAGTCGCGGTCGGTGAAGAGTTTCATGCCGTGTTTCATGACCGCCGAATCATCCGCAACCAGCGGGGCAGCGAGGAGACCAAAGAGAAAGGAGAGAGCTAGGAGCGGAGCACGCATAGAGTCACAAATGCCCGCCACGCCCGCTCCTCGCGCCCGAAACCTGCAAAGTGGGTGTTATGGTAACTTTGCAGGCTGCTGATCCAATCAAGCAGGGTATGCAGAATTGCCATCGCGCGACAGAGCATCCGCGATGGCTCTCAAATGACCAAGATATGCGTCAGGATGAAGTGTCGTGACCATGGTCGATGAACTCTTGTGGGTTTACGCCTTCGCTGGAGCCAACGCTGCGATCTCTGCTGCGAGCAACTCCATGCCCCTTGCCTTCACTTCTGCGACGCTGATCTCGCCTTTGTCCACTTTCGCGAGCAGGGACTTCTGTGCGGCGTAGTCTTTGTTCACCTGGCCGGCGCGGCTTTGCAACATGCGCCACGCTTTCCGGCGTTCGACGCCGAAGAGGACCATCTGGCGGCTCACGGCGTAGTAGCGGGGCTTACCGCTGACTTCGGCTTTGATGTAGCAGTCGAAGTTCGGGACGAAGCTGCGGTGGTTGGCTTCAAACACGCGGCGATGGATGACGTCGTCCTGGGTGATGAGGAGGAGCATGTTGTCGTAGGACAGCAGCTTCGCGGCTTCGTCTTCTTTGATGGGCTTGATGTGCTTGCGGAAGCGGCCTTCGGTGATGGCCCAGTGGGCGACGGTGAAGTTATACTCGCTACCGTCGGCGAACTTGGTGCGCCACCAGTCGCGATCAACGCTGGGGTTGCCTTTGACATCGAAGATCTCGCTGAGGGTCTCACCCTTGCGCGGATTGAAGATGAACTCGGGCATGCCGCGTGCATCGCGGATCATCTTGGCCTGATCGGCGGACATGTTGTCACCCACGCCGTGCTCGGGCTGGCAGGTGGTGTAGCACTGGTAGAAGGCGGTGCCGCGATACTCGAGGCCGTCTAGCATGGCCTTGTAAAGCTTGGCGGCGTTGGCGATGCTGACCTGCGCGACGAACGGCGATCCGTGGCCGCTGGTGAAGGCTTCAGCCACTTGCTTCTTCTCAATGAGCTTGCCCTGGGACGCGACGCCGAACTGGTTCATGTCGTAGCCGCCGAGCATGGTGGAGCTGTCGCTGTTCTGACCGCCCGTGTTGGAATACACCTGCGTGTCCAGCATGAGCATCTTCACGTTCGGACGGTTCTGAAGAACGACCTTGGAGACGTTCTGGAAGCCGATGTCTCCCAAGGCACCGTCGCCGCCGATGACCCAGATTTTGGGCAGTTCCTTGATCTCCTGTTCGGTCATCACGGCATCGTCGAGATGGGTGAGGACAAAGTATTCAGCCTCGGAGGTAACGTTCTCCGCGCGGTCAAGGAGGGCGTCGCTGAGACGCTCAGGGACGACGCTGCGGCGGGCGTGGTTCACGATGGCGGCCTCTGCCATAAGCCAGGAGATGGTGGAGCCATCTTGGAAGAGTGAGTTCATCCAGGGATACGGATGCGGATTGCCCGGAGGGGTGGAGCCGTAGACGGTGTTACAACCGGTGCTAGCGCCCATCATCATGACGGACATGCCGTTGGCCTTGCGGCCGTCGATGGCTTGCAGATCCTTGTGATTGAAGGCGTCTGTCTTCATGATCTCAATGAGGCCCTTGACGATTTGTTCATCACTGATGGCACCATGCTTGGCTTCGTAGTCGGCAATGCGCTGGGCGGTGTCCTTATCGTTCTCGCCGCCGAGGCCGACGATGGCGTGGGCGAAGGTCTTGCGGAACAAGGCATACTCCTCGGGGCTGCGGGACTTCAGCGCGGCGAGTTTATCAGTGCCTTCCTGGGTCAATCGTGCAGCCTTCGCGCGCAGGCGGTCCGCCTTGGCGTGGTAGAGCGGGCGCATGTAGGCCTCGGTGGTAGAGGCGACGGCGCGCAGGATGCTCTTCTCACCGCAACCGGCGCAGGCACCATCACCAGAGACGAGGGCTTCGTAGTTGCGGCGCACCATGAGGTGATTGCGCAGCGCGGCTTCGCGGGAGCCAGCGGCGTCGTTGTCGTTGTAGAGACCGAGATACTTCTGCGGTGTGTCCGGCAGCAAGCGTGAAAAGACCTGTGCGGTGGTGAGATCGGCGTTGAGTTCCTCGGTCTCGCGCGTCATGCGCAGCGCGTCGTGGTCGCCGCAGACCTGCACGCACTCGCCACAGCCTTTGCAGAGGTCGCTGACGAAGATGGAGAAGAGTCCGCCCTCGCCGGGCTTCTTGGTTTCGACGCTGCGATAAATGGCGACGACGTTGCTGTAAGCGAGCGGCAGTTTGTCGATGATGGCGGTGAGTTCACTCTTCGCCTTCGCGCTGACGGTGGTCAAAGCTTCGACCTCGGCGCGGACGATATCTTTGAACGGCACGTTGCTCTTTGCCTTCACGCTCTCGTTCATCTTCGCCCGCGAACGGCTTTCGAGGCCTCCGAGCTCTCCGCCAAACTTCAGACGCTCGCTGGCTTCTGAGACATAGTTGTTGATGGCGGTCTTCAGCACGGTGGTCACGTCCTGGGCGGTGTTTGGTAGGGCGGTATCAGGGCAGGCGGTGATGCACTCCATGCACTGCGTGCAGTTCTCGGCGATGTAGACGGGCGTCTCACGACGGGCGACATACTTGCTCTGCGTGGCACCTGACCCTGCGGCGATGACGCCGACAGACGCTAGCGCACCCGCAGGCTGATGATAGCCATGGCCAGCGCGGAACTCGCTGTCGAACTTCGCCATGGTCTGCACCGGAGCGCGGGCAGGCTGTTCCTTGGGCATCGGGATGGTATCGCAACCGCATGCACCGCAACCTGCCGTCGCGATGATCTCATGCCTCACGAGTGGTGGTTGCAAAGGATTGCGCATGGAGCTGCGATCCTTCGCGGTGAGTTCCCCCACCTTGATCTCTGTCACGCGAGCGAAGCCTTCGCTCATGACTTTCATGTTGGAGGACACGACGGCGTCACCGAAGCGCCCGAACTTCTTTTGATACTGCTTCTCCACGTCCTTGAGGAACATCTCCTCGCTGATGCCGTAGATCTTGAGGAAGGGGGAGACGCGGAAGAACGCACCGAGGAAGCTGTTGCCCTGCATACGAAGCTGTAGCTCGGGCTTGTCCGTGGCGGCGCGGGCGATGTCGAATCCAGGGAGGATGAAGACGCGGATGTTGTTGTCGATGACGAACTGGCGATGCTTTGGCGGCACGCGCTCCCAGGCGACTTCAGGGGATTCACCGCATTCCCAAACCAGTGAGCCGCCTTTCTTGATGCCATCGAGAGGGTTTGTGTGCGTGAAGGCTTTCGGGTCGCAGCAGAGGACCACGTCCACGTGGTTCAACTCGCAGTTCACCTTGATGCGCTGCGGAGCGACGGTGAGGTAGTAGTTGGTCGGAGCGCCCTTCTTCTCGGAGCCATACTTCGGATTAGCCATCACGAAGATCTTGTCCTTGAGCGTGCCGTCTTCGTCGTAGTCGGGATTTGACTCGGCGATGAACTTGCCGAAGTCGCCTATGAGTTCGCCGAGGTTCTTACCGGTCGTGATCATGCCCCAGCCGCCGATAGAATGGAAGCGCACCGCGATGCTGTTCTCTGGCAAAAGCGATGGCGTGTCTTTGCTGATGACGGAATATGGATGGTCGATGCCGAGTGTGAAATACGTCTCGCCGTCGGTAGCGCCCTTGCCGTCCTTGCGCTTCGTCTGGCCAATCGCAAACTCATAAGCGCCTATGCTGTGCTCGGGGCGGAAGTCGCGCGAACCAAGGCCGTAGCTGCCACGGAAGAGGCGTGGAGTTTCATCTTGTGTGAGAGCGGGGAGCGCACCGCCGTGCTTGGCGACTTCGTTGGCCTTGCTGAGCGTGGCGCGGATCTCACGGGCCAGCGGGTTGTCGCCCGCCATGCCCTCGTCCGTGCGCTCAATGATGATGACGTTCTTCTTGCCG
>CAUJJC010000115.1 GCA_963204975.1 Verrucomicrobiota bacterium | reverse complement strand
CGGCTGGGGGTGGAGGCTTGGCTGACTCAGTAGGAGGTGTGGGATTGATGGGAGAGTCGAGCTTGACCGTCGGCATTGCTTTCGGTGGGGCAGCTGTGGAAGGCTGGTTCTCCGTTGGTTTTGGAGTTGGTGAAATGATGTTCGGAGGCGACTCGGGCACACGGGCTTTCACGACGATGGATGAGGTGCCCGAGGTGCTAAGGCTTGCCTTGGTGGAGCGTGGGTCGAGCGTTTCAAAAACATTGCGAATGACCAGCCAGCCGCCGAACAAAATGACTGCAACCAAAACGAGTGCCGCAACGCCCATGGCAGCCCAGGGGGAGCGCTTGGCGGATGACGGGATGTTCTCTGACGCGGGGCGCATGCCTGTGACGTCGTTCTTCAACTCGCTCGCGGCTTGATAGCGATCTTCGGGACGCTCTTGAAGCGCGCGTTGCACGACGTTGTCGAGACGGGCGTCGGTGCCGGCTTTCCGCGACGGCGGCTGGAAGACGCCGCGTGGCAGCTCGCCAGTGAGCATCTCATACAAGAGCACGCCAAGGCTGTAGAGATCAGCGCGATGGTCGGCGTGTGCGGCATCGCGAGCCTGCTCGGGCGCAGTGTAGGAGGGGGTGCCCATGAACATGCCGGTCTGCGAGAGTTCGAGCGCGCCCGAGGCATTGGGCTTGTCCCATCGAGCCAGGCCGAAGTCGGCGACGCGGGCATGGCCATCGCTGTCGATCAGGATGTTCGAGGGTTTGATGTCGCGATGCACCACGCCCTGGCTGTGAGCATACGCGAGCGCATCACACACCTCACGCACGATGTCGATCGCGCGTGGCACATCCACCTTGCCCTTCGCGATGAGGTCGCTGAGCGGATGGCCGTTGATGTATTCCATCACGAAAAAGAAGTGACCAGCGGCTGTGGTGCCAGCCTCGTGCAGGGCGACGATGCCGGGGTGCTTCAGCTTGGCCAAGGTGCGTGCCTCGCGGCGGAATCGCTCGACCTGGCGTTCATCGCGGCTCGCTTCGATGGGCAGTAGTTTGACAGCGACTTCGCGATCGAGGTCGGGCTGGTGAACGTGATACACCGCACCCATGCCGCCGCGTCCGAGCAGGCCGAGCACCTTCCAAGTGGGGAACAGCTTCGCGGCTTCCTCGACACTCGGTGGCTGCCACAAGCCAGCAGCGCTAGGCTCGTCGGCGCTCAATCCGAAGAGCGCGGCGGGATCGAGCCCGCTGATGAGAGATGGATCGGTGGAAGGCATGGCCTCAATGACGAAATCAGAATGACGAACATGGTGAAGCGAAGAGCCGAACGACTTTGTGTCTTTCGGCAGTCGTCAGTTATCGGGCTACCAGTTCCACCCGGCGATTCAGCGCGCGGCCTTCTTCGGTGCTGTTCGTTGTGACCGGTGCCATGAACGAGGCTCCGAGCGGCGTCAGGCGTGAGGCGTCGATGCCATACGTGCTGGCGAGTTCGGCAACGACAGCCTTGGCACGGCGCTTCGAGAGGTCCTCATTAAACTCGAAGGTGCCGACATTGTCCGTGTGACCGACGACGAGCACTTTGAGGTTGGGCTCGTTCTTCAGCAGCGTGGCCATCTCGGTAAGCGTGGGTGCGGACTCGGGTTTGATGTCCGCTTTGTTGAAGTCAAAGAGGATGCCGTAGAGCGCGACCTTGCCGCTGCTGCTGATCGACTTCTGCATCTCGGCCGCGCTGACCATCACCATCTTTTCTTCCATCGGACGCGTGTCCACGTAGTCCACCTGGATGAGCACGGTATCTTCAGGGAAGGTCACGTCTTGACGCCAAGGATTGGCCTCGGACTTCGCGATCATGACATGCTCCCACGAGCGGGAAGTGATGAAGATGGCGGCGAAAAGCCCGCCCTTCTCCATGCAGAAGTAACGGCGATCCTTCACGCCAACGGTGAGCAGTTGGTGATCGAGTTCCGGGATGCCGTAGTAGGCCTTGGGCGGGCCATTGCGGATCTCCGCCTGTCCACCGGACCAGATCGAGGTGAAGCCCACTTCTTTGAAGGCTTGCTCGTAGTTGCGTGCGATCTCGAGGGTGCTGCGCTTGCCTTTGGCGAGGTTGAGCAGCGCGTAGGTCGTGCGATGCGTGCGGCCTTCGACCTTGCGCACTTCCTTGGGATCCGTGGATGCGGGTGAACTGAGGCCGCCGATTTGCAGGCCGAGTTCACCATACTTCTGCGAGGACTGGAGCACGATGGTGCTTCCCTCGTAGCGAGGCATGCCGGGGTAATCCTTGGTGTTGGGCGCGTCGGCGGTGGGTGCGACCTTTTGCGCAAACGCACTGCTGGCGAGTGTGACGAGGACGAGGAAGAGATGCTGTGTTTTCATGAGTGTGATTGAAGGGTTCGTCCTGGTTTCTGGCAGTGTGCTGGCGGGCGTTACACAAAAAATGAAAAATGCCTCCACACCCTGGTCCAGCCGTCCTCAGCCTCGGTTCAACGCCTTGCGAGCAGCATTCACCTCGTCCTTCCTCGCGCTGATGTGCGGGCGCTTCGAGGAATAAACGATGGGGAAGGGCTGGCCTTCATCATACTGATCATACAACTCGGAGGTGGTGACGGTTGTCCGGCTGTGAGTGTTGTCGCTGCTGTCGGTGTAGCGATAGACGATCTTATACTGATGCCTGCCGCTGCCCTTGCTCGGCTTCACCACGCGCTTGCTCTCGATGACCGCCTGGGTCTCCACCCCCGATTGGACCAGTTCCCTCATCTGGAGACCTCGCCAGATCACATAGCCAATAAGCCAGCCGACGATGACCACCGGGACGAGGAGGCCGAGAAGGATCGAGGTCATAATGGGTGAAAGCTAAAGGTTTGCATGAGATGCCGCAACAGGCTTTCTTGAACCGAACCTGCGCCCCCATGATTTCACAAAGCGATGCCCAGTTCCCTTTGACCCGCTGGAGCCTGATCGCCGGTGCGCGTGATCCCATCAAGCGTCGCGCTGCGGTCGAGGAACTCTGCACGCTCTACTGGCGGCCCATCTATGGATTCCTGCGCCGTCGAGGGCTGCCGCCTGCCGATGCTCAAGATGCGACCCAGGGCTTTTTTGTTTCGTTGCTTGACGAGGATTTGTTCGCCAAGGCAGCTGAGGACACTGGTCGGATGAGGAGCTTCCTGCTCGGCGCGCTGCAACGCTGGCAGCGCGGTGAATGGCGCAAGGCCATGGCGGAGAAGCGTGGGGGCGGTAAGGAACTGCTCTCGCTCGACATGCTGAAAGAGGAGGAGGATTTCGATCCCAGCGGTGCTGATCATGAAACGCCCGAGCACTACTTTGAAAAAAGCTGTGCGCTGGTGCTGCTGGAGAGTGCAATGCAACGCCTCGCAGCCGAACAGGCTGCTGCTGGCAAAGGTGAGGCCTTTGTCGTGCTGAGGCCCTTGCTCGCGCCAATGCCAGGGACTTCTGCGCCCTCGTATGAAGAGGCTGCCCAGTCGTTGCACCTGTCTGCCGAGGCCTTGCGCGTGACGTTGCATCGCTTGCGCAAACGCTTTGCTGAGGTGCTGCGCGACACTGTGGCCGATACGCTCTCGAATCCCACGGAGGATGGCATTCAGGCGGAGATTGATGCTTTACGAGCTGCTTTCAGCGCCCGCTGAATCAGGGCTGGAGAGGTTTTCTGAAAAAGTTTCAGATCGGCTGTAACGCCAACGAGCGCGACTGCCAGACAGGGGATGACGCGGTTCATCACGATGATGACCGCACCGAAACTGAAACATCAAACGACATCATCCCATGAAAACGAACATCCTCATCCTTCTGGCACTCGGCACGAGCGCTTCCATCATCAACGCCGCCGCTCCAGCGGCTCAACTCAAGAAGTCACCCGCTACCACCGGGCCCGCATTCCGATCCTCGGTTTCGATGCCGGCAAAGCTCATTCGGGGTCCACAGCCTTCAGTGCCCGTCAATCGCCCGGCAGTGCCGGTTGTTAAGCCGGGGCCAGCAGTGCCAAAGAACATCGGAGTGCTGTCTGGACCGGTCAGCCTGACGCGTCAGGGAACTGGATCGTTGGTGCACTCGAGGACGCGTTCGCCGTCAGGCGGGACAACTTCGGACGGACGGAGGCCCGCCGAAGTGAGACCCGGTTCACAGGGCGCACCCAGCGTCGAAGCGCCGGGCATCGGCAGTCATGCCTCCATTCCTGCCACAAAACCCAGCCCCCGCATGCGCAGTCTGGCCGATGAACGCCTGGGTGGCATCAATATCGGCGGTGCGCGTGAAGGGTTTCAGACGCCCGGCGGCTTGTCCGAAATGGACAAAGTGCGCAACAGTCTGCCCGAGGGATTGGGGGAGTTAGGCCCCCGTGGCAACAGGTCAGGTGCTCCAGGAGCACCCGATTTGACCTTCGGCGAAGGTAACTACAGCGGTCGCAAGATCACGAATCCGCTGGACCGCTCGTCGAATGGAGGCTTGACCGATATTCGCGGTAGCGCGTCCAACTCTCGCAAGGGGCATGAGACTGATCGCAGCCATCTATCCGGTCGCGGCCAGGACTTGCTGAACTTTTACTCGCCCGGCGGCACTTCCCGTTATGGCACAACGGGCAGTCAGACCGGAGAGCAGAGCCATGTGGGGCATTCCAGCCACGGTTCCTCTTCCACCACGGTGACCGAGGATCGCGACACGCGGGGCCACCTCACCGGCACCACGCTGGAGACCGGCCATGCGAGCAGGCGCTCCACCGACTACAAGGCTGTTCATTTCGATGGGACAGGACGGACACAAGACGTGGTGGTGACCCGCGAGAATCAACGCACCGGCGAACAGACAAAGGACGTGTATAGCCCGAACGGTGATCGTCAGTCGCATACTAGCTCCCGGGACGTGCCTACCCCTCGTGATACGACACCGCAGGATGGAGAGGGGTCCAAGAATCGCACGGGTGCCCAGACCTGCGGCATCAATCCCGCTGACGGTGGATCGTTCGGTGGAGTTGGCGGCCCTTCGGTGAAACAGAGCATCGGCCTTACCCATCTTGATCTCCTGCGCCAAACTGAAGAAGGACAGCAGACCAGCAGCAGCGGCGGATACTTCGTCAATGGCGGTCGCCGGTCTGGCAACGAAGTCTGTCCGATTGGTGAAAGCCGCAGCAGCGGTCAGGTGAATCGGGTGGCTCCGATTGACTTGCTTCGCCCGACAGGCGGAGGCAATGACTCCGTTGGTGGCGGCGACCGCCCGAACTGATCTCAGGTCCTTTTAGAAAACACTTTTCCTCCCCTTTGGCCTGATGGTCAGAGGGGAGTTTTTCGTTTGAGCGTGTTACTTCGCAAACACCTCCACCGCCGTCTTCTGTAGCACACGGCGCATTTCGCTTTGATCCGAGTTGGGAAGGCCTGCGCGCTGGATCAGCAGGACAATGGCGAGACCGCGCGAAGGATCGATCCACGCCTGGGTGCCGTAAGCGCCGCCGTGGCCGAAGCTGCCGGGACTCAGTGACTCGGTGACGCCTTGTGCAGTCTTCACGATGTGGAAGCCGAGGCCCATGGCCATGCCTTCGGCAAAGCTTACCTTGGGCAGGTCTCCGAGTTGGTTGGTGGTCATGAGCTTGAGGGTCTCGGCTTTCAGATAGCGATGCCCGTCGAGCGTGCCTTCGTTGAGCACCATCTGGTAGATGCGAGCGAGGTCGCGGGCACAGGAGAAGAGCCCGCCCGCAGGCATGGGCATGCGCTTGTGATCGCCGAGCACGGGGCTGAGGTAGGTCACCGTGGTGGCCTCAAGGCCGGTGTTGTCGGCCTTGGGCTTGTAAGAGGTGGCGAGGCGGGATAGCTGTGCGTTGTTAGGCCAGAAGGTGGTGTCTTTCATGCCGAGGGGATTGAAGAAGCGCTCCTGCATGAAGACTTCGAAGGGCTTGCCACTGGCGACTTCGACCAGTCGGCCGAGCGTGTTGATGCCGGGGTTGCAATACGACCACTTGCTGCCCGGCTCAAAGGTGAGCGGGGAGAGCGCATACGTCAGCACGGCTTCTCGCAGAGTGAGTTTGTCCAAGGCGCTGGCTTCGAGAGGGGACTTGCCGATAAGGCCGCTCGTGTGAGTGAGCAGGTCTTTGATGGTGATCGCTCGGGAGGGCTTCTTCAGCACCGTGTGATCCGGGGTCTTCTCGGCGACGAGCATCTGGCCTTTGAACTCGGGCAGGTGCTTCTCGACTGGGTCGTCAATGCTCAGCTTGCCCTCTTCGACGAGCATCATCAACGCCATGGAAGTCATCGGCTTGGTCATGGAGGCGATCCAGAACATGGCGTCCTTGGGCATGGGCTCCTTGGATTCGAGATCGCGCAGGCCCACGCTTTCCAGGCTTTTCACGCCTCCTTTGCCAACGACGAGAGTGACGGCGCCAGAGATGGTGTGGTCGTCCACGAATGGCTTGAGCGCAGGGGCGACTTGCGGCGGCAGGTCGCGTGCGAGCAAGGGGAGAGGGAGGAAGGCGAGCAGAAGGGCGAGACGTTTCATGGCAAGGTGATGATCCTGCGAAGGTGGGCGAGGGATGTCCAGCCTCGAATCATTCACCGTTGCGCTTCATCGAAGCGTGCCGTCGATCAGTCGTGCACGGCGGTCCTTTTTGCTCAATGACTTCGTGGCTTTGAGGACTGCGAAGAATTGCTCCAGGTCGCCATCGCATTGCCTGAGCAGACGTTCGAAGGCGGGGAGGAGGTCATAGTAGGTCGCCACGGTATTGAGCCGGGCATTGTTCATGGGCTTGGCGAAGAAGCGGTCGTATCGCGAGTCGCCACGCCATTGCAGACGGATGGCGGCATAGCGTTTCTCCATGTCCTGGAAGATGGCGGCCTTTTGGCGGGCTAGGTCAGATCCAGTCGCGTAGGCAGTCTTGAGTTTGATCTGGGTGTCGAGCAGGAGGTGGATGATCTGGCGGTCCTTCGCGAGGTTGTGCTCATAGGCGCTGAGTTTGGCAGCCTCGCCTCGGCTGGTGAGCCAGCGGCGAACGCTGGCTTCTGCCACGGCTGTAGCCAGGGCTTCGTTGAAGTCGGTGTCGCCGGGGAGAAACAGACGGGCATGGGTCAGTTCGTGGAAGATGAGTTCCGCGAGTTCGGCATCGTTACGATGAATGAAGGTGTTGAGCACCGGATCAGCGAACCAGCCGAGGGTGGAGTAGGCCTCTGTGCCTCCCACGTAAACGTCGAAGCCCTGGGCCTTGAGTTTGTCCGCCTCTTCCTTGGCTGCACTTTCGGTGAAAAAGCCCCGGTATTTGAGTGTGCCCACGAGTGGATACCACCAGGTGTGGGCTTCGGTGTCGAACTCCGGGGCGGCAAAAACCACCCACACGACGTAGCGCCGGCTCAGGTCGGCGTAGTCTCTGAATTGCTTTTCGGCGGGGAGGTGGAGTTCCTTTCGAGCGTAGTCCCGGAGCGTATGGACAAGGGCGAGGCGGGTGCGGAGGTCCGGTTTGGTCTTTGGATCTGCGATTACCTCGGGGATGGGGCGCGCCTTGTGAGTGATTTCCCACTGACCGCGGGCAGCCTGGGCGTAAAATTTGATAGTTCGGCAAGAGGCGAGCCCAAGGACGGCGAACGCTAGGATCAGCCAATGGCGGGGACGAAGCCGGAGCGGAGAGACAGGCATGGGAGTGATGAGTAGAGGACGGAAGCTCTTTTGACCAGCCAGACTTGGAGCCTGGAACGGTTCACTATTTACCCTTGTTAATTATCATAAGTGATAAAAAACACCGTTATTCAACCTATCCGAAATAATAATTTATGAAAAATTGAGAAAACATGATTGATCAATGTTTGGTGAACTGTTATTATTTCCATAATTAACGAAATCAATAACAATGAAATCAACCACCTCGATCCTAATCCTTGCCTCATTTGCGGCTTCTAGCGCACTGGCAGCAGATCGTTTTGTTAGCCCAAAAGGACGCGACACCAATCCCGGCACACTCGCTGCCCCTTGGAAGACGATCCAAAAGGCCGCCAACTCGGCCAAGGCTGGAGACAATGTTTTTGTCCGCGCAGGCATCTACAAAGAGAAGGTGCAGATCAATGTGAGTGGCACGGCCACGGCTCCGATCACTTTCGCCAATTACAAAAGCGAGAAACCTGTGATCGATCTCACCGGTGTGACCCCAGGCAGCGACCTGAGTGCGATGATCCGCATTCCCAGCCGCTCTTATGTGACGGTCAAGGGATTCGAGCTGCGCAACTTCCGCACCACGGACGAATCACGCGTCCCCGTCGGCATTCTCGTGGATGGAGCTTGCAAGGGCGTGAAGCTCATCGGCAACAAGATTCACCACATCGAGCAGAACAATGCGGTCGAAGGAAATTTTGATGCCAACGCGCATGGGATTGCTGTTTACGGCACCTCGGCAACTGCGGTCGATGGACTCGTAATTGATGCGAATGAGGTCTCATTTCTGAGACTCGGAGCCAGCGAAGCTATCGCAATCAACGGTAACGTCACCAACTTCACCGTCAGCAAGAACAGTGTCCACGATTGCAACAACATCGGCATTGATGTGATTGGTTACGAAGGCACCAATAGCAACCGGAGCCTTGATCGCGCTCGCAACGGCCTGATCGTTGCTAACACAGTTTACAACATCGACTCCTCGAAAAACCCAGCCTACGGTGGCAGCTTCACCAGTGGTGGCGGTGCTCTGGCGGCTGCTGGTATCTACGTGGACGGCGGCACCAATGTGGTCATCGAGCGCAACCAGATCCTCGGTTGCAACTATGGCGTCGAACTCGCCAGCGAGTGGGCCGATGGCAAGACCGACCTGATCACCGTGCGGGACAATCTCATTCGTCACAACCACCTCGCTGGCATTACCCTTGGTGGATATGATGAAGAGCGTGGTTCGACTGAGAATTGCAACATCGTCAACAACACGATCTACCAGAACGACACTACGGCCAGCTGGTGTGGCCAGATTCAGTTCCAGTTCTATGCCAAGAACAACACCTTCAAGAACAACATCATCTGGGCCAACAGCAGCACCAAGCAGATCGTCGTTCACTATCCAGGCAGCGACACCGCTAGCGACGCCCAGAAGGAGTTCGGCACAGGCAATGTGTTCGCCTACAATCTCTACTATGCTAACGGCGCTAGCACCTCTGACATCGCCTTCGAGATCTACAGCGCTGGTGACTTCCGCAGCTACAGCAGCGTGAGTGCCTGGCAGAACAGTGGCAAGGTGGGTGGCGATGCAGGCAGCAGCTTTGCCAATCCTAAGTTCGCCACGAGCACCCCTGGCACCAGCGCCACCATCGCGCATTTCAAGCTTCAGAGCACATCACCTGCCGTCAACAGTGGCCTGCCTTCTTATGCCCCGAGCCTCTCAGAATTGGATGTCTCGGGTGAGACTCGTCTCAATGGTGGCCGCATTGATCGCGGCGCAGAAGAGTTTTGATCTGATCCTCTCACTTTTGTGAATCAGGCACCGCGTCAGCATCAAATCTGACAATGCCCTGCCGAGAGCCCTTCAGTTTCGCCACTGAAGGGCTTTGTTTTTTGGCGCACTTCCTTGATTGGCGGGCAAAGCGCTGATTTGCGCATGGAGCGGCGGCTGAGGAGGATCGGAGCCAATCCGGCAGTATTCGTGAATTGTGATAAAGCAGCCACCGATTGGCGTTTTATGGTCACTATGATGAAGCATCGCACGACGTTCCTCGCCTCCATCGCTGTGGCTCTCAGCTCAGTAGTTTTGGCCAAAGGGCCAGATACTACAACGGCTGCACGGGCCATCGATAGTATCCTCGCCAAGGACTGGGAGAAGGCCAAGGTGAAGGGCAATCCCGCTGCGGATGACAACACCTTCGTTCGCCGAATCTACCTCGACATTATCGGACGGATTCCCACCACGCGTGAGGCTGAGGCGTTCCTGAGTGACAAGGCGACAGACAAGCGGGCCAAGCTGATTGACAAGTTGCTGGCCTCCGAAGGCTACGTTCAGCACTTCTTCAACTACTGGGCCGACGTGCTTCGCGTGACGTCCAATGGTCAGCAGACGGGCCAGATCACGGGTGCCGCCTACATGAACTTCGTGAAGCAGAGCCTCCGTGACAACAAGCCCTACAACGAGTTCGTTCGGGACATGGTCGCTGCTCAGGGCAAGGCCTGGGAGAATGGAGCCATCGGCTACTACATGAGAGATCGTGGCATGCCCCTGGATAACATGGCGAATACGGTGCGTGTCTTCCTCGGCACCCGAATCGAGTGTGCGCAATGCCACAATCACCCCTTCGACAAGTGGACGCAGATGCAGTTCTACAAGATGGCGTCTTTCACTTACGGCGTGCAGACCCAGGACTACTACGGCGGAGCGATGAGCGGTGTGCGCGACATTCTGCGCGAGCAGGAAAACACGGCGCGTGCATCCATCAAGGAACCCCAGCGCCCACGTCGTCCTGACAGCCCCCGGATCAAGGGCAACATGACCGCGGAGCAAAAGGCCAAGGTCATGTCCGACTACAAGGCAGCTTCCCAGAAGTATGCTGAAGACCAAAAGGCCTATGATGTCGCAATGAAGGAGGTGAATCTGAAGCGCCGTGAAGTGCAGGACAAGCTCCGCCGTGAGCAGCGCTCGTATCAGGAAGCCATGACGGACGTGCGCGATACCATGCGCTACACCTCCGTTTCCTTCGAGGATCGCAAACCGCAGCTTCCTCACGATTACAAATACGAGGATGCCAAGCCCAAGGAACGCATTGAGCCCGGCACCATGATGGGACACGAGGCGAATTGCCTGCCAGGTGAGACTCCCCTTGAGGCCTACGCCCGCTGGATGTCCGGCCCAGAGAATCCTCGATTCACCACTGTGATCACGAATCGCCTCTGGAAGAAGGCCTTCGGCCTTGCACTGATCGAGCCTCTTGATGAACTGATGGACGGCTCCACGCCCATGGTGCCTGAGCTTCAGAAGCATCTGGAGAAACTCATGGTGGAGGTCGGCTATGATATGAAGGCCTACCTTCGCGTCCTCTTCAATACCAGCACCTATCAGCGTCAGGTCACCCGTGATGAGATCAGCCCGGGCGTCGCCTACCACTTCACCGGCCCCATCTTGCGCCGGATGAGCCCTGAACAGATGTGGGACAGCTTTGTCACCTTGATCAATCCGAACCCGGACATGATCAATGCCCGCACTCGCGAAGATATGGAACAACGCATCCTTCAGGCGAAGAAGAACGCCGACAGCGTGGACTCGCTCGCTCCCGAGGAACTCCTGAAAGGCATCAAAGCCTCTGCCGCCATTTATGACAAAAACCGTGAGCGCACCCAGGATGTGCAGACTCGTTTCGCCGAAGCTCGCACAATAGCTAAAGAAGCTCTGGCCAAGGCTGAAGTGATGAAGGAAGGGCCTGAGCGTGACAAGGCCATGGAAGAGGCCAAGAAACTGCGCGCCAAGTCCGATGAGATCCGCAGTGAGTCCAATCGGATTCAGAATGAAGGCCGTCAGGTGGCATACCGGGAAATCTTGGTCAACGGCTCGAAGAAGCTGTTCGAGAAAGTCACCGGCAAGCCCTACGAGATGGCGTCACTCAAGCCTGCTGCTGATGGCAAGCCCGCCGATGCCGCCGCGCCCGCGATGATGATGAGCGGAGGTGATATGATGACCATGAATGGTGGGGCTCGTATGGAGCGGGTCCGCATCCCTGGCTATGACCGCAAGGAACTCACGCCGGAAGAGCGCAAGGCTGACGAGGCTGCACGCGATGCCGCATATCGTGAAGAAGCTGAGTTCTTCGGCATGAAGGAAGAAAAGCAGATCCGCCAATACATTGGCAATCGTCGGAATATCGCCGCACGCTATCTTCGCTCGGCGGAACTCGAGAGCCCGGCTCCACGCGGTCACTATCTCCGCGAATTCGGTCAGAGTGACCGTGAAACCATCGAGAATTCGAATAGTGAAGCCAGCGTGCCACAGGCGCTCGCGATGATGAACGGTGAGTTGCTCCCGCAGATCACAAACAACTTCAGCCAGTTGATGCTCACCATCAGTAAGGCGCAATATCCAGATGACAAGATTGAAGCGGCTTACATGACCCTGCTGTCCCGCAAGCCAACGACTCGTGAGAAACAGGCTTGGATGTCGGCACAAGATCAGGGTTTGACCGACATGAATGACCTCATCTTCTCTCTGCTCAACACCCAGCAGTTCATTTTCATCCAGTAATTTCAGACAAAGCCTAACTAACTGCCTCTAGCATCATGAACCAAGAACTCGCCTCCAAACTCCTCCACTCCGGTGAGATCACTCGCCGCGACTTCGCCGCCAAGACCGCTTCTTCGCTGCTTGGCGTCGGCCTCCTCAACAGCTTCATGGAAGGCAAGTCCTTCGGGGCCTTCGAGGGCTCGTCCAAGCTCAAGCAGGTCGCCACCGCGAAAAACGTCATCTATCTTTACATGAGCGGTGGACAATCCCACCTCGATACATGGGACAGCAAGGAAGGCGTCGAAACTGCCGGTCCGGTCAAACCCATCAAGACCTCAGCGGATGGAGTTCGCCTCTCCGAGTATCTGCCGCTGACCGCCAAGCAAATGCATCACGGAGCTATCGTGAATTCGCTAACCTCCACTCAGGGAGCGCACGAGCAGGGCAACTACATGATGCACACCAGCTACGAATTGCGTGGCACCATTCGTCATCCAGCGATGGGTGCATGGTTGAATGTGTTTCAAGGCGGTGGCAACAGCACCCTGCCGAACTTCGTCTTCGTTGGCAATGACAGCCGTCATCCTGGCGCTGGATTCTTCCCTGCGGCGCACAGCCCTCTCTTCGTGAGCAACCCTGAGAACGGCCTCAAGAACGTCCGCCTTCAGCCCGGCCTCACGGAGGACAAGTTCCAGGCCCGCATGAAGCTGGCTGATGAACTCGACAAGGACTTTCGTTCCACCTTCCCGCATCGCAATGTGAAGGCCTACAGCGAGATGTATGACGACGCGATCGCGATGATGAAGTCTGAAGACCTCAAGGCTTTCGACTTGAATCAGGAGCCCGGTGATGTCCGTGCGGCTTATGGCAAGGAAGCCTTTGGTCAGGGTTGCTTGCTTGCCCGCCGATTGGTCGAGCGCGGTGTGCGTTTCGTCGAGGTCTCCCTCGGCGGCTGGGACACGCACAATGCCAACTTTGTTGCCGTTCCCGAGCGTTGCGACACTCTCGACAAGGGCTTGTCCGCTCTCATCGCGGATCTCAACAGCCGTGGCTTGCTCGAAGACACGCTTGTCGTCGTGACTTCCGAGTTCGGACGCACACCTGACATCAATAAGAACGTGGGTCGCGACCATTATCCGAAAGCCTTCTCCGCAGCGATGTTTGGAGGCGGCGTGAAGGGCGGTTACGTCTATGGCAAGACAGACAAAGAAGGCCGCGAAGTCGTCGAGAACAAGATGAAGGTCCAGGACATGAATGCCACCATCGCTTACGCGCTCGGCTTGCCCTTGGATCAGGTCATCTACTCGCCGAGCAAGCGTCCCTTCACCATCGCTGACAAGGGTCAGCCAGTGCTCGACTTGTTTGCCTGATCGATCAGCGCCAATTATTCCAAATCAAAGCGGACGTCTCACGGCGTCCGCTTTTTTGTTGGCGAAGTTTGACCCACGCTCGTTAGCATCGTAGTCGCCACGATCCGTATGGTTATCTTTTTGCTCAAGGAACTGATCGAACTGCTCCAGCCGCTGCCTCTCGTTTGGCTGGCACTGCTGGTTTTCGCGTGGTGGTTGCGCCGTCAGGGCCTGCGCAAACCTTCCATTATTGCGCTGATGATGTGGTTGTTCATGACCCTTACGATGTGCTTCCCCTTCGGCAATCGGTGTCTGGCGACCATTGAAGGTCCTTGGCGAAGCATCAATCAGCAATGGGATTCCCTGCCGCAAGGAGATGCTGTGGTTCTTCTAGGTGGTGGCATTCAGGCGTCTGTTCGTGAGATCATTGGCGTCAATGTCCAGGAGAGTTCGGATCGTCCGACAACGGCAATCGAGCTGATGCGCCGCAAACGAGCACCCTTGCTCGTTATTGGTGGCGGAGCGCCAGAAAATCATCGGACTGAAGCCCAGGCGGTGGCTGAATGGATCGAGAGCTGGAATCTCACGACGGCAGCGGTCATGGGGCTGGGCCATTGTGCGGATACGCATGACGAGGCACTCAAAACGGCTGAACTGGCCAGGAAGCACGGCTGGAAACGCATCCTGTTGGTCACTTCGGCTTCCCACATGAATCGAGCATCCGCAGTCTTTCGCAAGACCACCGGCATCGAAGTGATCCCGGTGCCTTGCTCCTTCATTACCAAGAAAAACGTCACACAGTGGATTCACAGGCCTGAGACCGGTCAGTTGACCGACTACAGCATTTGGTTCCACGAAGTCGTGGGCACCATTGCGTATCGTCTGCGCGGCTGGATTTGATCAACCGCCCAGATAGGCCTCTCGCACTTGCGGGTTCTTGCGCAGGGCCTCAGAGCTGTCAGCGAGCAAGATCTTGCCGGTTTCAAGCACGTAACCGTGCTGGGAGATCGCGAGCGCGAGGTTCGCGTTTTGTTCGACTAGCAGAATGGTGATGCCTCGCTCCTTGTTGATCGCGACGATCTGCTCGAAAATCGAGCGCACCAACATCGGCGCGATGCCGAGCGATGGCTCATCGAGCATCAGGCAGCGTGGCTTGCTCATGATCGAGCGGGCGATGGCGAGCATCTGCTGTTCGCCGCCCGACATCGTGCCTGCGGCCTGATGGATGCGTTCCTTCAGTCGAGGGAACATCTGGAAGGAGAACTCCATGTCCTCGGCGATGCCTGCCTTGTCGTTGCGCAGGTAGGCACCCATGCGCAGGTTCTCTTCGACGGTCAGATTCGCGAACACCATGCGGCCCTCGGGCACATGGCATAGCCCCTTCGCCACGATCTTGTGCGCAGGCAGGTTGGTGACGTCTTCGCCGTCGTATTTGACCGAGCCGCCGCGTGCTTTGATAAGGCCGGAGATGGCACGCAGCGTGGTGGACTTGCCCGCGCCGTTCGCTCCGATGAGCGTCACGATGCTGCCTTGCGGCACCTTTAGCGACACACCATGCAGCGCCTTGATTGAGCCGTAGCTGACTTCGAGGTTTTCAATCTCAAGCATCGGTGTCACCTCCTTCGGTTCCCAGATAAGCTTCGATCACCTTCGGGTTTTTCTGAATCTCCTCGGGCGTGCCCTCGGCGATCTTGACGCCGTATTCGATGACCACGATGCGTTGGCAGATGCCCATGACGACCTTCATGTCGTGTTCCACGAGCAGCACCGCGATGTCGAACTTGTCGCGGATGAAACGGATGAGGTGCATCAGCTCCTCTTTCTCCGTCGGGTTCATGCCAGCGGCGGGCTCGTCGAGCAGCAGGAGCTTCGGCTTGGTCGCCAGCGCACGGATGATTTCAAGGCGGCGTTGGTCGCCATACGAGAGCGACTTGCACAACACATGCGCCACATCGCGCAGCTTGAAGATGTCGAGCAGGTCGAGGATGTCGGTTTCGATGGTCGCTTCCTCGTCGTGATAGGCAGGGCCGCGCACGAGGGCGTGAGTAATGCCGTGCTGCTGGTGCATCACCATCGCAGTGCGCACATTGTCGAAGACAGACATCGACGGGAACAGGCGGATGTTTTGAAACGTGCGCGCGATGCCGAGACGAGTGATCTGATGGGGCTTGTGGCCGGGGATCGCGATGTCGTTGAAGCGAATGCTGCCAGCAGTCGGATGATACACACCCGTGATCAGATTGAAGACGGTGGTCTTGCCTGCGCCGTTGGGACCGATGAGGCCGATAAGTTCGCCGGGGTTGATCTGGAAGCTCAGATCACCGACCGCGCGCAGGCCACCGAACTGAATCGTGACGTTATCGAGCTGGAGCTTTGCGCTCATGCCTGCTTCCTCCTTTGGAACACGGTAGCCGGCAGCAGCCCTTGCGGACGCACGATCATCATCACGATGAGCAGCAGCGAGAAAACGATCATGCGATACTGCTCGAAGTCGCGCAGGAACTCGTTCAGCACCGTGAGCACCACGGCGGCGAGAATGACACCGACGGTGCTGCCCATGCCGCCCAGGATCACCATCACGACCACATCAACGGACTTGAGGAAATTGAAGCCCTCGGGCGAGATGGTGGTGCGCAGATGCGCGTAGAGGCCGCCCGCGAGTCCGGCGAAAAAGGAGCCCGTGACGAACGCGATCACCTTGTAGCGCACCGTGTTGACCCCCATCGACTCGCCTGCGATCTCGTCATCACGCACCGCTAGAAAGCCTCGGCCATACGTGGAGTTCACCAGCGCGCTGATGGTGTAGATGGCGATGGCAGCGGTGGCGAAGACCCAGAAAAAGTTCGTGTAGGGCTCGATGCCTTTGAGGCCCAGAGCGCCGCCGAAGGGACCGTCGCCACTGGTGTTCTGCAAGACGACGCGGATGATCTCATTGAAGCCCAGTGTCACGATGGCGAGGTAGTCGCCACGCAGTCGCAACGATGGCACGCCCACGATCCAGCCGCACAACGCCGCGCAAAGACCGCCCACGCAGAGCGCGATCAAGAAGGTGAGTCCCTCAGCGAACCAGCTGCTGCCACCAAACACGCGAATCATGGCAGCGCCCATCTCCAGCGTGACGATGGACGAGCCGTAAGCCCCTACCGCCATGAACGCGGCGTGGCCGAGCGAGAACTGACCCGTGTGGCCATTCACCAAGTTCAAGCTCACCGCGAGGATGACGTTGATCCCCACATTGAGCATGATGTCGAGGTAGTAGTCGTCGATCGACGATGAGCAGAGCGACACCCCCAGGCTGACTGCGAGGGCGACGATCAGAGCGAGTTGAGACTTGTAGTGCTTCATCGCCTTAGACTTTTTCGCGTTCAACCTTGCCCAGCAGGCCGGAGGGTTTGAAGAGCAGGATCAAAATGAGAATCACGAAGGCCACGCCGTCGCGGTAGCCCGAAGGAATGCCGAGCACATCGCTGTAGCCTGCGACCAGCGTCTCCGTCACGCCGATGATGAGACCACCGAGCGCTGCCCCTGGGATGTTGCCAATCCCACCGAGCACGGCCGCGACGAACGCTTTTAGGCCAGGCAGGATGCCCATGAAGGGCTCGATGCTTGGATACAAGGACGCGTAAAGAATGCCGCCCGCCGCTGCGAGTGCGGAGCCGAGGCCGAAGGTGAAGGAGATTACCACGCTGTTGTTCACACCCATGAGCGATGACGCGGTCGGATTGAGCGAGAGTGCCCGCATGGCCATGCCCATCTTCGTCTTCATCACGATGAAACGCAGCCCAATCATGAGTGCGACCGCTGTCACTGCCACAATCACCTGAGTCATCGTCACTGTGAGTCCACCGAGGCCGCCGACATTCACCTTCGGGATGATCGCGGGGAAAGGCCGTTGCGTGGCACCAAAGACAAGCTGCCCGGTATATTCGATCAGTAGCGACACGCCGATGGCGGTGATCAGCACATTGAGCCTAGGCTTGTCACGCAGCGGTCGATACGCCAGCCACTCGATGAGAATCCCGAGCGCCGCGCAGATCGCCATCGACAGCACCAGCACGATCAGAATCGCAACCGGCCACGGCAAAGCCGCGAGCACTGGTGCCAGCAGCTTGTTCACATACAACCCGGTAAACGCACCGAGCATGAACACATCACCGTGAGCGAAGTTGATGAATCGCAGCACGCCATACACCATCGTGTAGCCCAGCGCGATCAAGGCGTAGATCGAGCCAAGGAAGAGGCCGTTGAGGAGCTGTTGGAGGAACTGGCTCATGGAGCAGGCAGTTGGGCGAGCACCTGCTTTAGCAATGCTTGGCTCACATGCAAAGTGCTCAGTGCAGTCAAGTTGTGGAGCAGGTGATGAACTTCTTCCGTCGTTCGCAATTTCATTCGGATGGCACGGACGATCAGGCCGATGGTGCCGCGCACTTCCACACCGAGAGATTCGGCTGCGAGGCGAGCAGCGGAGTCATCGCAGAGCAGCATTCGTGCCCTCTTTTTCCTCAGCACTGCGAGGGCAGCGATCTCCCCAGCATCCAGATCGAAGGCCTTTGAGACGGCATGTAGCTGTGCATCCACCGCCTCACTTGGAACAATGCGCGCCGTGGCAATGAGGTTCAGCGCGAATGCGGGCCGGTGCTTCTGAACCTCAGCCCACACAACTTCTGGAATCAAGACATCGCCCAAGCCTCCGAGAAGATCCAGGCATCCCAGTTCATCCAGGTGGATGAGCGGCCCCGCATCGCTCACGACACAGGCCGAATCAGGCATCTCCCTTGAGCCCCCATTCCACGTCGCTCATCACTTGGGACTCGATCAGCCCCGGCTCGTGCGAGTCGAGGAAACGGCGCAGCGCTTCCACGACGATGTCGTCCGCGCTGGACGCCCATCCGTCGGCGACGAATGAGTCCAGCTTCTGGCGAAGTCGCTCTGGGAAGGCAATGCTGAGCGCGGTCATGATTCGAGTGGGATTACGGAGCGAGAGATTCCACGAAACTGAACTTCCCGTCCTTGATCGTCAGCACCACGGCGGACTTGTTGGCGTTGCGCTTCTCGTCCAGCGTGATCTTACCGGTGATACCGTCGAAGTCCTTGGTAGTGGCGATCGCATCGCGCAGAGCCTTGCCTTCGGTGGTGCCGGCGCGCTTGATGGCATCGGCCAGAATCATGGCGCTGTCGTAGCCGAGCGCGGCCATGGCATCGGGAGTCTTGCCGTGCTTGGCCTGGAAGCGCTTCACGAAGTCCTGGATCTTGGGCGACTTGTCTTCGTTGGAGAAGTGGTTGCTGAAGAAGCTGCCTTCGATGGCTTTGCCCGCGACCTCGACGAGCGAGGGCGAGTCCCAGCCGTCGCCGCCGAGCAGCGGTGCGGTGATGCCGAGTTCGCGAGCCTGCGCAGCGATGAGGCCGGTCTCGTTGTAGTAGCCGCTGGCGAAGATCGCATCCGGTGCGCCTGCCTTGATCGCGGTGAGCTGGGCTTTGAAGTCCTTGTCGCCGGAGCCGTAGCTCTGCTCGCCCGTGATCGTGCCGCCGTTCTTGGCGAAGTATTCTTTGAAGAACTGCGCGAGGCCCACGCTGTAGTCCTGCTTCGTGTCGGTGAGGATCGCCACCTTTTTCCAGCCGCGCGACATCGCGAACTTCGCCATCACGGTGCCTTGGAACGGATCGATGAAGCAGATGCGGAAGACGTAATCGCCCACCTCTGTGACCTTCGGATTGGTGGACGCAGGCGAGATCATGGGCACGCCCGCTTTCTGTGCGATGGGTCCCATTTCCAGCGACTTGCCCGAAGCGACCTCGCCGAGCAGAGCGACGATCTTTTCACGCGAGATGAGTTTCTTCGCCACCGTGCCTGCTTCGCCTTGCTTTGATTGGTCGTCTTCGGTGATGAGCTTCAGCTTCTTGCCGAGCAAGCCGCCCGCCGCATTGATCTCATCAATGGCCATCTGCGTGCCTGCGTGTGACGATGTGCCAAAGGTGGCCGTGCCGCCGGTCATCGCGGCGACTTCGCCGATCACGATTTCATCCGCGTTGGCGTTGCCGCCTTCTTTTTTACAGCTGGTGAAACCGATGATCAATGCGCCTGCGAGGGCCGTGAGAGAAGCGAAAGAGCGTGGGGAGAACATGGCGGCAAGGGTAGGCATCTCCGGCTTGCCCGGCAAGGCAGAAATCAGTCGTCCCCGCAATCATTGATCGTGCTCCGCCAGTTCAGGCGCACTCGCGGGCACCGCGCTGGCATGGCGGCTGCTTGGACAACAGATCAGCCACCACCACATCACCATGATCGACTTCGCCCTCGAAAAATTTCCCGTTCGTCACACCCTCAGCAATGGCGTCCAGTGCCTCATTCGTCCGCTACAGCTCGATGATCAGCCCGCGTTCCAGAAGTTCCACCACGCTGTGCCCGAGACGGATCGCTTCCTGATCAAGCATCGCTACCCCAACAGTGCGACCGCCAACGAATGGGTGCAGGACCTCGATTACGAGCAGCATTTGCCACTGCTTGCCTTCGCCGATGGCCAGATCATTGGCCATGCCACTCTCCATCAACGCGCGGGCGGCTGGAAGCGGCACATCGGCATGGTCGGCGCGCTCACGCATCCTGAGTATCGCGGCATCGGATTGATCAAGGTGTTGATCGACGAGCTTGTCGAGGTCGCGTGTCACTGCGGCCTCACCAAGCTGGAGGCTGAGTTCAACGGCGACCGCTCCACGGCGATCCACAACTTCAAAGAGTGCGGCTTCGACGAACTCGCCCGCATCCCCGGCTACCTTCAGGACATGCATGCCAATGATTATGATTGGGTGCTCATGGGCATGAAGCTGACCATCGACGCCGAGAACGCCGGGGCGGGGGATTAGCCAGTGGAGGCGTGGAAAGGCGCAAGGAATAGCTCGTCGGAGGATGCCGCCTTGGCGTAAGTTCGGGCATGAGTGCATCTCACAGCGCCGAACTCCATGATTTGCTTCAGTCACTCCAGTCTGATCCGAAGCGCGGGCTCAGCAGCACAGAGGTGGCACGGCGTCTCGCCGAGCACGGGCCTAACGAACTGCCGGAAGCCAAAGCCAAGTCCTGGTGGCGCATCTTTGGTGCGCAGTTCGCCAGTCCGCTGATCTACATCCTGCTCGTCGCTGCGATCATTGCCTTCGCCATGGGGCACCGCAGCGATGCGCTGGTGATCCTCGTGGTCGTGCTGGTGAATGCCTTGATCGGCGCGGTGCAGGAGGGGCGTGCGGAGCAGTCGATGAATGCACTGCGGAAGCTGTCGGTGCTCAAGGTGCGCGTCGTCCGCGAGGGCGCGGAGCAGAGCATTGAGGCGCGCGAACTTGTGCCTGGCGATGTGATGCTGCTCAGTGCAGGCGATGGCGTGGGTGCAGATGCGCGTTTGATCGAAGCCGCAGCTCTGGAGTGCATGGAGGCCGCGCTCACGGGCGAATCGCTGCCCGTTTCGAAGCACCTTGAGGCGCTGCCCGAGGACACCTCGCTCGGAGATCGCACCAACATGATCTTTGCAGGCACTCACGTCACCACAGGACGCGGACGCGCGGTCGTGGTTGCCACCGGCACGCACACCGAGGTGGGGAAGATCGCGCAGATCACCACCAGCGCCGAGGAGCCGCCCACACCGCTGGAGAATCGGCTGGAGCAGTTCGGCCACTGGCTGGCGGGCGCGGCGCTCGTGCTCTTCGCCATCGTTGTCGGCCTTGGCCTGATGCGCGAGATGCCGTTCATGCAGGTCTTCATGGTCGCCATCAGCCAGATGGTCTCGATGGTGCCGGAGGGCCTGCCCGTGGCCATGACCATCGCGCTCGCCATCGGCATGCAGCGCATGGCGAGACAAGGCGTGATCGTGCGCAGGCTTGCCGCCGTGGAGACGCTCGGCTCCACCAGCATTATTTGCTCGGACAAAACCGGCACGCTTACCAAGAACGAGATGACCGTCACCACGCTCGTGCTGCCCGATCAGCGCCGCATCGAAGCCACCGGCACAGGTTACTCCCCCGCCGGAGCTTTGCGGAGCGAGGGACGCGAGCTGACCGTTGCCGATGATCCGGCCCTGTGCGCGCTGCTGGAAGCCATCACCCTTTGCAATGATGCCCAGCTCATTCCTCCCGATGCACCGGACACCCGCTGGCGTGCGCTGGGCGATCCCACCGAGGCCGCGCTGCTCACGGTCGCCTTCAAAGGCTGCATCGAGCCCGAACCTCTGCGCCATGCCTGGCCTCGCCGCGCGGAATTGCCCTTCGATTCCGGCAGCAAGCTCATGGCCACCCAGCACGGCCACAGCAGCACCGGTCGCGTCTTCATCAAGGGAGCACCCGAGCGCGTGCTCGACCTCTGCGATCCCGCGTCGTTGGATCGCTCGGCCATCGAGCACATCGCCGAGTCACTCGCCGCCGATGCCCTGCGCGTGCTTGCGGTCGCCGAGGTGATCGACACGACCCTGGATGAAGCCGCCGGGTTCGAACCCTTTCGTGGTCGCGCCCGGTTCCTCGGTCTCGTAGGCCAAATCGATCCACCGCGCGAGGAAGTGCGCGATGCCGTGGCCGAGTGTGTGAGTGCCGGCGTGCGCGCCGTCATGGTCACTGGCGATCACAAGATCACCGGCCTCGCCATCGCCCGCACCCTGGGAATCGCACGACCCGACGACATCGCGATTGATGGCAACGAACTCGAAGCCATGCCCGAGCAGGATCTGCGCGCTTCGTTGTCACGCATCTCCGTGTTCGCCCGCGTGCATCCCGCGCAGAAGCTGCGCATCGTCGAAGCCTTCCAGTCGCAAGGCCACGTCGTCGCCATGACCGGCGATGGGGTCAATGATGCACCTGCGCTCGCCGCCGCCGATGTCGGCGTCGCCATGGGCATCACCGGCACCGAGGTCGCGAAGGGAGCGGCCAAGATCATCATCACCGACGACAACTTCGCCACCATCGTGAAGGCCATCGAGCAGGGCCGCCTCGTCTATCAGAACCTCAAGAAGGTCGTGCTCTTCCTCTTCGCCACCTCGCTGGATGAAGTCATCGTCCTCATGCTCGCCATGCTACTGGGCTACCCGCTGCCGCTTGCCGCCGTGCAGATCCTGTGGATCAATATCGTCACCGAAGGCACCGTCACCGTGAACCTCATCATGGAGCACCTGGAGGGCGACGAACTCCAGCGCCCGCCCATCCCGAAGAACGAGCCCCTTGTCACACGCCCCATGCTGCACCGCCTGCTGCTCATGGTCAGCACCTCCGTCATCGCCATCTTCGGCTTCTTCCACTGGCGGCTCGCCGCTGGTGTGCCTTTTGAGCTGGTGCAAACCGAGACCTTCACCCTCGTCGCCGTCTGCCAGTGGTTCAATGTGCTCAACTGCCGCAGCGCCACCCACACCGTCTTCACCCTCGATGTCCTGCGCAATCGCTGGATCGTCGGCGGCCTGCTCCTGGCCAATGTGCTGCAATTCCTCGTCATCTACACCGAGCCCATGAACCACCTCTTCAAAACCGTCCCCATCCCCCTGGCCGACGTGTTCCTCATCGGTGTCGTCGCCAGCAGCGTGCTGTGGGTGGAGGAAACGCGGAAGTGGCTGGCCCGCCGCCGCGTGAAGGCACTGGCAATGTGAGGAGCCTTGGGTGGGTGCGGGGTGCGCTTTTGAGCAACTGCTGAAATCGCCTGAAGGCTCGACTCCAACGCGACCATCGCCAGCGAGGGGTCAGTTGGCCTTTAGGCGATCATACTCGCGAGCATGACGGGCTTTCATTTCTTATGGCTGAAATGGAGCGGCAGCGCTGTTGGTGGAAATGAACCATCCGCCGCAGAGCCTGACTCTTCGTCATTCCATTGCTCGAAGTCGCTGGCCTCGGGGATGCGGGTGAAGGCGATCTTGGTGCCGGTGAAGCTGCGTCCGTCGTGCTCGGTCAGGCCCAGAGTCAGCGCGTTGCGGCCATAGCGCTGGGTGATGCTGTCCATCACGCGCGACAGGCGTTCGTGAGTCTCCTGCTCCTGCGGGCTGCGTGCACCCACGCCTTCCTCAGGAAACAACGAAAGCTGCTCCGGCGCGTCGTCGGGGATCAGCCCGTGCAGGGCCAGGCTCACCTTCTTCAGGCGTGGTGGATGTGAGTGCAGCACATCGCCCCAGAGCGCGGCGAACACACTGAGCAGCGCGAAGCTGTCGCACACGGGCGGGAAGCGGATGCCGCCTTCCAGTCGCGCACCGTGCTCGATGCGCACGCCGAGGTCGAGCCGGGTGGCCTTGAGATTCATCTGGCGCATCCGGCTGGCGGCCTTGAGCAGCAGACGGCGGCCCACGTTTTCCGCATGGGCCAGCGGTCGATCCTCCGGGGCGAGCACATGGCTGTGGGTGACCATGCTGCGGGTGGTCTCCTCGCGCTCCAGTTCTTCGCCGTGCAGCGCATACCAGAAGCGCTCGCCTTCCACGCTGCCCCACAAGGCGCGGGCCTGCTTGGGGGCGCAGTTCCACAGTTGCTCGATAGTGAAAATGTTCTTCGCCAGCAGCCGGGCCTCCATGTTGCGACCGATGCCGGGAAGGTCGCGCAATTGCAGTCCGGCCAGCCGCTGCGGTAGATCGCACGGCCTGATCACGGTGATGCCGTCGGGCTTCTGCATGTCGCTGGCCACCTTGGCCAGAAAGCGATTGGACGAGATGCCGACGGAGCTGTTGAGGCAGACGCCCACGTTCTTTTTGATCGCCGCCTTGATCCGTTGGGCGAGTTCCACCGCCCGGGCTTCCTCGACGTAGCCGCCGTAGAGTTCGCAGGACATCTCGTCGATGGACTCCACCTTGAGAATGGGAATGTGCTTGTCGATCTCCTCGCGCAGCCGCTGGTGGTAACGCACATAGGCATCGTGACGTGCCAGCACGCAGACGATGCCGGGGCACATCTGCTTCGCTTCGCGGATGCCGGTGCCTGTTTTCACGCCGAAGGCCTTGGCCTCGTAGCTGGCGGCGATCGCGCAGGTGTAATCGGTCATCACCGGAACCACGGCCACAGGCCTGCCGCGCAGTTCGGGACGCAACTGCTGCTCCACCGAGGCGAAGTAAGAATTGAAGTCGATGAACAAGACACGGTGTTTCATGCGGTGCATGAATACTGTTCTAAAGAACAATATCAACCGCAGGCCCGACATTCTTTTTTCTCCCTGCTTCAAGTAGCGGATGCGAGTGCGCTGGCCTCGCTAAATCCAATGCCGCTAAGTCATTCTATTCAGCAGCCTGCTAAAAGAGGTCAGCTCACCAGCCCCTTGATCACATGCCCGTGCACGTCGGTGAGGCGGCGGTCGAGGCCGTTGTGACGCCAGGTGAGCTTGGTGTGATCCATGCCTAGCAGGTGGAGCATGGTCGCGTGAATGTCATAGACCAGCGTGGGGTTCGCGCGGTCGAGAGGCTTGTAGCCCCACTGATCGCTTTCGCCCACGGTCACGCCGCCACGAATGCCGCCGCCACAGAGCCAGTTGGTAAACACGTAGGGATTGTGGTCGCGCCCTTTGCCCCCTTGCGTGGAGGGCATCCGGCCAAACTCCGTGGTCCACAGAATGATCGTCTCGTCGAGAAGTCCGCGTTGCTTGAGATCGAGGATCAAAGCGGAGACCGCCTTGGCCATGCCCCAGGCGAGCGGCCCATGATCGCGCTCCACATCTTCGTGACTGTCCCAGTTGCGCCGAGGAAAGCCGTTGTCATTGCCGCTCCAGATTTGCACGAACCGCACACC
>CAUJJC010000114.1 GCA_963204975.1 Verrucomicrobiota bacterium | reverse complement strand
CGCGTGGCATCGTATTGATCAAACTGCTGCCACAGCGTTACCGCCGTCTCCTGCACAATGTCCCGCGCATCCGCCCGTGACGGCACGAAGACCATCACAGCCCGCAAAATCTCCGGCTCATGTTCGAGCAGCAGACGGGTGAAAAGTTCGTAGCGATCTGGTCCAGGCATAGTTGGGCACCTCAAGTTCACCGCTGGACGCAGATTTGGACATTTTTCCTCGTCCTTCCGCATCTTTTATCACGCAACTGGTCTGCGAAGCCGGATGCCCTGTTCGCTTCACTAGGCTACCAACGATAGCCGCAGCAAAGTTGCCTTCACGCAAAGACTCACTCCGACCACGTCATGCTCGGAGGCAGCATTGCACGGTGCAAAACGTCGTCCCGAACCGCAACACTTCAGGGCTTCAAGTGCTTCACCAGGAACTCCATCCGCAAACGTGATCCGTAAGGCGACTCGGCTGCGCCGTGATCAGCGCCGATCATGGGCATGAACTCGAACTTCTTCCCGGCTTTCTGTAGCGCTCCGACGACTTGTATCGTGCTCGCGGGATCGACGTTGCGATCCAGCTCACCGACGATGAGCAAGAGATCGCCTTCAAGTTTGGCAGCCTGCTCTTTGTTCGAACTGCGCACATACGAGTCATCGACCGGCCAGCCCATCCACTGCTCGTTCCACCAGATCTTGTCCATGCGGTTGTCGTGACAGCCGCAGTCCGCGACCGCGACCTTGTAGAAATCGTTGTGATCGATCAATGCACGCATCGCGCTCTGTCCGCCCGCGCTGCCGCCGTAGATACCGATGCGATTCAAATCCATCCATGGTCGTGTTGAAGCCGCCGCCTTGATCCACGCGATGCGATCTGGGAAACCCGAGTCCGCGAGGTTCTTCCAGCACACATCGTGGAATGCCTTGCCGCGAAAGTTGGTGCCCATGCCATCCATCTGCACGATGACGAAACCCAGCTCCGCAATTTGATGCTGTCGCAACGCGCGACCAAACTCCTTCGGCGCGAAGGCTCCATGAGGCCCGGCATAGATCTCTTCGACAATGGGATACTTCTTCGTCGCATCGAAGTGCGAGGGCTTTATGATCACGCCGTGGATGTCCGTCTTGCCATCGCGACCCTTGGCGACAAAGCGCTCCGGCATCGTCCAACCGCTCGCCAGCAAGTCCTTCGCCTCCGCCTTCTCCAGCACACAGACCAGACTACCATCCGCGCTGCGACGAAGCTCATTCACTGGCGGCATGTCAGCGCGCGAGAAGGTGTCGATGAAGAACTCACGTGTCGGCGAGAACTCAACGCGGTGGTTGCCATCGCCTTCGGTGAGTTGCTTGAACTCGCTGCCATCGAACTTCACGCGGCAAAGATGCAGGTGATACGGGTCTTCGTTCGCGCGCATCCCATTCGCCGTGAACCAGGCCTCGCGTTTGTCTTCATCGACATGCAGCACCTCGCGCACGACCCACTGGCCTCTCGTGATCTGCTGCTTTGGTTTGCCGGACTTTACATCGTAGAGCCAAAGGTGGCACCAGCCATCGCGCTCGCTGGTCCAGAGTAGTTCGCCGGTTTTGTCCAGCCAGTGACGCCAAGTCTTCTGCGTGTAGTCGATGAAGGTCTTGCTCGTCTCTTCAATCACAGTCCGCGTCGCACCCGTCTCAGCGTTCACACTGATGATGCGGTAAAGCTGATGCCCACGCTGGTTGTAGTCGAAGTAGCACTCGCTGCTGTCCTGTGCCCAGCGCACGTCAATGCTCAAGCTCTCACCGAAGCGGTTCGGGAAGAGATCGTTCTTCACCACCATCGCCTTGAACTCACCACCCACCTGTCGCATCAGCACTGGCACCGGCTGCGGCAAAGGATCACCCGGCTTCGTGTAATCGTGCGTGAAGAGCTTCGGCTGAAGCTGTCCCTTCGGCGATGACTCCACGATGCTGACGCGACGCCGCTCCACCGGAGCGCAGTTGCTCACGACAAAGACTTTCGAATCCGGCGACCACTTGATGCGATCCTGAAACGGCGCTTTGCCATCCAACTCCGTCTTCACCTGCGCGTCTTTACCGCCAGCCATGTCGCGAAAAAACACCAAGCCCTTGTCGATGAACGCCGACCACTTGCCGTCTGGCGACTTCACCCCGCGCTCTTGCCTCTCTACTTCCTTCTTCGCCGGCTTCTCAGGAGCCACGCCTTTGCCATCAATGATGATCGTCGAAGTGGTCTCGGCGGCTTCGATGGCCGCGAGCGGTTCGCCATTGCGACTCGTGACCAGCCACACATGCCCTGCATACGTGTGCATCTCCTTCTCGCTCTGCGGACGAACACCGCCATAGCGAACTCGACCGCCACTTTGATTGACCCAAAACAAGTCCACATCCGTGGCGAGCTTGTTGATGAACTTCAACGCCATCTCCGGCCCGTTGCGACGCGTCGGATGAATGTCGATCTTCATCGTCGATGTCTTCACATCTTCGCCCCCAGGCAAACCCAGTCCCTTCAAGCCCGGCGCAGTTTTGCGCTCAGCCGTCGTCACGTCGATCAGCACGAACTCATGCGACTGCGGCCCTGTCTGAACGCGATACCAGAAGGTCTTGCCATCGGGCAACCAGTTGGGTTTCACGCTGGCGCGATAGACCTTGTTCTCGGTGCGCTGGGCAAGCGAGAGCGCAGCATCGAAGTCGGCCGCCGAAGCGATGCTGCAGCAGAGAAAGAAGGAGATCAGTTTCATGGGATCGAGCAGAGTCATCGCCGTCTGCACGCAAGCCGACGGCTCAGTGACGCACGCATGAGCCAGAACGGAAGTCATGAACGAATTCCACCCACAGCACTGCGAAATTGGTCAAGCACCATGAGTATGGACCTAATGGCTTGTTTTCCCTGCGAAGTGGCAGGGCAGACGCCTTCAGATTTCCCTGTTCTCAATTTGAGCGATGGACACCTCAATCTGCAGAGATGCGGCTTCTCCGGCATTTCGATCAGTCTTGCCGGTTTCATAGAAGCGTTGTTTTGCCTCTCTGAAAAGCACAGCGAGATAGTAATCCTTGGCTTCTAGCACAGGCAGCGGGCCTTCAACTTGCCCACTATTGTTCTGGTGCATTTGGCGAGTGATGAAGTTTTTCTCTCTTTGTTGCTTTATCAGCTCGGAAACCTCATTTGCCTCGTTGTTAGCCCTGTGCAGCCAATACTCCAGAAGCTTGATGTCATTAGCGTTCCACTTCCGCGAGTATGAATCAGCTGTTGCCTTTTGGATTAGCAACTGGGCAAACAACTCATCGCTTGCCGGGCACAGTCCTAGCCGTGTCGAATACAATCCAATGAGCGAAACCAAGCACCCTAAACCCAGCCAGCAGTTGATGGATATCCGACTCAAGTAGTCTGACGGATCACCCGAATTCGTGACAATGAGAAACGCAACGCAACAAACCAGGACACCCTTCCAGATTAGATGTGGTTTGGTCGGCCCTGGCGACGGAACTTTGCCTTGGAGAGAATATAGCCAATTAGGCTTTTGGGCGGGCTCCAGTGAAGGTGGCTTATCCATATTCCAAATGATGAGCCAAACCCTTAACGAGGTCAACCGCCGCCAATTGGAGCGCCGACACCCCTTTAAATCCCGAAGCAAAACGGATCACGTTCATCAAGCAGCAGCGTGCTCTCGGCGGTAATGAAGGCGGTGCCTTTGATGGTGGGGACGATGCCTTTTTCGTGGGGCTCGTAGCTGGCTTCGAAGACGGAGCCGATGATGCTTTCCTGACGCCACACCTTGCCGGGGGCGAGTTTTTCGTCGGCGGCGAGGATGGCGAGGATGGCGCTGGTGCCAGTGCCGCAGGGGGAGCGGTCGTAGGCTTTGCCGGGGCAGAGGACGAAGTTTTGCGCGTCGGCCTCGGGTTGGCCGGGCGGGCCGAGGAGGATGATGTGATCGACCTCGGGGTGGCCTTGGGCGTTGATCGCTTGGCGCACCTTCCAGGTGAAGTCGGTGAGTGCGTCGATGTTGCTCATCTCGAGATCAAACTCGTGCTGGTCGATGATGAAGAACCAGTTCCCACCATACGCGACATCGCCAGTGACGATGCGCTCGTCATCGAGCACGACGCGCACGCCTTTGGCTTTGCGATACGAGGGGATGTTGCGCACGGAGACGGAGCCGTCGTCGTGCAGCGTGGCGGTGACGATGCCGACGGGGGTCTCGATGCGATGGTCGCCAGGCTGAATGCGGCCCAGGTGGGCAAGTGTCACGACCAACCCGATGGTGCCGTGGCCGCACATGCCGATGAACTGCGCGTTGTCGAAAAAGATGACGCCAGTGACACAAGACTTGTCTTGTGGCTCGCAAAGCAGCGCACCCACGAGCACATCGGACCCGCGTGGCTCGGTGACGATGGCTCGACGAAAGTGATCGTGCCAGTCACGGAAGGCATGGAGTCGCTCAGCGACACTGCCGCCGCCGAGATCGGGGCCGCCGCTGATGACCACACGAGTGGGCTCGCCGCCAGTGTGGGAGTCGATGGTTCTGATGAGCTGAGGAGTCACGACGCCAACAATGCGAATCTCATGCTGCGGGTCTTGTTGGAAATCGAAGCCGAACCAACGAAATGGGACCAAACAAACAATCCCTGTAGCACCGAGGCACTACCGGGATTGCTGAAGGATGATTGAAGCGCGTTGGACTAAATCTTCGCCAGGATCGCATTGAACGTCGCGCTCGGACGGAGCGCTGCGTCGGCCTTGGCTTGATCCGGCTTGTAGTAGCCGCCGATCTCGATGGGCTTACCCTGCACGGCGAGGAGTTCATCGACGATCTTCTTCTCGTTCGCAGTCAACTCGGCGGCGATCGGGGTGAACTGAGCTTTCAGTTCCGCATCGCTGTTTTGCTCAGCGAGCGCCTGCGCCCAATACAAGGCGATGTAGAAATGACTGCCACGGTTGTCGATGGTGCCGAGCTTGCGACCCGGTGAGCGATCTTCCTGGAGGAACTTGCCGGTCGCGGCGTCGAGGGTGTCGGCGAGGACCTTGGCCTTGGCGTTTTTGCACGTCTCGCTGAGGTGCTCGAACGAGACGGCCAGCGCGAGGAACTCACCGAGGCTGTCCCAGCGCAGGTAGTTCTCTTCGAGGAACTGCTGCACATGCTTCGGCGCGGAACCACCAGCACCGGTTTCAAAGAGTCCGCCGCCATTCATAAGCGGGACAATGGAGAGCATCTTCGCGCTGGTGCCGAGTTCGAGGATCGGGAAGAGATCGGTGTTGTAGTCGCGCAAGACGTTGCCGGTGACCGAGATGGTATCGAGGCCCTTGGCGATGCGTTCGATGCTGAACAAGCAAGCGTCGGCAGGTGCCATGATGCGGATGTCGAGGCCAGCGGTGTCGTGCAGCGTGAGATACTTGCGGACCTTGGCGATGATCTGCGCGTCGTGAGCGCGATTCTCGTCGAGCCAGAAGATGGCGGGAACGCCGGTGGCGCGTGCGCGATTAACAGCGAGCTTTACCCAGTCCTGCACGGGAGCGTCCTTCGTCTGGCAAGCGCGCCAGATGTCGCCGGGCTCCACGCTATGTTCGAGGAGGACGTTGCCAGCTTTGTCCGTAACGCGGACGACTCCTTCGCCTGCGATCTCGAAGGTCTTGTTGTGCGAGCCGTATTCTTCGGCGGCCTGGGCCATGAGGCCTACGTTCGGCACGGTGCCCATGGTCTTCGGATCAAACGCGCCGTTCTTTTTGCAGAAATCGATCACTACCTGATAGATGCCTGCGTAACTGCTGTCCGGGATCACTGCGAGCGTGTCCTGCGGCTTGCCTTCGGCATTCCACATCTGCCCCGAGGTGCGGATCATCGCAGGCATCGAGGCATCGACAATTACGTCGCTAGGCACATGGAGATTCGTGATGCCCTTGTCGCTGTTCACCATCGCCACGGCGGGACCGTTCGCGAAGGCAGCTTTGATGTCGGCTTCAATCTCTGCCTTCTTATCGGCTGGCAGCTTCTCGATCTTCGCGGTGAGGTCACCGAAGCCGTTGTTGAAATCGACGCCCAGTTCTTTGATCATCGCTTCGTGCTTGGCGATGAGGTCTTTGAAGAAAGTCTTCACCGCGTGGCCGAAGATGATGGGATCAGAGACCTTCATCATCGTTGCCTTCATGTGCAGCGAGAAGAGCACGCCGTCGGCCTTGGCCTTGGCAATTTGCTGCTCCAGGAAAGCCACGAGCGCCTTTTTGCGAAGCACAGTGCCGTCGATGATCTCGCCTGCTTTGAGCGGGGTGGATTCCTTGAGCACCTTGGTGCTGCCGTCCTTGCCGACGAACTCGATTTTCACATCGGTCGCTTCACCGACGGTGACAGACTTCTCGTTGGAGAAGAAGTCGTCCTTGCCCATCGTGCCCACGGAGGTCTTCGAATCAGCGGACCACTTGCCCATCGAGTGAGGATTCGCCCGCGCATACTCCTTCACGGCCTTCGGCGCGCGACGGTCGGAATTGCCTTCACGAAGCACCGGATTCACGGCGCTGCCCATGACCTTCGCGTAGCGCGTCTTGAGTTCCTTCTCAGCATCGGACTGCGGGTTCTCAGGATAGTTCGGGATGTTGTAACCCTTCGCCTGTAGCTCAGCGATGGCTGCCTTCAATTGTGGCACCGAAGCCGAGATATTCGGGAGCTTAATGATGTTCGCTTGAGGCTCCACGCAGAGCTTGCCCAGGATCACCAAGTCATCCGACTGCTTCTGATCGTCCGTCAAAAAGTCCGGGAAGTTCGCCAGGATGCGACCCGCCAGGGAGATGTCGCGCGTCTCCATCTCGATGCCCGACGACTTCGTGAACGCTTTGACGATCGGCAAGAAGGAATACGTGGCGAGGGCCGGAGCTTCGTCGGTGATGGTGTAGATGATGGAGGTCTTGTCGGACATGGGCTTAAAAGGGCGGATTGGAAAGAATCGGAGTGCTAGCGCACCAGCCTTGCAGCGCAAGACGAAGTGCAGTTTCCGGGCCGAAATTTGCCAGTTTCACGCCCGGCAAATCCAGTCACTGCCCGGTCAATCCCCTTCCCTCCCCCTGCCCTGCGACCACCCGACAAAACAAGGCCTTGTCCAACACCTATCTTGACCTCCGATTCGTCATCCGTCAGCCTCATCGTCCTATGAAAACGAATCCCGTCGGCTGGTTTGAAATCTATGTGCAGGACATGAATCGCGCGAAGGCGTTCTACGAAACCGTCTTCGACGGCAAGCTAGAAAAGCTCCCCAGCGACCTCGACATGTGGACCTTCCCCATGGACATGACCACCAGCGGCTGCACCGGCGCGCTCATTCACATGCCCGGCTGCCCCTCCGGCGGCAACAGCACCCTGGTTTACTTCAGTTGCGACGACTGCGCCGTCGAAGAAGTCCGCGTCGTCCCCGCCGGTGGTTCCGTCTTCAAAACCAAGTTCTCCATCGGCGACTACGGCTTCATTGCGTTGGTGACCGATACCGAAGGGAACATGATCGGGCTACATTCGATGAAGTGAGGTGCCTTTTGCTGGGCAGGTCAGACAAGTATCATCTGTCTATGACATGATCTCGGGAACAAAACCATGCCCATTAGCTTCGCGATACGTGAAACAAAAAGCCCCGTAGAACCTTGATTCTACGGGGCTTGGAGATTGGTTGCGGGAGCAGGATTTGAACCTGCGACCTTCAGGTTATGAGCCTGACGAGCTACCGGGCTGCTCCATCCCGCGATTGGATGTGGGCCGTGATAGTGCCGTAGGAGATCAAACACGCAAGGTGTATTTGCTTTTTCATCAAACACGCCAGGAGCGATCAAATGGACGCCACTCGAACCAAGTTCGTGTTTCGACTTGCAGCGTCGGTTGAACGAACGCACTGACAGGCTCTCTCTTTGAGCTTCTCGCGCCATGACTTCGAATGTTCCGCCCCGGTTTTTGACGCTGCTTGCCAGCTATTTTGTTCTCTCCTTTCATGCGAATGCTCAGGACCTGTCATCCTGGGCCAAGGTGATCAGTTTCAGGCCGGAGACCAAGGTGCAGGAGACTTTGCAGGCTAGGCCAGCAGACGCTGCGGGAGCGCGCTACAAGACGCTCCACATCGAGCGCGCACGCGGAAATCTTTTCCTTCAATCCATTGCGCTTCCCATCACGAAGCTGCCTGCCGGAGATGGCAAGGCGATGACGATGGGTGCACTGTTGCGCAAGGTGCGCGGATCGTTGGATGAGATGATGGATGACACGAAGCTGAAGATTACCTTTCCCTCTCCTGAAGAGAAGGCGCAGTGGGCGACGGACAAGGGGGATGCGCCACTGACGACGTTCTCTTCTGTGGCTTCGGGTGTGGACTATTCCTTCATGCTGGGTGAAGCGACATCGGAGCACATCATCCTGACGACAGTGGCCAGCTCTGCGGTTTCGGCGGAAAAACTGGTGAGCGGCTTGGTTTGGATCGGCGTTTCATCGGCCTCGCCTCTCGATGGCTGCGTGCTGCGAGTGCAGACGGCTTTTCGCCCCACGCAGGCAGCTACTCATGATGATGAGTGGAAAGTGGCTGAGGCGTTTGGCGCGGTGTGGATCGAGTTCGTTGATCGAGTGCGTGCATTCGTCCAGTCCAACTCGGGTGCCTCTCTGCCGGAACTAACTCCGCCAACGATGGCCTACCTGCCATGGACCTCGGTGGCGAAGAATTTTCACACACCGACGGTGGCCTGGGCAGGTGTGGAAGGCACCTGGAGGAGCACCGAGCGTGAGCAACGATTCCGCATTGAGTTCCACGGTGACAGCTCGTGTGATCTGATCGAGCGCAGCAACAAGGGCAAGGAGTTGCGCATTACGCTTTCCGTGATCACAGATCCGAAAGAAGGCTACATCATCGAACGCCCGAATGATCGTGACGAGGTGCTGGAGTTCTATGATTTCCAGCCGGGAACTCGCGAAGCGATCCTGGAACGCAAGCCAGAGCCGTCAAGGCTGGTCCTGAAACGGAACAGCAAGGGCCGACTGGTGGGCAATTGGTATGGATTCAGCATCTCCCGTGATGCGGGAGGAAACCTGACAGAGATTAAGCAGCCCTCGAAGATGTCCCCCAAGATGTTCGAGTTTGTCCAGGCACTCGAATAGTCTCAGGGCGGAGCGATGAACAAACGGTTCTGCGCCAGTTGCACCTTCTGAGGCGTCACGGTGATGGAGTGTGGCAGCGTTTGCTCTCTAACAAACCAAAGCGTCCAACTGCGCACTTTGCTGGAGCGCGGATTCCTCCGGCACCAATCGCTGGCTAGATAGTCTGCGAACGGCTGCCGTAGCGTTTCATAGGAACGTGAGACCAAGTTCACTTGCAGCTTGTGCCACTTCCAGTCGGGATAGGTGGATGACAGATGTGCTGGCTTGCTGAAGTCCACACGCTGACCAGAGCGAAGGAGATCAATGCGTGAGCCGTCGAACAGCTCAGCTTCGCAGATCATCCATCCATCATCCGTAACGGGTGTGGGCGCGAACAGTGCCCAGCTTTGATCGAGCCGCAGTGTGTAACCCACTGCGACGACGGATGGAGGCAACCAGCGATTCCATTTTTGCGAGTCCGTAGTCCACAGATTCCACAGCAACACGAGCGTGAGACAGACGGCGGCAAAGGTCTCAGCGGCAGTTCGTTGCCATCCTAGACGAGCGGTTGGTGCATCGCTGGTCACGAGGTCGAGCTTGCGCCAGCGCTTGCTCAACCAGTGCCAGACATCGCCAGGAATGAAGAGCAACCAAATGGACATCATGGCCAAGGGGAAGTAGCCAATCCGCAAGCACAAGGCGAAGCCCAGATGCATGGCCCACATGGCTGCGATCACGAGGACTCGCCACGTCGCTGTCCGCCACGGGATGAAGGCGAAGAATGGGCCAATCAACTCGAACCACCAGACTCCAAATGAAAGCCAGCGACAGAGGTCGGGAAATCCGAGCAACCATCGACCTGGTGCGAGCACGAACTGGTCGGCGTTCAGGACATAGTAAACGGCCGATCCGTCGCGGGTCCATTCATTGCCATACTTCAGCACGGCGGTAAACCAGTAGATGAACGACACCTGAAACAGGATCGCCAGCGAGCTGATGCCAAAGAATGACTTCGGAGGCGGAGATGGCGCACGCCCTTGTTTCGAATCCCATGACCAACAGGCACCCATGGGCAGGAACAAGCTCCAGAAGGCCATCACACGCAGCACGACATCGCCACCGTAAAGAATGGTGGGATTCCTTCCATGGGTCGAACACACCAATGCCCAGGCGATGAATAGCGACCACCGAGTGCGCCAGCCAATAATCACTGCGATTGCCGCAGCCATCGTGATCAGAATCAAGATCGACTGCACGAGCACGGAACCTCCCACCAGATGCATCGACCAGATGTGCGCATCCTGCATCGGGTGACTCAGCAAGAACGAGCGAGGGAGCATTCCCTCATCCGAGTAAAACGCCCGGACATTGCTCAACGCGATGCATTGATCCCAAAGAATCAGTGCGCCCAAAGCCATCCGAAAAACGGCAAGTGAGCGCACATCAATCGCGGCCACTGCCGAAAGCCAAGTGCGCTGATGATTGGTTTCCATCAGCGCTCAGAGACGACTTCACGGGCGGCCATCTTTTGCTTTTCAGCCAGCGTGTTGCTCGATGCTGAAACAAAGTCTGGCTCCACCACAGCCACGAGGTCCCCTGCCCTGCGCATCTCCTGGACTGCGCGTGGCACGGTATCCAGGTCCGCATCTTCAAAGCTGATCACCCACACATTAGCGGACGGCAGATGCTTGCGCACAGCCGGATGCAAATGATCGAAGCGCTCCAGCAGAACGTCGATGCGCTGCTGAGGGCGAAGTTTCACCAGCAGATGATCGGCCACCATGGCGGACTGCCGGGTGCGCACGGGACCTTGCGCATTTAACGTCCAGCGCTCTTCCACGCGAACGAGCGGATACTTGGCATTAGCATCATTAATCAGCTTGATGACCGTCCAGCGCGATCGCGGTTGATTGGGGGGAGGCTCTTCGCGCAAGTCGATCACGGTCATACCCTCATAGCGATCAGGAATGCTCGTGAGCGGCACCTCCTGCGGGAGTGCCATGATGCCCTGCCTTGATCGTGCAGCGACGGGTGGTGCGGGCCTTGCCGCAATCTCCGCCTTCTTCACTGCCTGTGCCTTGATCTCTGGGGCGGCCAGGACCGGAACAGCTTCGCGACTGCTACGCGCCGACCACCAGCCAACGAGAAGCAGGCCTGTGGCGATCAGCACCAAGCTGCGAGTTCCTGGCAATTGCATCGGCATTGTGCGCCTTTTGTAGCGAGTCCCGTTCCGAGGTTCAATCTTTCCTGCTTCCAGAAGTGTGAATTTGCATGTCTCCGATTTTTCGAAACCATTCACCCGATGCGCATGGATGAAACCGCAGTAGAGTTTCAGCCCATGCGTATCGCCATTGTTCATTACTCAGCCCCACCGGTCATCGGCGGCGTGGAGCGCATCATCGCCGAACAAGCGCGTGCTCTCACAGCTCGCGGCCATGAGGTGATGATCGTGTGTGGCAATACCGATGCGCAAGTCTTGGGTGTGGAGATCGCGATCGCGGCGGAGTTGAGCCAACAGCCGTGCGCTCCGCTCTCGACGGTGCTCAGCGGGCACGACACCATCATCGTGCACAACCTTTTCACCATGCCTTTCAATCTTCCGGCCACGAGGCAATTTCGCCAGCTGGCCGTGGAGTGGAACAAGGTCCACTGGATCAATTGGGTGCATGACATTGCCGCGATCAACCCCGCCTACGCACACCTGCCGTGGGATGATGGCGATCACACGATGCTGCGCCAGCCTGCACCCAACTGCACCCACATCGCCGTTTCCGAGCTTCGTCGCCGTCAATACCTCGACCTCCTGCGTCTCCCAGACTCAGCCTGTGCGGTCGTGCCCAATGGCATTGATGTGACGAGCATTCTGCAACTCACGCCGCGCATCGAGTCTCTCGCCGATGAGCTGCACCTCTGGGATCGCGACTACGTTCTGCTCCATCCCGCTCGTGTGCTTCGCCGCAAGAACATCGAACTCACCCTCCGCATCACTCATGCGCTTCGCGAGCCGGGGCTCGATGTCGTGTGTCTGATCACGGGCGCACCTGATCCCCACAATGCCGACGGCGTGGCCTATGCGAGTGAACTTCGTGCGCTGATGAACGAACTGCATCTGTCTGATTCGGCGCGTTTCCTGGGCGAAGCAGGAGCCCTCGACGACGACGATGTGAGGAGTCTCTACACTCTTGCCGATGCTCTCGTTTTCCCCAGCACTTCGGAGGGATTCGGTCTGCCGATCCTGGAAGCAGCTCTGCACGGCGTGCCGGTCTTTTGTTCAGACATCGCCGCCCATCGCGAGGTGGGTCAAAGTGTTGCCACCTTCTTCGACTTGGACGAATCCCCTGCCCTCATCGCCGCTCGCGTAATGGAGCATCCACGAGTGACTGATCGCTACGTGCGCCGCCATTTGATTGCTGGCAGCCTCAACTGGCCCCGCCTGATCGAGCAGCAGGTGGAGCCCTTGTTGAAATTGCGCTGACGATCAGTTGCTCGCCACGCTCTTGTCCACACGCCGGTTCAGGAACTGGCGGCTCTGGATGATGGTGAGCACTGCCGAAGACACCTTGACCGAGCTGTTCTTCAGAGCGGCTTTCATCTCAGCGATGAGCGGCTTGTCACTGGGCATCGTCTGACGACCCAACGCATAGCCGAGGAGCTTGCGACAGACCTGAGTCTTGAACTGATCGTCCTGCGACTGGAGGTAGCGACGCAGGCCATTGAGACCGACGAACTTGGTGCCGTCTTTGAGTTCGGCCGAGTCATCAATCTTTACACCCTGGTCATCCGCCGAACGGAAGCGACCAATCGGATCGAAGCTCTCGAGCGCAAAGCCCAGCGGATCGATTCGCTCATGGCAGACGGCACAAGCCTGATCTGTGCGGTGCTGGAGGAGCATGGCGCGCATGTTCGTCGGCTTCACCGCACCCTCGGGGAGCTTGGGCACATTCGGTGGTGGCGGCGGAGCCGAAATGCCCAGCACGGTCTGGTAAAGATAATTGCCACGCACCACAGGGCTGGTGCGATTCGGGCGTGAGGTCTTGGTCAGCACCGCACCCATGCCCAGCAATCCTCCACGCTGTTGAGCTGCCACTTTCACCTGTCGAAGGTCTTCGCCAGTGACACCTGGCACGCCGTAAAACTTGGCCAGACGCTCATTGAGGAAGCTGTAGTCCGCTCCCAGAATGTCATCCACACTGCGATCCTCGCGCACGAGTTTGGCAAAGAAAGTGAGCACCTCGCGATGCATGTCGCGGCGAAGTTCGGGTGTGAACTCAGGGAACTTCTTGTCATCGACTCCGCCGTGAGTGTTGAAGGCACTGAACTCCAGCCACTGGCCAGCGAACTCCTTCGCCAGCGACTCTGCGCGAGGATCGGCCAGCATTCGCTTCATCTGCGCGGCGAGGACTTCCTTCTTCATAATCGAACCATTCGCCGCCGCATCACGAAGCGCCGTATCTGGCATCGAGGACCATAAGAAGTAACTGAGGCGTGAAGCCAGCTCCCATGGCCCCAGCGGCACTTCGCCAGGAGCCGTAGCTGGATCCACCGGCAAGGTCTCGGCTTTGAACAAGAAGTTGGGCGACACGAGCACACGCACAATCACCTGACGTGCGGCAGACTCACGATCCAATCCCTCTGCAACAGTCGCTTGGTAGAGCTTCGCGAGCTTGTCCTTGTCTGCATCGCTCAAAGGCCGACGCCAAGCTCGACCCGCGAACCAATGCAGGTGACCGACCACCATCTGATCCCACTCGGCTTTTTGCTTCGGATTCAGCTTGTCGCCTGGAGCCGTGTAACCCCAGTCAATCTTCATGCGCTCCAGGTGCTTCTTGTCCGCGTCCGTCAGTGCGTTGCCCAGTTGCTCGTCGCTGTAGTAATAGACTCCGTTGCTCGGCTTCCAGCGTTGATAGTTTCGTGCCACCTCTTCGAGACGACGATCATACTCATCGGGAAACACCTGCTTCATGCGGCTGAAGTCGCCCATGGTCTCGCCCGAGGCCTTGGTGCGTGTCTTCCAAATGGTGAGCACTCCTGGCATGATCTTGGTGACATCAGGAGGAGCATCGGTGGTGAGCTTCCATTGAATCGTCGCCACATCAACGTCGGGCGTATTGATGTCCAGCCTGCAGCTCGCCTTCATGTAGTGAGCACCTTCGGGCAAAGGCAGCACCACGACTTGCGGAGCTGCAATCGCGAGCACGTCAGGCTTGATCTGAGTGCCCAGCGGATGCTTGCCGAACTTCGCCAGCACGGCCTCGGATTCAGCAATGCGCTTGTTCAGTTCTTCGACCTTGGCACCTGGTTTGGCCACGGCTTCACGATCCTTCTTCACCTGCTCCTGCATGGCCTGGAAGTAGTTCTTTGGACCCTTGCCAACGAATACCTGGAGATCTGAAACCAAAGCGATGTCCCCTTTAGCACCGTCGCCATCATCACCGATGCAGAGGTTCACATGCTTGCTGCCTGCGACCTTCGACTGCACGCCGTAGCTCCGCAACGCATCCGCATCCTGCTGCGAGCGCTGCACGCTGCCATACTGACCCTTCGCGCGATAATACCAACTCTTGCGCTGCGCTTCATTGGCCTTGAGGCTCGCCATCACAGGAGCGGGCACCTCCTTGGGCTTCGCTGCATCGGGAGGTGGCAGTTGCTGCCAGGGCACACGCGTGAGGTCGAGGAAGCGAGACTTTGGTTCGGCGCTGTTGAGCAATGCCCACCAGTTGTTCAGGAAGGCAGGATTGAGCTTCATCTCTTTGGCCAGCGCTTCCAGCGACTGCGCACCCGTCTTGTCTTTATGCTTCCACTTCCAGCAGGCCAGCATGTAGTCAGCCTCACGCAGATCATCTTCGTCCTTCGGCAACAGTGGTGCGGCCTTCTTTTGATACCAGACATAGAGCGACTGCTCGGCCTGCGCCTTCATCTGCTCCGGTCCACGCAAGCCCACGCGATGGCTTTGGAACTGGACACCCGTGCCTGGAAGAATGGTGGCATGCTCGGCGATCTTGCGGGCAGCCGTGAAGTATTTGTCGAGTTGCTGCGGACTCACGAAGAGCACATCGCCCGTGTTGGCAAAACCCTCGCCACCGCCGCCATCTGTGGTGAACTCCTTGCCAAAGCCATAGTCCTGGCCAGTGAGGTCGCGAACAGTGTAATCGTATTCCGCATTGGTCAGCCGACGCATCGTCACGGGTCCTGGATCACCTGCCTGCTTCATCGCCAGCGCGTCAAGCTCACCGTTCACCCAGCCCAAGAGCGTCTCGTGCTCCTGCTCGGTCATTTGATGTGCCTTGGGCGGAGGCATGTCACCATTGTCGATGGTGTCTTTCACCTTGATCCAAACATCAAACTCCTTGGCCACCTTGGGGTCGGCAGCGAACTGCTTCAGATCGACTTCGCCCTTGGCCTTTTTCTCGTTGTGGCACTCATAGCACTTGGTCTGAAGGACTGCCTCGGCGGCCTTCCAAGCAGGAGCGGCAATCAATGACGACGAGCCGAACGCCACGATGGCGACGGACAGAGCTGAGAAACGATGAGGAAGCATTGGGGGGATGTTTTTTGAGAGCGCGACGCGTGCCATGGCAGGTGTCGAACTAGGGGGTGAAAGGGATACGAGCGAGCCGCGAAATCTTGCAAACGGATCGCACGACAATTGCCCTCGCATTGAGCCCCGCTGCGCGAGGATTGGCGTGATCGAAATGGCGTAGGCCTACTTCGTCTTCGCCAGTTTCTCGCGCAATTGCTCTAGTCTGGTGAGCTGCCGTGGCGGCGGTGGGGCTGGAGGTGTTGCGGCGGCAGCCACGGGAACAGGTGGCGGCGGCGGAGCTGGAGGTGCATTCTTGGGCGGAGGCGGAGGCGCATCCACACGCAGGGTGCCACCGAACGCATAGCGCTGTTTCACGATGCCAGCCGGTGTGGGCACATCGGCCATCACGAAGAGATTCGGATACTTGTTCACTGGTGTGTCCGGTCGCGTTGGAATCTTGAAGACGAGATCGGTCACCGCCTTGGTGAACTTCACGGGCGCGACTGGCAGGTAATCTGGCAGACCATAGAGAATCGCGGTGGCCTCGCCTTCGAAAGGCACGCGGTGCTCCAGCTTGCAGAAGTAGTCCGTGCTCTTGCCCTGCTCGACCGCTGTGAGAGCAGGTGTGCCGCTCGCGATCATCATCGGGGCCGTAACCAACTCCGTGAATGGCGAGGCATTGAAGGCGATGCCATTGCCTGTGTCCGCTTGGCCGAGCACGGTGAGTTTCCAGTTGCCAGCTGGTGCATCGCCATTGGCATCAAGCTGGAAGGCGCACTCCGTCTGCCCTTCGCCGATGGTTTGTTCACCAAGCGAGTTGATGCCCGGCGGCTTCCACATCAGGCGCACCAGGATCGGAGCTTTGAAACCTTCTTTGCGTTTCGCCACGATCTTCAATTCGATCACACCCGCCTGAACCAAGGGCACGGCTGGCTTCACAATCTCCAGCGCAAACGGCGCTTCCTCGATCACAGCCACGGGCATCTGAGATTCGATGGTGCGATGCAGCGGCAGGTTGTTACCCTCACGCACCAAATCGAAGACCTGGCGCAAGCGACCCATCGTTGGGTTCGCCGGATCGTTAGGCTTCAGCGTAATGCTCGCAGCACTGCCACCGAGGGGCGCATCTGGTGCCGCCTCGAACAGCGCCATGATGTTCCCCAGTCCACCCGGCATCGCTGCATCGACCAGCTTCACTCCTGGCGGCAACCCTTCGCATACAAAGCTGGCATCACCGCCAGTGCCGGTGCGCGTGACATTGATCAACTGCGCGAAGCGTCCGCCACGAGGCACGGGAATGAACTGCCGAAGCTGGGTGTCATTGTTGTCGTAGTTTGGCGAGGAGAAGACGATCTCAGGACGTGCGCCGGTGACTTCGAGTCGATACACAAAGGCGGGTCCGCCGCGCTCAAGCTGATCCACCACTCGCAGGAAGTAATCGCCATCGGCGGGAATGGTGGCTTTGAACCGGCTGTCGAGACGTGGCGAATCACCCGCGTCATCATTCTCCACGATGCCGCCGCCTTGAGCATTCATGAGGAGCACCACAGGATCGAGCGGCGATCCAATCGCCTGCGCGAAGGCGACCACCTCGATCTGCTGATCCTTCTTCAGCGAGAGCTTGAAACAATCCATGTCCCCTGGCTTCTCGATGATGCCATTGAGTGCGACCGAGGGCGGCAGTGAACTCGGCGTGGCCTTGGAGATGTCGTCGTTGGGCTCCACCTCCATCACGTTGTCAAACTCGACCACCCGGAAGAGATTCCCCGATGGCGCGGGTTGCTGTTTGGGCAGCAGAACAAAAGGCCATGCAGGCTGAGCTGGCAGCAACACATCCTCTTCGAAGCTCTCGCCGCTGATGCTGAGCAAGCGAGCTTTCACCGTGCTACCTGCCTTGCCTCCGGCAGGATAGACCACATCGGGCCGACGAAACTCGCCCAGGTGCAGACGATAGAACGAACTGTCACTGCCCACATACGAGGACTCGCGAACTTGAATGATGTAATCGCCATCTTCAGGCACCACGATGGAGGCATGAGGGTCCTTCGTGTGGAGGACGGTGTCATCGCAGATCGCCAGCTCGAAGCGACGACTGTCCATGATCGCCACGAAGGGATCGAAGGCCGTGTAGCCCAGTCGCTGCGCCTCAATCTCGATCGTGAGCCGCTGCCCCTTCTTCATCGGCACTCGATAGTAATCCACATCTTCATTCGTCACCACACCCTCAATGGTTTGATTCAATCCCACGGCTTGCGGCGTGGCGAATTCGCTGTTGGGCTCGGCTTCATGAATCGTCGGATACGGCCCCACAAACACCTGCCGCAGATGCGAGATGCCCGAGGCGGTGCGCACTCGCAGCGCGTGTGAACCGAGCGGCACTTCCGGCGCGACGGCGATCGTCGCCACCACGGCACCAGCTTCTTTTTTCTCGATGTTCTTCAAGGTGAATCCCGGCGAGTAAAAGATGAAGCCCTCGAAGTCCGCGAGACGCGCCCCCTGCACCGTCACCTTGGTCTCGACGCCGCGCTGAAGACCTTTCGGAGTAAGCCCGCCAAAGTCCGGGTAGGCGGCGTGTGCAGCGCCGAAAGTCAGCGCCAACGAGACAATAGCTAGAGGCAAGGTGCAAGTCATGCGGGTTCAGGTTTGTTGGGGGGAAATGAAGTCAGCGAGGTTGCGCGGCGATGCCATACATGGGCGCGGGCTTGCCATCGGGCAGGCGTGATGGAGCCCCCAAGGTCAGAACCATGGGCTGATCGACGGAGCGCTTCCAGACATCGAAGAGATTGCTCAAGCGGGCCTTGGGCATGCCACCCGTGAGGATCACGGAAGCAACTTGCTCGCCAGTCTTGGTGAAGCTCTTCGACAGCCATGAGGGCGGAGGTGCCGCATGTGCCATGAAGAGGTAAACCGTGGCCGGGCGACGCACCGTCAGCCTCAGTGGCCATCGCGTGGAAGTGGTCCCTGCGAGCGGTGGCGACTGCACCAAGTCCGCTCCGATCAGGGCACGCGGGAAGGGTTTCCCACTTGCTGCGCCCCAGCGCTCCACACGATTCATCGCCACACTCGCCCCATCCTTGAGACCGCCTGGGATGATCCGATGAAAGGCTTGCACACCCGTGATGCTCTCTGGCTCCTCAATCGCCGCGATGCACTGGGTGCTTGTAGGTTCCGTGGACCAGAACTGCCAGCGCTCGGGCACCGTCAAAGACGCGAGTCGCAACAATCGCCCAGCGCTATCGACCCGCACCGCCTGCCCGGCGACGAGCTTGGTGGCCTTGGCCGAACCCTGAGGCGTGACCAACACGGCACCGCTGAAGACGGCGACATCCGTTTGCGCCCCGCTTCGTGACTGCACACCGAACAAGGTGCCTACATCCACAATGCTGGCCTGGGGTGTGCGAATGGTGAATCCCTTCCCCGCATCACCAGCATCCGCAGCCACGCGCCCATGATCAAGACGGAGCAACATCGCGCTCTCCATGGTCATCTGCGCGCCAGGAGACGCCATTACCCGAACTTCGGATGGCATCGTGAACAATCGCGGAGACTCATCTGCACGGACCACCACCTCGTCAGCCACAGGCATGTCCTCAGGCTCTGGCATCGAAGGATCGGACGATGGTTGCGGCGTCTTGACGGGCTCTGACTTCGCGACCACGACAGGTCCCTTGTTGGCAAATTGCTCCCACCATTGCCAGCCCACGATGCCTAGAAAAACTGCGGCAGCAGCGAGTGCGAAGGGTTGCCAGCGGTGACGTCGAGCACTCGTCGTGCGCTGGTGATGAGCGAGAGCTGCCGAGGTCACACGTTGCACAAAGGGCTCGTCCTCCGCACACGACAGCCGAAGCCGCAGCGCATCCACGAAGGCTCCCTGATCTCGTTGTTCATGCTGACGCAGCAAATCATCGAGCATCAGTTGCTGCCGAATCTCGGCCCTCGCGTCGGAATCATCCTGGATCGCGCGAACCAGCATCGCGACATCGGACGATGATGCTTCACCATCGACGTATCTGGCCAGGGCGGCTTCAAACTCCTCGTGCGACTTCATGGTGCGGATGAGGGGTCGGGGTCGGGGTCGGCGAGGCGTTGTTCGATGCACTCCAGCAAGGCGCGTCGAAGTCGGAAAAAAGTCTGCCTTACATCATTCGCCGTGCGCCCGAGACGATCGGCGATAACCACAGGCGATAGATCTTCAAAGTAGCGCCAGTGAACTAACTGCCGGCTCCGCTCGGGCATCGCTTCCAGGCACAGGTGCAAGGCACCCAGATGATCTTCGTTCGCCAGCGCTGAGCAAGGACCGTCGGGCTCCTGGACCAACAGAGCCTCTGTCATCGCCTGATTCATGAGTTCCTCGCGGCGCGATTCCTTGCGCACCAGATTGGAGATCAGTCGTCGCGCGATGCCTCTCACCCAGGGACCAAAGTCCTGTGCATGATCAAAGCCCCCGAGCTTCTCAAAGGCAAGGATGAGCGCCTCCTGCGCCACATCATCCACCGCCTCCGCACGAACGCCCATGGAGCGCACAAACGCGCGAAGCGCAGCCTGCTCGCGCCGGACCTGCTCGATGAACCATTCTGTGTCGCTGTCTGCCATGGGGTTTCACCATGCAGTTGTAGCGACCTTGAAGAGCGTTACGGCAAAAAAGAAGATTATCTCGATGCGCTCAGCGCTTTGCCACATTCTCCTTCGAGTTCGACTCGTGCGGCTTCAGCGATTCGAGCAGTTGGTCGAGAGCTGTGAACTTCGAGCCATCGTTGCTCTTGCTGAACTGTTCGGCGAGCCGCTTGATCTCCATCGCAGCACTGGCCAGGTCTTTGCCGTGGCCGGTGGTCAAGGGGTTGCTCTCCACGAGTGCGAGCGCTTGTGCATACTCGGGGATGCCGAGCTTGGGTTGCAGCTCGCGCATCTCTTTGATCAGGCGTTGCACGGTCTGCGCGTGCTGCACAGCGTAGGTCGGCTTGCCGTTGGGCAGGCGCACGAGCTTGCCGGCTTTGTCCACGGGCGCGTCTTCGCTGCAACCGACAGCGCACAAGCTATGTGCGAGGTGCAGAAGCTTGCCGGTGAGGAAGATCATGCGTTTGCGCGCGGTGGGAATGGGCTGCGGATCGTGGCCGTTGCTTTTCACGGGCTTGCCTTCCTTGGTCACCAGGAAGTTGTGCTTCACCTCGCCGGCATACCACGAGAGCAATTCAAAACCATCGCTGAGCGCCGGATGCCCCGCTTTGTTCACAAGCTGCTCATCGTCGATGACGTGACACTCGAAGCAGGCCTTCGCGGTGGCAAAAACCCATGCGGGATGGTTCATGCCGAGCGCTGAGACTTTGCTGATGCGCTCGCTGCGGGTGAGGGATTTGCTGTTGTGGATGTCGATCCACTGCTCCGCGCCGCCGTGGCAAGATTCGCAACTCACCGCCGCCGTGGTCTGCACCGCGCTGGCGAGCTTCTCCTGCATGTAGTGGCAGCGCACGCAGCTCGCGTTCGTGGCAATAGAATCAGCCTTCATGCCGATGAACTTGGCGATTTGATGCGCTGCCTCGGAGTTGGCCAGCGTGTTGAACGAGGTCGCGTGCTTGCTGCGCTCCCAGGACTCGACGATGGCCTCGTGGCAGTCACGGCAGGACTCGATCCCGAGGGTGTGAGCTGCATCCACAGGCGCGCGCTGAGCCTGACAAATCGGGGCCAGCAGCGCGATCAGCACCGCACCGATCAGGTGCCAGGAGATCAATTTTGGCGTGTTCATGATCAAAGGGCGGGAGGGATTGTTAGTTTGGAGATGTTGACCTCTAATTCAATATCTTTTATAATTTCCATAATTGCAACTGACCAATCTTTGCCCCCTCCAACCCTCCTTTGCTCATGCGTTTCGCGATCTTCTCCACCCTCACCAGGCTCTTCGGCCTTGTGCTGCTGGGCATTGCCTTGGGGCTAAACTCCGTTCCACTCGCAGCCGCTGAGCCCGCTCAAGACGCCGAGTCAGCCCACCGCACTTACCTCCAAGTCCTTCGTTCCGAGAAGCGCTTCCCCACCGCCGCGAGCTGCTCGCAGTGCCACCCGGATCACTACGCCGAGTGGTCGATGTCGCCGCACGCTTACGCGATGATGGACCCAGTCTTCAACTCGCTGCACACGCTGCTGCTGGAGCGCACAGGGGGCTCGAACGGCGACTTTTGCATCCGCTGCCACAGCGCGGTCGGCATGCAGCGCGAGGAGAAGATGCTCTCCAGCGCCATGCTGCGCACACCGATCATGATCGAGGGCATCAGTTGCGTCGTCTGCCATCGCGTGGATCGCGACTTCGGCAACAGCAGTGGTCGCCTCTCCATGACGCACGGCACCGTGACTGCGCCCGTGTATGGACCAACGGGCAATGCGAACCTCAAGGCTGCCATCGAGGACAAGAAGTTCGGCCTTGTCACCAAAGACGATGAGATCGGCAAGGCGGTGCACTCAGACGCGCTGAAGTTCCCCGTATTGGAGACGTCCGGCGCTTGCGCGGCCTGTCACGATGTGAATGTGCCGCATGGGTTTCGCATCGAGTCCACCTTCACCGAATGGAAGAACTCGCCTGCGAGCAAGGCCGGCCAGACCTGTCAGGACTGCCACATGAACAAGACGCAGGGCGTGGTGCCCGAGCAGCGTCTCAGCGCGGATGGCCGTGATTTGAACTTCGACTTCGGTCCCGCTGCGAGGGTGCGCAACTCGCCGCGCGACAACCGCGAAGGCATCCCCACGCCAGCACGCAAGCGCACCAATCACATGATGCTCGGACCCGATTACAGCATCGTGCATCCCGGCTTGTATCCGCACTCGCTGGAGGCGCGCGAGTTCACGTATGGCAATCGCTTCCGCAAGGCGATGTCGGACAATCAGGAGTTGCTCGGCTTCATGCAAAGCCTGGCGAACAAAGAAGGTGCTGACAAAACATCGCGCGATGCTGCCTTGAAGAAGGCCGCCAGCGAAGCCCGCATCAACTCGCTCTCCGACTGGATCGCCTTCAAGTGGTGGGAAGGCTGGGGCACGCCTGCCTTCGAAGAGAAACTCTCCGAAGCCGAACGCGCCCGCAGGCTCGAAGGCGTGGGCTTTCCCTGGGCCGACCCGAAAGATCCCGCAGGCTCGAAGCTGCGTCGCGAAGGCGCTCGACTCATCCTCAGCCGTCAGTTCAACCTGCTGAACCAATCCTTCGTCGAGCGCACGCGCCTGCTGCGTCGCGCATTGCAGATGAAAGAGTTCAAGATCACCAAGGACGATGACCAAGGCCTGCGCTTCGCCGTCGATGTCCACAACATCACCACCGGTCACTCCGTGCCCAGCGGTGCAGATGCGGACCGTCCAATGTTCCTCGAAGTGAATGTCATCGACGCACTTGGTCGCATCCTCTTCAAGAGCGGCGACCGCGATCCCAACGGCGACCTCCGCGATCTCGAATCCACCTTCGTCCACGCCCACGCGCCGAAGTCAGGTGCATGGCTTGATGCGAGCGCATGGAAATCGCAAGCCGGTCTGCCCTTGCGCAAAGAGGATCAGCACTGGGTGCTCGATCCCTACCTCTTCAACCTTCAATCGAAGTTCATCACGCCCAACCTCGTCGGCGGCGAGCGCGAGCAGGCGCTGCCGGTGAACGTCTCCTTCGATCCCCTGCCCTTCATTCGTCCCTCAGCCAAAGCAGAGTCGCACACCGCGCGCGCTGCCTCCGTGCGCAAGCATAGCCGCACACTGCCACCGCTCGGTCATCGCTGGGCCGAATACAAAGTGGAGCGCGATCAACTCACTGGCGCACGGCCCTATCGCATCGAGCTGAAGCTCATCTCGCAGTCCGTGCCAGTGCATTTCATCAAGGCCATGTCTGCCATGGGCTTCGATTACAACCTGTCGCCCAAGGAAGTCGCGAAGCGCACCGTCGAAGGCCCAATTGTGAATGCGGATGGCACCAAGCGTCGCGGTGGAGCCACGGTGATCTGGAGCAAAACGGTGCCCGTTGTCGAAGCGAACTACCATGCAGACCTCACGCCCACGGCTGACGAACTAATGAAGGTGCCCGTGAGCGACTATCCGTATCCACACACCAGCGAGGCAGAGCTGAAAGCCCGCGAAGCCGCTCTCGCTGGCACCGGTGAAGCGAGTGACTTGTTGTTGAAGAGCCTCGGCCTGTTGAACCCCGATGCCTGGCCCGGCGGTGTGCCTGAAGGACTGCCCTTCCTGCCTGAGGAAGCCGCCCAAGACACGACAAAGGAGGAGAAGCCATGAGTGCGATGCATGAATGTAGCTTCGACTGGCAGTCGAAACCCGTGGCAATTTCCACGGCAACGAACGGTGATCAGCTCGCCAGAGTCAGCGAACGTGCAGCTTCGAGTAACACTCGAAGCTACGTCGCCGCCGCGCTCGCGTTGCTGCTCGCATCCTGCTCCCTCCCCGAAGAATTCCTCGCCGGAGGCAAAGACGCGCATATCAAGCGCGCCGAGATCCCCGTCGCGCCGGCAGCTCCCGAGCCAGACCTTGCCGCCCCCATCAGCGACTCAACACCCACCGCTTCCGA
>CAUJJC010000113.1 GCA_963204975.1 Verrucomicrobiota bacterium | reverse complement strand
GCCTGTCTCAAGTTGCTGTCAAGCGCCAGACATAGGACTTATCGCGATAGGGCACATCGTCACCGGTGTTTTGTCGCCTTCTGGCAGACCCTCGCGTAATACTCGGCTCATGCCTTCCATCTCGACTCGCCAGGGAGACTCTGGACATACCGATCTGCTCTTCGGACAACGCGTTCCTAAAAACCACCCCCGCATTGCGGCTCTGGGAGCCGTCGATGAACTGAATGCCGCTCTCGGATTGCTACGCATCCACGCCACATCCCCCGAGGCAGCGGAGGTGGCCCGCCATTCTCAGCAGTATCTCATCGGGCTGATGGGGGAGCTGGCCACTCCGATGGGTGGCGAGGAGCGCTACAAGGGCTCCCACCCGCAGCAAATCAAAGAAGAGCACGTCGCCTGGCTGGATGGCTGGGTGGAGCGACTGGAGCGCGAAGGAAACTTTTCATTCAAGGGCTGGGTGCTGCCCGGAGCCGCCGGGGTCGCAGGCGGGGCCTACGCTGACTTCGCCCGCACGGTGTGCCGCCGGGCGGAGCGGTCCATCGTTGATCTCCAGTCCTCCGGCGACGAACTCCCGAACCCCGAGGTGGTGAGATTCCTCAACCGCCTCTCGGACACATTGTGGTTGCTGGCTCGATGGGAAGAACGGAAGCCCGAGTGAGAGTCTCCTCCGAGCCTCCGCAACCAACGTCGCGTTGACAATTCTACGGACTGAAAGCCCACTCGGGGGAGTTCAGCATGGCCCAGAGGATGTCTTCCATGCGCTGACGCCAGTCAGACGTGAGGCGCTGGGTGGGAGCATCGCCCTTGCGGGCTGCGGCTTCCTCCTGCTGACGAACGACGGTGGCCTCGGAGTCCAGGTGGTTGGACCAGGAGACATACTTGACCGGAACGCGGTTGGACTTGGGCTCCTTGGCCTCGACCTTGGGCTGGACGCGAGCTTCATAGCCAACGGAGAGGTGTTTCACATAGAGGGTCTTCTCTTCCTCAGTCGGGTGCCGGGTGAGGAGTTTGAGGAAGAGCTTGTCCACAAGCTGCTCGACGCCCTGCTGCTCCAACGCGAGTTGTGTAATGCCGTGATCATCGCTGAGGCGGGTGAGCCAGATGCCGACGGTGCCATTGCTGATGATCGCAGGCTGGAGGACGTTGGGGGCGGCATCGCGCACCGAGGTCGGGTCCTGACGCGCTCCTCGCCAGCCGAAGGCTCCCAAAACATCAGCCACGGCCTGAATGCGTGGGAGGGCCAAGCTGGGTCGGTCGCGCTCGTTGCTGGTGCTGGTGAGCATCCAGGAGCGCGTGGGGTTGCCGAGGGTGATGCTGTTCTTAGTGTCACGGAGGTTATCGATGTCGAGGCTGACTTCTTCGGTCTTGAAGGGCTTGCCGGTGGCGCAGAAGAGGCTGTCCACGATTTGCTCGGCATAGAGACGACGTGGTGCAGGGGCGGCGAAGAGCGGGTTGGTTTCCTTCAACTCAGAATCGGTCACGCGCTGGTAGGCATGAGAATTCATGACCAGGCGAGCGATGTGCTTCATGTCGTAGCCTCCACGGACAAACTCGCGGCCCAGCCACTTGAGCAACTCGGGGTGCGAGGGCTTGCCTTTTTCCCAGTCCGCCACGGGATCGACGATGCCCCGGCCCATGAATCGTGCCCACACGCGATTGGCCATGACCTGGGCGAAACGCTCGTTCTGCGGAGCGGTGATCAAAGCCGCGAGCTGGTCGCGGGTGTTGTTCGGGTCCTCGGCGAGAGCCATGGCGGACTCGTCGCAGAATTCGGAGAGGGACCACTTGGGCTGCACCTTGGTCCCGGCCATGAGCGTGATGGAGATCAGCGGCTTGCGGCCAGTCATCTTGAAGCGGTCGGGATTGACGCTGCTAGTGATCGGCACATCGAGTTCCTTCGTGTTGAGCATGGCAGCCAGCTTGAAGAGGTCCTCCTGGGTGCTCTTCGCGGCAGGAGCGTCATGGCAGCGGGCGCACTTCATTTCCACGCCGAGGAAGGCTGCGGAGACGATGGTGCCTTTGGCTGCCATGGGGACATCGTTCTGGGAGGCGGTGGCAAATCCAGCCGGGCCACCGAAGCGCTCGCTGCCCTTCATGCGGCAAAGTTCGGTCACGAAGACGTCCATCGGCTTGTTGTCGAGGAGCGCCTCGTAGATCCACCAGCGGAAGGGGCCGGTGTTGTTGAGGGTGGGGTTGAGAATGTTGGGATTCTCGGCCAGCACGTCCTGCCAGTAGCCCATCCAGTGGTCAGCCCAGCGCGGGTCGGCCAGAAGGCGGTCGATGGCAGCGGCACGGTCCGGGTTCTTCTGGAAGGCTTCGATCTCAGCCAGTGTGGGCACCACGCCCACGGTATCCAAAGTGGCCCGGCGCAGGAAGGTCAGGTCGTCGGTCAAGGCGGTGATCTCCAGGCGATCAGCACGAATCTCCGGCCACTTGGCTCCTTCCTTGATCCAGGTGGTGAGGGTCTCGATTTCGGCCTTGGTGAGCTTGTCACCCTTCGGAGGCATGACTTCGTCTTCATCATGCGAGGACACACGGGCGATGATCGAACTGGCGTCGGGCTTGCCTGGGGCAATGGCCGCTCCATCAGATTCGCCACCTTTCATGGCCGCGACTAGCGTATCGAGTTGGAGGTCGCCCTTGGCCTTGCCGCCGCGATGGCACTCCAGGCACTTGGTTTCCAGGATGGGCTGGACGTGCTTGAAGAAATCGACGGTGCCTTGGTGCGCCGCATCATTCTGCTCCTTCGCCCGGGCGATGGTGGCACCGAGGAAGTTGTCGATGTCATTGTTGCGCGGCAGACCGGCAGGCAGCGCAGGCACGGGCACGTCCTTGGTCTTCGCCAGCCACTGCTTGGCGGCCTCACGACGCTTGGTCCAATACTCGCCATTCGCCTCCATTGCCTTCTTGCGAGCGGCGGAGTTCATCGCATTGAGCTTGATGCGTCCTTCGGCCTCGTAAGCGGCCCAGCCTTCGTCGGTGTAGGCCACCTCGCGGCTGCCAGATGCGAGCAATTTCCAGGACTCTGAGCCCTCGGGCGACCAAGCGACCACCGTATCACCCAGTTCCGGGCGGCGCTTGCTCTTGCCCACCACGCCGCCGATCATCGTTTCCATCACGACGAGGTGCTCCTTGCCGTCGCTAACGAACTCGCAGGTCGCCTCGCGATTGCCCGGAGGGGCAAAGCGGAAGTCGGGACCTAGATCGAGGTAGTTCTTCTGTTCGGCCACCATGCCATGGCCACCCGTGTCCGGCTTGGCGAAGGGCGTGGTGAGGATCGTTTTGCCATCAATGAAGAGCTGCACGGCACCACGACCACGAATCAGCAGACGGTGCTTGCCCTTGGGCAAGGTCACCAGCGCTGCGGTGCGGATCATGCAGGGGTTCGCGCGATCAGCGCGCACGCCCGTGTCGATGTATTTGTGCGGGATCTCGAAGAGCCCAAAGACATCCTCCGTGTAGCTCTCATCGCCCTTCGGTGGCTCGGGTGGCCAGGCATTGGCCTCGGGCACACCGGATTCACAGATCTGCACCAGCACCTTGCCCGGTGTGAGCATCTTTTTGTTCACCGGAGGCGGCGGAGGCACGAACGCGTATCTCGATTTCAGCACCTCGGCATCGAGCGGTCCGCGATGAATCGTCACGTCGTCCAGCCAGCCATTGAGCGAATGCGGTGCAGCCCGCGTGGAGCCCGATCCAATCACCAGCGCATCGCCATCCATCACCGGCGCACGATCCGTCGCGCCGCCCATGTCCCACACGCCGTCCGTCTCGCGACCGTCGATGTAACCCTTGATGCTCTTCGGTTTGCCGAAGGTGTAGGTCACGGCCACATGATGCCAGCCGCTGCTCCAGTTGAAGCCTTCCTTCGACCACCAGCGATGCCAGTCGCCCTTCTTGCCCGGCACCTCAGCGCTGGCGAAGAGGAAGCCGATCAAAGCCTGGCCGTTCTCGCCCTTGAGGCGGAGCGAGTAGTTTTGGTTCTTGTCGCCAAACTCCTTGGTGCCCAGTCGTCCCTTGCCCACGATGTAGGGAGCCGCACCGTTCTTGAGGTCCGCCACCTTCACCCAGGCCTCGATCGTGATCGTTTCATTGAGGCCGAACCGCAGCTCATTGGTGTCCTTCACCTCCAGGGCGAGCTTCGTGCCATCGCCATCAAATCGAGCCGCCTTGTTGTCAGCGGCGAATTTCGGATAGGTCGGGGCGCGCGGACCGGGCTCGTTGAGCTTCGCCTTGCCAATCCAATCCCCTGGAGCCTCCGAACTGCCGAATCGCCACACGCTCTCCGCGCCAGACGTGGACTTGTCAGGACCCGTGTCATTGCCTCCCGAATCGTTCTGAGCGAACACGATGCAGGGCAAGGCCAAGGCGAGGAGAGTGGAGAGACGGCGGATCATGACGAGGTGAGTGCTGCACCATCAAACGCCGCGAGCCGCCCATTTTCACGCCCGGTTGGCTAACACTTTCGTGGGGGGCCATCGCGAGGGCTCACGGACGGAAGGAGCAGCCAGTCACGACGCCTCCCGCGAAACCATGCTGAATGCAGACGAATGAACGCCCACAGGGAACCAGACCTCTATTCGTGGCCATTCGCGTGCCATTCTTTTCCATTCGCGTTTGAAGTGAATCGGTGATCGCAGGCTTTGGTGCGTCCGACGCCTTCTTTGCCTTTCCAAAGGAATCACTCGCCGGAATTGAAGTGTGAAAGCCCCTGGGCCATCTCCACACCCGCTTCATCCCCCGAAAAGAAGTCCCCCGCCCCTCACGTTACCTGCCGCCTTCATCCACACGACCATGCGTTCCCGATTCCTCATTCCCCTCCTGGCCATGCTGCCGCTCGCAGCCAACGCCGAACTGAAACTCCCCGCCATCATCGGCGACAACATGGTGCTCCAGCAGAAGCAGACCAATCCCATCTGGGGCTGGGACACACCAGGCACCAAGGTGACGGTGAAGTTCGGCGCTCAAACCAAGAGCGGTGAGGCCGATGCGAAGGGCAAGTGGACCGTCAAGCTCGACCCCGTGCCCGCCAGCTTCCAGCCCGCCACGATGAGCATCCAGGGCACCACATCACGCGATCTTTCCAACATCCTCGTGGGCGAAGTCTGGCTCTGCTCCGGCCAGTCCAACATGGGCTTCACCGTCGGACGCACACGCGACGCCGACGTGGAATTGCTCGGCAGCAAGCACCCCAACATCCGCCTCATCAGCGTGCCTCAGGTGGGAACCCAGGAGTTGCAGAATGACTTCGTCGGCCAGTGGCAGTCCGCCACGCCCGAGACCGTGAAGGAATTCACCAGCGTCGGCTTCTTCTTTGGCCGCATCCTGCATCAGATGCTCGACGTGCCCGTCGGCCTCATCGACAACGCCTGGGGCGGCTCCGCCTGCGAAGCCTGGGTGCGCCGCGACCTGCTCGAAAAGGATGCACGTTTCAAGACACTGATGGAAAGCTGGAAGAAAGAGGAAGCCGCTTTCACACCCGAAGCCTTCGCCAAGCAGGTGGCCGATCACCAGGAAAAACTCAAAGCCTGGAACCAAGCCCGCATCGCCGCCGCCAAGGCCAAGCAATTCTTCAACCAGCCCGCCCCCCGCGCCCCGCAGAATCGCATGACCGGCCAGCATCGCCCCGGCAATCTCTACGCCGGCTGCCTGCATCCCATCATCGGCTACGGCATCAAAGGAGCCATCTGGTATCAGGGCGAAAGCAATGCCAGCCGCGCGATGGAATACGGCTACCTCTTCCCCCTCATGATCCAGCACTGGCGCGACGAGTGGAAGTCCGGCGACTTCCCCTTCTACTGGGTCCAGCTCGCCGACTACAAAGCCGAGCTGCCCGAGCCCGGCGACAGCGACTGGGCCGAGCTTCGTGAATCCCAGACCAAGACCCAGAACGTGATCAAGAACGGCGGCCAGGCCGTCATCATCGACATCGGCGAAGGCAAGGACATCCACCCCACCAACAAACGCGATGTGTCCGAGCGCCTCGTCCGTTGGGCACTCGCCAAGGACTACGGCGTCAAGATTCCGTATCGCAGCCCCGAGTTCAAAGCCGCCGCCTTCGAAGGCAACAAAGCCACCGTCACCCTCGACACCTTCGGCACCATGCTCACCACCTTCGACGTGACCGACGCTCGCGGTTTCGCCGTCTGCGGCGACGACAAGAAATGGGTCTGGGCCGATGCCAAGATCGTCGGACCCGACAAGGTGGAAGTCACCAGCAAGACCGTCGCCAAGCCCATCGCCGTCCGCTACGCCTGGTCCGACAATCCCGTGTGCAACCTCTACAGCAACGCCGGGCTGCCCGTCACCCCCTTCCGCAGTGACACCTTCCCCATGATCACCGACCCCAAGAACCCGAACAACCCCGCCGCCCAACAAGCCTCCAAGATCGAGGCCCTCAAGAAACTGCAAGCCGCCAAACAAGCCGCCGCAGCCAAAGCGAAGGCCGGGAAGAAGTAGAGTTCATTCGTCAGCCCTCCGATTTCCGAAAGCCCGGTTGCCAACGCGACCGGGCTTTTGTTTGGCGCAAGCCCCAAAAACCTCACTTCCCCTGATACACCTCCGCCTCTTTGCGGAAGCCATCTTTGACCACGGTGTCGCGCATGTTGTTCTGGGTCACGGCGATGATGTCGAGGAGCACGCTGGGGACCGCGATCTTGCCGTTGTCGGTCTCCGCCTTGGCGACGATGGGGCGGCGTTTGGCGAGAGCCACGGCGATCTCGGCGGCCCGGTTGGCGAGCTGCGGGATCGGCTTGTAGATGGTCATGGTCTGCGTGCCGTTCACGATGCGCTGACAGGCCGCGAGGTCGGCATCCTGGCCGGTGACCATCACCTTGCCAGCGAGGCCTTCCTCCGTCAGGGCCTGGATCGCTCCGCCTGCGGTGCCGTCGTTGCTGGCCAGGATGGCATCGAAGTTGTGCCCGATCTTCGTCAGTGCCGCGTTGGCAATCTTCTTCGCGTTCTCGGGTTTCCAATCATCGGCCCAGTCCTCGTGCAGCACCTGCACCTTGCCAGCGGCGATAAGCGGCTGAAGCACGTTGTCCTGGCCTTGCTTGAAGAGCTTGGCGTTGTTGTCGGTCTTCGCGCCATAGATGCGCACGAGCCGCAACTTGCCGCCCGCAGGGATGCGATCCGCGAGGAACTTCGCCTGCAACTCACCCACCTTCACATTGTCAAAGGTGATGTAGAGATCGAGGTCGCAGCCCGTGATCAATCGGTCGTAGGACAGCACGGGAATGCCCGCCTCATGCGCCATCGCCACCGCCTTGGCCATGGCCTCGCCATTGTGCGGAATGATGACGAGCGCATCCACCTTCTGCGTGATGAGACTGGTCACGTCCATGATCTGGCGCGTGTCATCGCTGTTGGCCGACTGCACGGCCACATCGGCTCCGAGTTCCTCCGCCTTCCTCAAGAACAGGTCGCGGTCGCTCTGCCAGCGTTCCTCCTTCAGCGTGTCCATCGAGAGCCCGATGAGCGGACGCTGGCGGGTCGTCGTCTTCGGACCACTGTCACTGCGTGACACGACCAGTCCGGTGACAACGCTGAGAACGCAGGAGATGACGACGAGCAGGATGCGGAGATTCATAGGCGGGAAAGCGCGCCGATGATGGCGAAAAGCAGGCCTCAGGGGAAGCGAATTTCATCAACCCTTTTTGTGCTGGCAGCCTTCCGCTTCTCACAGCTCCCCAGATTTCCTGGTCCGTTCCTGCTGCTTACTTCAGCTCATGCAACAAGAACGCCCACTGGTCCGCCGTCTCCTCGATCAGTTTGTTCAACGCTGTTCCTGCTCCGTGACCGGCGCTGGTTTCGATGCGAATGAGCACAGGCGGGCCGTCCTTGGCTTGGGCTTCTTGGAGCGTGGCGGCGAACTTGAAGCTATGAGCGGGCACCACGCGGTCATCGTGGTCGGCGGTCATCACCAGCGTCGAAGGATAGCGCGTGCCGGGCTTGAGGTTGTGCAGCGGTGAGTAGGCGTGGAGCGCATTGAACTCATCGGTGTTTTCGCTGCTGCCGTAGTCGCTCTTCCAGGCCCAACCGATGGTGAACTTGTGGAAGCGCAGCATGTCCATCACGCCGACGGCAGGTATGGCGGCACCGAAGAGTTCGGGGCGCTGCGTCATGCAGGCACCGACGAGGAGTCCGCCATTGCTGCCGCCCTGGATCGCGAGTTTCTCGGACTTCGTGTAGCCGTCTTTGATCAGCGTCTCAGCGGCGGCGATGAAGTCATCAAAGACGTTCTGCTTTTTGAGCTTCGTGCCGGCCTCGTGCCACTCCTCGCCATACTCGCCACCACCGCGCAGATTGACCACGACGAAGACTCCGCCCTGCTCTAACCACACGGCGCGTCCAACGGAGAACACGGGTGTGAGGCTGATGTTGAAACCGCCGTAGCCGTAGAGCAGGCAGCGGTTCGAACCGTCGAGCTTCAGGCCTTTGCGATGCGTGATGAACATGGGCACGCGGGTGCCGTCCTTGCTCTTGAAGAAGACCTGCTTGGTCTCGAACTGCGTGCCATCAAAGTCGAGCTTCGGCTGGCGATGGATGGTGCTCTTGCCGCTCGCGATGTCGTAGCGATAGATCGCACCGGGCACGGTGAAGCTGGAGAACGAATAGAAGGTGTCCGTGTCCACGCGCTTGCCACCGAAGCCGCCAACGCTTCCGATGCCGGGCAGCTCGACCTCGCGGATCAGCTTGCCGTTCAAGTCGTAGGCCGTCACCGCTGAGCGCGCATCTTTGAGCCGCTCGCAGATGAGTTGATCGCCAACGATCGACACCGACTCCAGCTTCTCCTCGCCCTGGGGCACAAGTTCATGCAGTGCGGTGGGCTTGCTGATGTCCACGGAGGCGACACGGTAGCGCGGCGCGTCCTTGTTGGTGTGGAAGTAGAAGGTGGTGCCCACGTTGTCGATGAAGGTGTATTCGGCATCGAAGTCATCGAAGAGTTTCACCACTGCCGCATCGGGCCGCGACAGATCCTTGTAATACAGGCGGTTCTTCGGGTCGGTTCCTTCGCTCACAGAGATGATGAGGTAGTGACCATCATCGGTGACACCCGCATAGAAACCCCAGTCGGGCTTGTCGGGATTCGAATACACCTCGGGGTCCTCGCTCTGCGCGGTGTTGAGCTTGTGGAAGTAGAGCCGCTTGTTCTTGTTCGCCTCGGTCATGGCCGCGCCCTTCTTGGGCTCGGGGAATCGACCGTAGTAGAAGCCGCTGCCGTCGGCGGCCCACGAGGCACCGCTGAACTTGATCCACTTCAGCACCTCGGGCAGGTCCTCGCCGGTATCGACATTGCGGATGCGGAACTCATTCCAATCACTGCCGCCCGACGACGTGCCATACGCCAGCCACTTCCCGTCGTCGCTGATGCTCGTGACCGTGAGAGACACCGTGCCGTCCTTGGACAAGCCATTCGGATCGAGCAGCACCTTCGGTTCCGCATCGAGCGACTCGGCGACGTAGAGCACGCTCTGATTTTGCAGACCCGAGTTGCGCGTGTAGAACCAGCGCGTGCCATGCTTCGCGGGCAAACCGAAGCGCTCATAGTTCCACAGCGACTTCAAGCGTGCCTTGAGTGTCTCGCGTTCAGGGATGCTCTTGAGATAATCGAAAGTCACCGCGTTCTGCGCCTTCACCCAGGCCTTGGTTTCATCCGAGTTGTCATCCTCCAGCCAGCGGAAGGGATCGGCGATCTTGGTGCCGTGATAGTCATCGACGACATCGTCATGACGGGCGGCGGGATACTGGAGAGGTTGAGCGAGAGCAGTGGCAGACATCAGCAAAAGAAATGCGTGGCGCATGGCCGCAGAGGCTAGCACTGCGCAGGCAGCGTGCTAGCTTTTCACCATGCGAATCCTCTCCGCCCTGATCCTGCTTGCCGTCACCGCTCACGCTGACGAGCCGGATTACGTGCGCTTCGTGGAGAATGACAAGGGCGCGAGCCTGGAGACAGCGATCACGAGTTTCACGAACAAAGCCGGGGTGACGGTCGATCTCGTGGGCGCGGTCCACATTGCCGACAAGAGCTACTACACCGACCTCAACCAGCGCTTCCAAAACTACGACGCCGTGCTCTACGAACTGGTGGGCGGACCGATGCCCAAGGAGGGCGACATCGACGACCGCCCGCGCGATCCGAAGCTGATGTGGATCAGCGAGTTGCACGTCCGTCTGCAAAAAGCGCTCGAACTGGCGAGCCAGCTCAAGGAGATCAACTACCAGGTGCCGAATTTCGTCCATGCGGATATGACGGTGGAGCAATTCCAGGCGGCGAAGGAGGAGAAAAACGAATCCTTCCTCGGCCTCATGGCCAAGGCCTTCCTCGTGCAATCCGATCTGCTCGACAAAGGCCAGGCTCGCCAGAGCCCGAACCTGATCAAACTCCTGGAGATCCTCTGCCGACAAGACAGTGCCACCGAGTTAAAGCGTTTGGTTGGGCGTGAGTTCGACAGCATGGAGACGCTCATGGCCGGACTCGAATCCGGCGAGGGCACCGTCATCGTCACCGAGCGGAACAAGATTGCCTTCGGTGTGATGGATCGGGAGATCCAAGCAGGTCGCAAGCGGCTGGCGCCGTGCGCCCGCGCGGCGCATTTGCCCAGCACGGAGAAGATGCTGCTCGAGCGCGGGTTCACCAAAGTAAAAACCGAGTGGGTAAAGGCTTGGACCCTGCC
>CAUJJC010000112.1 GCA_963204975.1 Verrucomicrobiota bacterium | reverse complement strand
GGAATCTTCGATCAAAGGATAGACCAGGTAGGCCTGACGATCCGCCTCCAATTGCTCACGCAGAAAGGCGATTGCATCCGCGCGCTTCCCGATGCTGCGAACTTTGGTGATGATCTTGCCGCGTTCCTTGGGGCGCTCATCGATGGTGGAGATATCGAGATCACCGTATAGAGTGAGAGTCAAAGTGCGCGGGATTGGCGTCGCGGTCATCACGAGCACATCGGGCGTGTTGCCTTTTTGGATCAACTTCGCCCGCTGAGCCACGCCGAACTTGTGCTGCTCATCGATCACCACGAGCCCGAGGTCATGCACCAGTCGATCATCATGCAGCAGCGCGTGCGTGCCGATGAGGATGTGGGGTCTCGAATCAGAATGGGGATCACACGCGTCTCGCGTGTCGTGCCTGGCGTCTCGCCAGGCATCCCGAGCACTCCACGTCCACGGGTAATCTTTGTTCAACTCGACCAGCCCGGCCTTCCAAGGATTGCTGGTGATGTAATCATGCTTCTCATGCAGGTCCGACTCAGAGCGAATCAAGCGATCAAAGGTCTCCTTCTCCCAGACTGTTTCTCCAGTCGCACCTGCCAGCTTGTTGATCTCATGAGCCGTGAACGACTTGAGCGAATGAGTGATCTCGGTGAGCGTCCAGAAGATCGGAGCGTCTGCTTCCCCGCGCTCCTTCACAGCTGGTTCGATCAGCAGGTGAACATGATCTGGCATCACACAAGCCGCATACAAAGTGTAGCGCGTGGGCTGATGATGAAGAATGGCCTTCAATACAATGTCCCGCTCCTCGGACGACAGTTGACGATGATTGTCGGTGGACCAGGACAGCATGTATTTGGCCCATGGGCGCTCAAAGTGCGGAAGATTTCGGCGTGAATAGCGAACCTGCTTCGACAATGCGCTGGGTTCATCGCCCTCCGGCGAGACGCCGGAGGGGACACGCGAGACGCGTGTGGTCCCCGAAGCATCAAACAACTCCATCCCGCTCCCGTCTTCCTTCTTCGCTCCCGTCAGCAAGGCGACGCGCAGGCCGAGCGGCTCCAGCCACTTGCGGGCATTGCGAGCGTGCTGTTCGGCGAGGATCTGCGTGGGAGCCATCAGCGCGGCTTGCGCTCCGGCTTCCACGGCGATGAGCATCGAGGCGAATGCGACCACTGTCTTGCCGCTGCCCACGTCGCCGTGCAGCAGGCGGTTCATCGGCGCATTGGACGCCATGTCGGCTTTGATCTCCTTCACGCAGCGCGCCTGGGCCGCCGTCATCTCGAAAGGCAGGCCCTTGATGAAGGCGCCTGCCAGTGATCCATTGCCCGTCATCGAGCGTCCACCGCTGGCGAGCATCTGGCGACGACGATGCACGACACGCAGTTGGTAAAGATAAAACTCCTCCAGCGCGAGGTAGCGTCGCGCGATTTCGAGCGACTCCGTGGATGTCGGAAAGTGAGCCTCACGAATTGCACGCGAACGGTTCCATCCAGCGAACTCGCCATCCGCTTTGGGCTTGGGCAGCAGGTCGTCGATGAAGTGCTCGGGCAGGACTTGCAGCGCATACCACGCGGCCACTCGCAGCGCCTTCTGCGTGAGCCCGCCGCGCAGTCGATAGATCGGCGTGATGCGTCCGGCGTGAATGGTGACGGCTTCATCATCTTCGCCGCCGCGAATGACTTCATACTCGGGATGATCCATCGAGAGCCGACCTTTCCAGTCCTTGACCTTGCCGTGAATGATCAGCTCCTGGCCCTCGGCGATCACGCGCGACATGAAGCTCATGCCCCACCAGCGCAGCGTGAGCTGCTGGCCCAGCGCATTCGCATCGGTGTGCTGCACGACGGCCTCGAAGTTGCCACCGCGACGCGGGCCGAAGAACTTCACGCCCGTCTTCATCACGATCACGCGATGGCACGACGGTGTCTCGCTCGCGTGGAAGGTCTGGCCTTCCATGCGAATGCGGTCCTCGTGCCGAAACGGCAGATGCGCGAGCACGTCGGCCGCTGTCTTCACGCCTTCCTTGTTCAGCGTGCGCTCCACATGCGCAACGATCCCCGGCACCTCGCGCAGCGGGCGAAGCAAAGGAGAGTCGGTGGCGATTCCAGGCAGTTCAGACACGCGCGCACTGGAGCGCAATCAACCCGCGCCGCCACATGAAAGGCGGGCGGCTGAACAATTCAGCATCGACCGCTCAATCGCCAGACCACCCACGAGCAAGCGAAGAGGCAGGCGTCCTTGGCCAATCCGCCAAAGGGATCGTAGAGGGCCGGAGGATGATTCCGAATCACGAGCACCATGAGCACCAGCACTGACACCGTGGCTACGAGTTGCCCTAGCTTCTCAAACCACCCACCGAACAAAACGATGCTGGCAATTATCATGGCCGCACCAAGCCCGTGCAACGTGGCATCAGGTGATCCCCACCACCAGCCGGAGTTCCGCACCATGTCGATCTGAAAGGGCGAGACGCACAGCAGCTTGGGCACGAGCCCCTCATACAGCCAGACGAATGCCACAGCGTAGCGAGCGACGATCTTGAGACGACGAAGTTCAGGTATGGAAGGCGGGTGCATGATGAGGTTGCAGTTGGGTTTGAGTGAATGAGGCGAGCCGCGGGCGGCCCATCCAGACCTCCGGGAATCCGGGCGAGTAGTGCGCGCCGACGAGCTTCGCGTCCCGGCACCAGTCCCCCGTTCTTTTCAGCAGGCTGAGGTCGTGCACCTGCGCGTCGATCGGCACCAAAGGCCAAGGCGGATGCCAGACCCGGAAGAACCTGCGCCACCCAGCGTAGCGAGTGAAGGCTGTGTAGCGCTCCACCAGGAACTCGGTGAGCGATCCGGGAGCAGCGGTGGTTGGCTCAACGTCTTTCACATCCGAAGCCGAGTAGCTCAACGCGGCACGACTCCACCGATCCTCCACGCGACCACGAAAACCATGCTGGGGGTCATGTTCGTAGTGTTGCCGACCCCACCGATAGGGCAGGCCGAACACCGTGGGCCCGAGCATCACCGCCAGGAAGTTGGGCAGCCATTCGGCGAGGAAGTAGATGCCGCGCTCACCCCGATGCTTCACATAGGTCCGCACATTCAGGAACTCGTGCGTGGCTATCGGCTTCAACAAGGCGGCACCTCCCAGGCGAGGCCGGAGCCCGCGCATGGTGAAGGCCACCAGACTCACGTAGGCCATGCCCTCGAAGACATCGAGTTCAAACGGCACCCATGGCTGAAGGCTCTGAGGCGGCACCGCGAAATGCAGAAACACTACGTCATACCAGCCAGCGAAGAAGAAGGGCTCGCCGCGCCCGCTCAGCATGCGCTGCTGAGCATGGTGGCTGAGGTTCGTTTTCATGGTCGGAAAGCAGCGGTGAGATAAGTGACCGCGAACGCGCCGTAGCCAAGGAACAGCGTCCAATGAGCCAGGGTCTTCCATGGCAGACCGCGCCAGTGAACCGCCGAGTAAGTCGTCCACTGCATCACACAGCGAATGCCCCAGAATAGACCGACGGAAGCAGCAAACCACCTCATCAACTCATGCGGTGGACTGGCTAGCTCGGAAGCGAATCGCCAGGTGATGACACCAAAAATCGCACACGTCAGCGCGATGAAGAAAGTGTGAACGTGAAACACCTCACGCACCAGCAGCGGCATCGCGGTGATCGGTTCTTTCCAGTTCAACAATCGCGGGATCATCGGCCCCAGAAGCGCGATGAAAAGCTGACCACCAGCGGCGAGGAGGAGACAGGTGGGCAAGTGGGTTTCGATGAGTGTGTTCATGGGAGGTTGTGTTGGAGGTGAGTGATGGCTTCCTGAAAAGTGGGATGATTGAAGGCGAACCCCGAGGCGAGCAGCTTGCCTGGCACCACGCGTCGGCTTTTGAGGATCAACTCGGTCTCGGTGCGCAAGACGAAGGCTCCGACCTCCAGCATCCACTCAGTGGCAGGTAGTCCGATGGGCATGTCCACCAGCTTCCGGAATAGCCGCATCATGTCTGCATTCGAAAGCGGATGAGGTGCCGCGACGTTGACAGGGCCGCAGATCTCGTCGTGAACCATCAGCCACTCCACCGCGCGGCAGAAGTCCTCAACGTGGATCCACGACACCCATTGCTTGCCACTGCCCATTCGCCCGCCGAGACCCAGGCGAGCAAGCCTGCTCAACACGGGGAACACACTGTTCCGCGCATGACCCAGGACCATCGTGGTGCGAAGCGCGAGCACGCGAGTGCGTGGCACGGCAGCTTCATTCAAGGCACCTTCCCAAGCTCTGATGACTTCGAGCGAGAACTCATCACCCACGGCAGGCGTGGGACTGAAGTCTCTGCCATCTTCATCCCAAGGTTCGTCGAAGGTATGGCGGTAAATCGTTGCCGAGCTTGCATTGAGCCAGACAGCGGGAGGATTCACACAATGTGCCATCGCCTCGCCCAACACACGCGTTGGCTTCACTCGCGAGCCCATGATCAGGCGCCGATTCGTTGCCGTGTAACGACAGTCTACCGACCGCCCAGCGAGATTCACCACGGCCGTGGCACCCTCGAGTTCATCAGTCCATGATCCCAGAGTCTCGCCGTCCCAGATCACCTCTCGTGCTTCAGAGCTTGAAGGATTGGGGTGCCTCGTGAGCACCACGACCTCCCAGCCCTTAGAGTTGAAGAATTTGGCGAGAGCCTGGCCGAGGAAGCCACTGCCACCCGTGAGAATGAGGCGTCGTGTGTTCATGATTCAGCGAAGAGCGAGGTAGCCGTAGAGCAGGGTGAAAAAGACGAAGGCGGCCGTGAGCGTGTGATAGCCGAGCCTTCGCCATGCGTTGGTGAGGAAGGGGCGGGCATCGAACACGAAGCACTGCACCGCTAGGCGGACCGCCCAGAATACCGCCACCAAGGCAGCGGTTCCGCGTGCGAGTTGCGAACCCGCAGCGAGCGCATCCACGTTCATCAAAGTGAGCACGCCAAAGCCCGCGATCGTGAGCACGATGAACGCGCCATAGACCCAGAAGAGCTGACGCACGAAGGGATGCAAGGGTGCCAGCTCGTGCTTCCAGTCGAGCACTCGCGGCACCTGGGCGCTGGCCAGCAATATCGCGAAGTGCCCAAGGCCGCCGAGGAGGATGAGATGGTGCAAGGTAATCATGGCAAGGCATTGATGAAGGTGAAAAACGGCAGGCACACGCGCTCCACGAACACGGGCGGAAACAGCAGTGGCAAAGGCAGCAGAAGCACGATCCAGGTGCGCACCCGCCAGACCCAGCCGTGCCTCCGACAGGGGCATCCGCGCTCTACCCAGATGCCCAGCGCTTGAATCAGGAAGTAAATTGTCGGGCCTCCGAACCCGGCGCTGGCAGGCACGGTGATGACGAGTTCATGCACGAGCCCTGACACGGCAAAGACCATCAGGGTCGCGAGGCTCGGTGTCCATCGCCTAACAAGAGTCTGAAAGACAAGTCCATGCACAAGATCGCGAAAACCCGTATTCCATCGACGCCCCCAGAAGTCAGCGAGAGAAGGAGCGCCCAGCGGACAGTTCATGAGCGGTCGCACATCCCTGTCTTTCCTTTGCCAAAACTCGGCGACCAATGTGAAGGCTCCACCATGAAGCGCCACGATGAACCCCACCATGCATCCCCAGGTCGCCATGAACGGGGTGGGCAAATGCCGCGCGATCAACCACGTCAGGACAACGCCTGCAGTTAGATTCAGCAATCCACGGCGGACCAATCCTGGAGAATGACTTGCCGGACGCTGCCAGGCCCTCAGATCGAAGGATGGACTCAGGAACACGAAAGCCAGAACTCTTTCCACTCCGCCAGCGCGCCTTCGCCCGCGCTGCACGACGAGCACTTTGCCAGCCAGGAAGAGGATTCCAGCCATCGCCCACATGACTATCCATCCTGTGTTATCGGTTATTTCTGTTATTTCTGAAATCATGGATCAAAAAAAGGGAGACGGCTGGCTACATCAGGCCCAACAGCTTGAACACCTTCTCGCCCATGCGAACCGCCTTGAGCAACGTGGGTGTGGGGGTTTTCTCGATCTGGCTGGCCCAGGTGTTGGTGAGTTCAAAAAAGTCGAGCATGCCCTGCAGCCGCTCCTTGGTGACCGCATCAGCACTGCCTCGAGTGCGCGACATCTCGTCAGCAGCCTCGCGCAGCAGTTTGAGCGTGGGGTCGATCTCGCGCCGCTTACGCTCGGTCATGATCACGCGGAACATCTCGAAGACATCCTTCATGCTCTCGAAGTGGTCCCGCCGGTCACCCTGGAGATGCACCACGCGGACAATTCCCCACCCTTGGAGTTCTTTGAGAGCGGTGCTCACATTCGAACGCGCGAACTCCAGCGTCGCACAGATGTCCTCGGCGTTGAGCGGCTTTTCGCTCAGGTAAAGCAGCGCATGCACCTGCGCCATGGTCCGGTTGATACCCCACCGTGTGCCGAGTTCGCCCCAATGGGTGACGAACTTGCGAGCGATGGGGGTGAGTTCCGTCATGACGTTTATTTCTGTTAAGACAGAAATAACCGAATCAACCGATCACGCAAGATGATTTCCATTTTAATTGCTGAGCGCCGACTAGCGGCGACGGCCCGCATTGCAGGCGTCAGTGTAGAATTTGTTACCCACACCCAACGGGAGTCCGAGTTCAGCCGTGAGATCCCACAGTGCCTGACGGTTGATGTATTCGGGCGTGCCGCCTGGATAGCTCTTCTGGCGATTGCAGCCGAAGCACATCTCAAACACGGCCACCGGCTTGCCCTTGCTGAAGAACAAGTAAGCGTGATGCGGGGCGTAGCAGGGAGTGCGCGAGCCCTTCGGTTGCGAAACCGTGATGCATTGCATGAGCCGCTTCACCTGGGCCTGGCTCATCTTGACACCTTTGGGGTCCATCACACCGCGATGCATCTTGCCCGTCTCGAGGTCGAAAAAGGTTTCGCTGCTCTCAGCGGTGTAATCGTAGCAGTAGGCGCGGACTTCATCGAACTGCACGCCGGGCCAGTTCACCACCGTGCCCGGTGCGGGCGAGGCATCGGCAAAACGATGCACATAGGCCTCGCAGGAGCAGAGCGTCAGAGCGAGAGCGGACAGGGCGATGAATTGAAAGGTCGAGCGGATCATAGCGCCGCGATGGTGAAGAGCAGGCCCGCGCACGTCAAGAAGCGAAAGTTGCTCCCCTGTGATCCGCAGTTGTCAGCAGGCGTGACGGATGTTCTGTTCACCGGCTTCCGCCTTTAGCCTTTCCGCCATGATTTCCGTCTCCCAGCTCACCAAGTCCTACGCAGGCCGCGTGGCAGTCGATGGCATTTCATTCGAAGTCGCTCCCGGCGAGATCGTCGGTTTCCTGGGACCCAATGGCGCGGGCAAATCGACGACCATGCGCATCCTCAGCGGCTACATGCCTCCCACCTCCGGCACGGCAACCATTGGGGGCAAGGACGTGTTCCGCGAGTCCCTCGCGGTGCGGTCGCAGGTGGGCTACATGCCGGAGAATGCGCCGTTGTATCTGGAAATGGCGGTGAAGGAATACCTGCACTTCCGTGGCGCACTCAAAGGCCTCAGCGGCAAGGACCTCCGCGTCCGCACTGGCGAAGTCATGGAACTCTGCGGCATCACCGATGTGCGCCGTCGCCTGATCGGAAATCTCTCGAAAGGCTATCGTCAACGTGTGGCCCTGGCCGATGCCTTGATCCATCGTCCGCCACTGTTGATCCTCGATGAGCCGACCAATGGCCTCGACCCCACTCAGATCAGGCAGGTGCGCGAACTGCTCCGCAGCCTGCGCCCACAGCACACGATCCTGCTTTCCACTCACATCCTGGCCGAGGTGGAACAGACCTGCGACCGCGTGGTGATGATTCATCACGGACGAATCAAGGCCAACGACACACCGCGCAATCTTACCGAGGGACTACGGGCAGCGGGCACGGTTTACGTGGAGCTTCAGGGGGCCAAGGACGCGGGGAAGAAACTCGATGCCCTGCCCGGCGTCCGCAAAGTGGTGACCGAGAAGACTGACAAGGACTGGCAGGCCTACACGCTACGCATCGAGTCCAATACCGATGTTCGCGAGGCCATCCAGGAACTCGCGACCAAGGAGCTATGGAAGATTCGCGAACTCCATCGCCAGCTGCCCACGCTGGAGGATGTGTTCATCGAACTCGCCGCCAGCGACGCTCCAGGGCGATAAGCCGTTTCAATTCTCCGCCCCCGCCTTGCCCTTTTTCTTGGGCTTCGGATTCTTGGCTTCCTCTTCGAGTCGCTTCTTCAAGTCGGCGAGCACGGTGGACTCTTGTTGCTTCAGCCACGTCTCGTAGCCCTTGGTGCGTCCGCCTTGATACTCATAGGTGTCAAAGACCTCGAACTGGCCAAGCGCACGCGGGTCTTCTTCCTCCTTTAGCATTCCCATCATGCGATAGCGTAAGTCTTCCATGATGTCCTTGAAGGCGAGGTCGTTGGCCAGGTTCTTCACGCACTCGGGATCATCGCTCAGGCGATAGAGTTCATCGGGCTGGCGCTTGCCGAAGCACAGGTCGTAGTAGTAGCCGCCGAGCGCCTTGATGACTTCCTTCGTGGGTCCGGGATCGCAATTGCCGAAGTCCGTCTGCGGATCGCCGGCAGGCCAGCGGTCGGGCATGAAGTTGTGAACGTAGAGGAAGTCCTTGGTGCGAATCGCGCGCACCGGATAGCCCCAGTCATGCGCTCGCCCGATGTCATGACGTTCCTTGCCAGCGAGCATCACATCGCGGTTTTCGATCCAGCCGGATTTGTCCGACTTGAGAATGTTCGCCAGGCTTTTGCCCGTCATCTGCGGATGCGGCTTGAGGCCCGCGAGTTCCATGTAGGTCGGAGCCAGATCGCGCATGTTCACGAAGTCCTCGACTACGCGCCCCGGCTTGATCGCCGCAGGCCAGCGCATGGCCAGCGGCAGGTGAAAGGCATCCTCGTGAATCTGGCCTTTCACAAAGGGAAATGGCATCCCATGATCGGACGTCACCACCACCAGCGTGTCCTGAGCGAGCCCGGCGTCATCGAGTGCCTTCAGCGCACGACCAATCTGTGCATCGCCCCACTCCACCTCCACGGAGTAATCGAGCAGGTCGGTGCGCACGATCTCGGTATCCGGCAGGTAGGCTGGCACCTTCACGTCCTCGATCTTCTTCCCCAATCTGGCACCAGCCCCGAGTTCGTAAGGGCGGTGCGGCTCCTGAAAACCCATCCAGAAACAGAAGGGCTTGGCGGTATCGCGTTGCTTGAGAAAGGCCTCGAAGTTCGCGGGATAGTCGTTGCTGCCCATGCCCTTGGCGATGGGTGTTTGCTTAGCCTCATCAAAGCTCGGCCCGGCAGGATTGCGGGTGCGCTTGGCCAGTGTTTTGAAGTCACCTGGACCCCAGCCTTTGCCAGTGAGGCCAATGGTGTAACCACCTTGCTCCAGGAGGTCGGGATACGTCTCGAAACCTGCCGGGAAGAAACCACCGTGCGACACGGACTCCTTGAGCTGCCAGGTGTTGCGGCCCGTCAGAATGCTCGCACGGCAAGGGCTGCACTTAGGATTGGAAGTGAACGCGCTCTTGAAGAGCACGCCCTCCTTTGCCACGCGGTCGAAGTTCGGCGTCTTGATCCAGTCGCAACCATAAGCCCCAGCGTGCGTGCTGCCGTTCCAGTCATCGAAGATGATGAAAAGGATGTTAGGCTTCTTCGCTTCCGCGTGAGCGATGAGGCTGGTCAGGGCGAGAGTGAGAGCGAGCAGGTGCTTGATCATGGAGGGCGAGAACGTGGAGCGCTGAGGTTCCTTTCGTGGGTGGCAAGTTTCTTCCTCGCGGCGCAGTAAGGTGTTCATGATGAAACTCTGGCTCGTCCTCCTGCTCACAACTGCGACTTCAGCGCTCGCTCAACTGGCCAATCAACCGCCGATGCCGATGTGGCTGAGCGGCGCATCGGCGGTGGAGCGTTCGTTCACGCACGAGGGCAAGCTCTTGAAGGCGATCTTGCTCGGCGCAGGTGCGATGGACGTGGTGATCAATGATCAACCGGTGGGCGCAATCGCGGGCACCGAGCAGGCGACGAGCATCGACGTGACGAAGTTCATTCGCAGCGGCAGCAACGTCTTGCGATTGCAGGCCAGGGTTGGTCGCGTTGCGGCCTTGCTGGAACTTAACGGCGATCTGGCGAACAAGACATGGATCAAAACGGATGCCTCATGGACGAGCCCGAGCGGTGTGATCCAAACCGAGGCCATCGACGCCAACGCGAGTCCCTTCGACTTCAAGAAGACCTTCGATGCCTACAACTCCTGGCAACTCGCAAAGCCGGGCGCGCAGAGCGTGGCAACTGACCCGGCGACCTTCACCCTGCTGCTAGGCTTCAAGGCTGAACTCGTGCGCTCATCGCAACCGGGCGAGGACTCATGGGTCTCGATGACCTTCGATCCGCAGGGGCGCATCCTGCTTGGTCGCGAGAAGCGTGGCATCCTGCGCTTCGACCATCGCAAACAGTCGGCGGAAGTGATTGATGACAAGCTGCTGGAGTGTCGCGGGCTTTTGTTTGTGGACGGCGTGCTCTTCGCCAATGCGAACAACAGCAAGGGACTTTACCGACTGGAGGACAAGGACGGCGACGATAAGTTCGAGGACGTGCGTGAGATCATGCACAGCGAGGGCGGCGTGGGGCATGGTCGCAATCACCTCAAGCTCGGCCCCGATGGCTGGGTTTATGTGGCGCATGGCAACAACGTGCTGCTACCCACGAACGTCTCCGAGAGGTCTCCGCTCAAGCACTACGCGAACGATCAACTCCTGCCGAACCCGTGGGATGGCAGCATGTTCGATGGCAATGTGGAGCTGCCCGCTGGTCATGTGCTGCGGGTGAAACCGGACGGCAGCGAGGTGCAATTGATGGCCGGTGGTCTGCGCAATCCGCTCGACATCGCGTTCAATCGCGAAGGCGATCTCTTCACCTTTGATGCCGACATGGAACGCGATGTGGGCGCGCCCTGGTATATGCCCACGCGCGTGCTGCATGTGGTGCCGGGTGCCGACTTCGGCTGGCGTCGCGGCACAGGGCGCTATCCGAGTTACTACATCGACACGTTGCCGAGTGTAGTGGATATCGGCCTGTCCTCGCCCACCGCGATCTTCTTCGGCTACGGCGCGAAGTTCCCGGAGAAGTATCAGGACGCGCTCTTCATCTTCGACTGGTCCTATGGCCGCATCATCGCCGTGCATCTCAAGCCGAAGGGCGCGAGCTACAGTGGTGAGCAGGAGACGTTTGTGAGCGGTCGTCCACTCAACGTCACCGACGGCTGCATCGGTCCCGATGGTGCGATGTGGTTCATCACTGGCGGACGCGGGACGCAAAGTGGGTTGTATCGTGTCACGTCGGATCAGGCCGATGAGGTAAAGTCGCCGACTCTTGCGGTGGCCTCACCCATCGTCGGCGATGAGGCCAGCGATGATGCTTTCGCGCGTCATGCAGCGACGATGAGCATGAAACCCACCATCGACCAATTGCGTGAGTCTTCATCGGGATGGACAGCGATCACGCGTTGGCTGGCAGCCGTTCGTTCGGAAGACAAGGTGCTTCGTGATGCAGCGATGGATCTGGCCATCACCTTTGACTGGCCCTCCGCACCGGAGGCCCAGCGCTTGGCAGTGCTGCGTGTGCTGGCAGTCGGCCTCGCTCGCGGTGCCACGCCACCCAAGGGCATCGAAACATGGCTGGAGGCCCGATGGACCGGCAAGCCCTCGCCCGAAACGTGGGAACTGACCAAGCTGCTCATCCACTTCCGATCCCCGACGATCATCGCTCGGTCCACCACCTTGCTGAAGACGGCGACCCGCAGCGAGGACCTCCTCTTTTACCCGATGCATCTGCGTTATCTCAAGGACGGCTGGACACTCGATCAGCGGCGCATCGTGTTCGAGGCGTTGAATCGGGCAGAGAAGATGAATGGCGCAAGCAGCTACTTCAAAGCGATTGCGGATACGCGGGCGGAACTCGCTACGGCATTGAAGCCGGAGGAAGCGAAGGAACTCGCCAGCCTCATTGCGCCGCCGCAGCCAGTGGCTCTATCCACGCACGCGATGCCAGCTCACAGCTACAAGCAATGGAAGCTGGCGGACCTGGTGCCGATGCTCGACAAGGCGGGCAGTGGGCGCTCGTTCGAGAGCGCAAAGGCTGCGCTGACGATGGCGCAGTGTGTGTTCTGCCATCGTGTGAGCAATGATCCCACGATCCCGGCAGGCATCGTGGGACCGGACCTGATGCAGGTGTCGGCGCGGTTTGGACGCAAGGATCTCTTGATGCACATCCTGGAGCCCTCGGTCTTCATTGATGAGAAGTTCAAGATCACCACGGTCACGCGAGTCGATGGTTCGGTGGTGAGCGGAGCGCTGGATCACGAGGACGATGAACGCGTGGCCTTGAAGCCGAACCCGCTAGCGCCGGAGGTGGTGGAAATCGCGAAGGCACAGATCAAGACGCGCGTGCTGTCCGAGGTGTCACCGATGCCTGCCGGTTTGCTCAATGTGTTGAAGTCCGATCAGATCCTCGACCTGCTAGCCTGGTTCGAGGCCGGTGGTGATCCGAAGGCGAAGGTGTGGGCGAAGTGACGTCTCCAAGAGAGTGCGGCAGTCTCGCCGATGGCTATTTCGAACGCGAATCCAAACCGAATGATCCGCGAATGACCACGAATAGAGCCCCTCGCCACATTTGCGGTCATTCGTTTTCATTCTTCTTCATTCGTGTTCAAGAGGCAGATCGCTTGCACTTTCGACCCGTCTTTGAGTGCATAAGCCCTGGTCGCAGCGGCAGAGATTTTGTTTTGAATTTGGAGCGTGCAGGCTTCACGCTCTGGCCATGCATCTTCCCTCCCTGATCGAGCGCAAACGCGAAGGCGGACGGCTGTCGAATGACGAGATTCGCACCATCATCGCGGGCTTCACAGCGGGTGAGATTCCTGAGTATCAAATCAGTGCGCTGGCGATGGCGATCTATTTTCGCGGCATGGACGCGGAAGAGACGACCGCTTTGACGGATGCGATGCTGCACAGCGGCTCCACCTTGCAATGGCCGACCGATGCGCCGATGCGCGTGGACAAGCACAGCACGGGTGGCATTGGCGACAAGACGTCCCTCATCCTCGCACCGCTGCTCGCGTGCGATGGTCTCTGGGTGCCGATGATCAGCGGACGCGGTCTGGGGATCACGGGCGGGACCTTGGACAAGTTGGAGTCCATTCCTGGGTTCAGCACGCAACTCACGGAGGCGGAGATCCATCGCATCGTGAGCAAGGTGGGCTGCGTGATGGTGGGGCAGACGCCGAACCTCTGCCCGGCGGACAAGAAGCTTTATGCGCTGCGCGATGTGACGGGCACGGTGCCGAGCATCCCGCTGATCACGGCGAGCATCATGTGCAAAAAGTTGGCCGAGGGGCTCAATCGCCTCGTGCTCGATGTGAAGTATGGCAGCGGCGCGTTCATGAAATCGCGTGAGCAGGCGGAGGCGCTGGCGAAGTCGATGGTCTCGGTGGGCAATCTCCTGGGCGTGCGCTCTTCGGTTTGTCTCAATGCGATGGACGAGCCGACCGGCTGCGCGGCGGGGAATGCCCTGGAGGTGGCCGAGGCGGTCGAATGCCTGCAAGGTCGTGGCCCGTCCGATCTGGAAGCCACGGTGCTGGACCTGTGCGTAGCGGTCTCGATTTCCTCCCGCGAAGAGCTGGCTGGCTGGCTGCACGATGGGCGCGCATGGCGGAAGTTTTGCGAGATGGTGGAGGCACAGAGCGGCGATTCGTCCAAGCTGGAGCGCATCACTCAGGTGCATCGCGCGCCCGTGATTCGTGAGTTCTGTGCGGACCGCAGCGGGCTGCTCACTCGGATGGATGCAGGCACCGTCGGACGTGCGGTGCTGGAGCTGGGAGCCGGGCGCGCGAAGGCGAGCGACCCGGTCGATTTCGCTGTCGGATGCGACCAAATTGCGAAGACGGGCACCGAGGTGGCTGCGGGCGATGTGTTGCTCCGGGTTCATGCCCGGACGGTCGGTGCGGCGGAGTCGGCTTTGGATTTGATCGCCACTGGCGTGGTGATCGAGTGAACCCTGCCCTGCGAGGGGGCTGCAATTTGCGGCTTGAAGCTCCCGCCTCTGCGCCTTTACTCCCGCTTCCCGTTCCCGCCCGCTGTGACACATCTTTCACTCTTTGCCCTCGCCCGCCTCCCATGAAGATCGCTATCGACGTGATGGGCGGCGACCATGCCCCGCAAAACAACGTCGCTGGCGTAAAGCTCGCGCTCGAAGCCCTGCCTGATCTGGAGAAACTCTATCTCGTCGGCACGCCGGGCATTGTGGAGGCGGAACTAGAGCGCCAGGGCGTCTCCAGCCCGAAGATCGAACTCGTCGCCTCCACCCAGGTCGTCGATATGGCGGACAATGGTCTGGCCGTCGTGCGCGGGAAGAAGGACTCCTCGATGTCGGTCGCAGCCCGCCTTGTGAAAGACCACGAGTGCCAGGCCGTCGTCAGCGCCGGGCACACAGGCGCAGCGGTCACTGCTGGCACACTGATCATCGGACGCCTTCCGGGTGTTGATTTCCCAGGTATCGCCAGTCCGATGCCGAACGAGCACGGCACCTGCTACCTCATTGATGCCGGAGCCAATCCCGACGCGAAGCCGAACCACCTCGTGCAGTATGCGATCATGGGCTCCGTTTACACCCGGCATGTGCATGGTCGTGAGCGCCCGATCGTGGGCCTCATGAACATCGGCGAGGAGGAAGGCAAGGGCCACGAACTCGCCCGCGAATCCGCCGTGCTCCTGCGCGAGGCTCCGATTCACTTTCGCGGCAATGTGGAAGGCCACGACATCTTCGAGACCCCGCTGGATGTGATCGTTTGCGATGGCTTCACCGGCAACGTGGTCCTGAAAACTGCCGAAGCCACAGCCAAGGTGGTCTTTAAGTGGGTGAAGGCCGAGATGGGTGCAGGCTCGGCTCTGGTCAAGGCCTGGAAAGGTCTCGGCGGAGCCATCGTCCGCCCCTACCTGCGCAAGGTGAAGGACAAGGGCAGCTACGACACCTATGGCGGCAGTCCTTTGCTCGGCATCAAGGGCGTGCTCATCATTGCCCACGGCTCCAGCAGCCCGCTCGCCATCATGAACGCCATCCGAGTCGCGGGTGAATCCATATCTCACAAGGTGAATCCTCACATCGAGGCCGCCAT
>CAUJJC010000111.1 GCA_963204975.1 Verrucomicrobiota bacterium | reverse complement strand
GAGTGCGACCACGTCCTGGCCCTTCTCGACGAACTCCCAATACTTCGGAATGCCGCCCACAAGCGAGAACTTCTCAAACGACGCCATGTCCGCCGGCTTCAGCGCGCACGCATCGCAGAACGCTGCATAATCCATCGGCTTCACATGCAGCAGCTTGTGCGCCCGGCCATAGAGCGGCGCGCTGCGATTCAGAAACAAGTCGTTCATCATCCGCGTGCTCGATCCCGCCAGAATGAGCTGGCAGCCACGCGGCAACGAGTGATCCAGCCACTTCTGCAACATGCTCGGCAGCGACGGCTCCACGGCGGTGAGGTAAGGGAACTCGTCGATGCACAGCGACCACGGCTTCTTCTGCATCGTCAGCACCTCCAGGAACTCAGGCCAAGACTTCGGCACGATCTGCGTGCTGAGCTGCGGCCTGATGTCCGAGAATACCTGATGAATCTGCATGTCCATCGGACCCTCAAGCGCCTGGCTATACATCCCGTCCCGCGACCGCAGCCAATGCGCCAACAACCGCGTCTTCCCCACGCGCCGACGCCCAAACACAACCAGCAGTCCACCCTTCCGGGCCGAGGCTTCCAGCTCCTGCTGCTCTTTGATGCGGTTGACGAAGTCGAGGAGCATGACAGCGAGAGTTTATCCGCGATCATGCATCGCGGCAAACATTATGTTTTTCAAACATAATGTTTACCGAGAGGTATTTGCCTCAAGCCGCTCTATTCACCGCGCTGAGCACCGCTTTGATCGATGCGAGTTCGATGTTCGTGTCCGTGCCTGCGCCCCAGACGGTTTTGCCGTTGGCGGTTTTGATCTGGATGAAGGCGAGGGCGCTCGCACCGGTCCCTGAGCTGAGGCTTTGCTCGCGGTAGGTGGCGACTTCGAAGGGTGCCGCGCCAGCATCGGTGATGAGCGCATTCGCAAAGGCGGCGATGGGGCCGTTGCCGGTGCCGTTGACGGCGATCTCTTTGCCGTTTTTCACGAGGGAGCAGCGGCATTTGAAGACGCCGTCCACGCCGTCGGCATGGAAGTGATGCAAGGAGAACGGGGTCTCCCGCTCGATGTATTCCTTCCAGAACATGTCCCTCAACTCGGCGGCCGTGACCTCGCGACCGAGGGCATCCACCAAGTCGTTCGCGATGGGGCCGAACTCGCGTTGCAGGTCCTTCGGCAGCTCGATGCCGAACTCGCTTTCGAGCAAGTAAGCGACGCCGCCTTTGCCGGACTGGCTGTTTACTCGGATGACCTCGCGATACTCGCGACCGATGTCGTGCGGGTCGATGGTCAGATACGGCACGTCCCATGCCCCTTGAAGCTCACTTTGCAGGAACAGAAGAATGTCATCTGCGTTGTTCTGGTGAAGCGAAGTGAACTCATCTTCAGCAAGGGAATTGAGCACGATGCTAATCTTGACCCGCTGTGTGCGGGCAATCGGTTCATCCAAAACCGCAGTTAAGACTTCAGCGAGCAGCCATCTGTCTTTATCTTCCCAACTGTTCGCCGCTAAGAGTTTTGGGACTGCACCGCTCAAGTGATTGGTCGAGTCTTCTTCGCCATTGACCAATGACCAAAGGTTCAAACCTTTCTTGATCGCATCCTGATGGCTGCCGCTGAAGGCAGTGAAGACCAGTTCGCCCGCATACGGCTGGCGTGGTGGGACGGTCATGCCGGTGCAGCGCTCATACATGGCGATGAGCTTGTTCATGTCGCTGAAGTCCAGCTTCGGATCAATGCCGTGCATGTAGAGGTTCATCGCGACCTGCACGATGTCCAGATTTCCGGTGCGCTCGCCGTTGCCGAAGAGCGTGCCTTCGACGCGATCCGCGCCAGCAAGCAAGCCCAGTTCCGTCGCGGCGGTGCCGGTGCCACGGTCGTTGTGCGTGTGCAGGCTGATGATGAGCGACTCGCGGTTCTTGATATGCGTGCAGATCCACTCGATTTGATCGGCATACACATTCGGTCCGGCGACCTCGACGGTGTCGGGCAGGTTGAGGATCATCTTGTGCTCGGGCGTGGGTTGCCAGACATCCATTACGGCCTCGCTGATCTCTTTGGCGAACTCGACCTCCGTCGCGGAGAAGCTCTCGGGCGAGTATTGCAGCGTCACGCGCGTGCCGCCTTCTTCGAGGCGATGCACGCGGTCCTTGATCATCTGTGCACCGCGCACGGCGATTTGCAGGATCTCTTCCTTCGTCTTGCCAAACACATGCTTCCGCTGCGCAGGTGACGTGGAGTTATACATGTGGATGACCACGCTCTTCGCGCCGATCAAGGACTGCACGGTCTTCTCGATGAGATCTTCGCGCGCCTGGACCAAGCATTGAATGGTGACGTCGTCGGGGATGCGTTTGTCCTCGATCAGGCGGCGGTTGAAGTTGAACTCGGTATTCGACGCTGAGGGGAAGCCGACTTCGATTTCCTTGAACCCGCACTCCACCAGCGCGCTGAACATGTCGAGCTTCTGCGCCACATTCATTGGCACGGCGAGCGCCTGATTGCCATCGCGTAGATCGACGCTGCACCACATGGGCGGCTGCGTGAGTTGACGCGTGGGCCATTGACGGTTCGGCAAATGGATCGGCGCGAAGGGGCGGTATTTCTTGGACGGATCGAAGGACATGGAATGGGACAGGTTTAGCGGGTTTGACAGTTTTTGCAGGATCAAATTCCTGCGCGGGCTTTCATTCGGTCGTCCGGCGTCGTGGCCGGAACATGGCAAGGTGTGACTAGCGGGCGGCCAGCCCGAGTCGAAGTCGCAGAAGAAGCGATGTCAGTGGTCCTTGCATGAAGCGGGCGGAGTTTAACGGCATTCGTGCGGCTGTCGAGAGAGAGTTTGATTCGACGTTGGGAAAGGGTTCATGCTGCACAAGGCTCGCTAAGACGAATATGATACGTCCCTGCTAGCACGCGCATGAACGCTGCGTAATTCTTCGCCCCCCAATGTCCGATACCCAGCCCTCTGTCCTGACCCGTTTCATCGTTTTCGTGGTGGCGACCGCCATCGTGGCGGCAGGTGGCTGGTGGTTTTGGAAACAGCAGAGTGCTCCACCTCCGGCCAAAGCCGCTGCGGTGAAAGGTATCGCGAACGTGATCACCACCAAGGTGAAGAAGGACAACTACATCACCGATCTGGAGGCCATCGGCACCGTGCTTGCCGACGAGAGCGCCGCGATCAGCCCGAATGTCACCGAGACCGTCACCACCTTGCACTTTGATGACGGGCAACGGGTGAAGAAAGGCGATGTGCTGGCCACGCTGAGCGATGGCGAGGAGCAGGCGATGCTGTCATCTGCGAAGTCAGCTCTGGCCGAGGAGGAGCGGGAAGTCCTGCGATTGCAGGGCTTGGTGAAAGAAGGCGCTGCCCCTGAGGCCCGGCTGCAGGAACGCCAGACCATGGCCGAGGTGGCGCGTCAGAAGATTCGTGAAGCCGAGGCCAAACTCGCGGATCGTCGCATCGTGGCACCATTCGATGGTGTGCTCGGCCTCCGCCGCATCAGCGTGGGAGCCCTCGTGTCCCCCACGACCGTGATCACCACCCTGGACAAGATCGACGTGGTGAAGATCGACTTCAGTGTGCCCGAGACCGCACTCATGCTCTTGAAGAAGGGCACCGAAATTACGGCCTTCGCCGAAGCTGCGCGCGATCAGAAGTTCAAGGGCAAGCTCGCTCAGCTCGACTCCCGTATTGATCCTATTACCCGCTCGGTCGCCGCGCGCGCCGAAGTGCCCAATGCCGACAGCGCGCTGAAGCCCGGCATGTTGGTCATGGTGCAGCTGGCCATGGAGCCGCGACTTTCGCTATCCATTCCCGAGCGAGCGCTCGTGCCCGTGGGGCCAAAGGCCTACGTCTTTGCCATCGAAGCGGACAAGGCGAAGCGCATCGAGGTCAAGACCGGGCGGCGCAAGCCAGGCTACGTCGAGATCGAGAGCGGTCTGAGCGAAGGCCAGATCATCATCGCCGATGGCCTTGTGGGTCTGCAAAACGGGGCACCGGTGAAGGTGGCGGGCGAACTCCAGAAGCTCGCCGAGCCCTTCAATCCCGAACAAACGCCAGCAGCCAAATAACGCATGTGGATCTCTGACACATCCGTTCGCCGTCCGGTGATGGCCTTGGTGCTGAACCTCATCCTCATCGCCTTCGGCACCGTGGCTTACACGCGTCTCACCGTGCGCGAGTATCCAGACATCGATCCACCCATCGTCACGGTGGAAACCTATTATCGTGGGGCCTCCGCAGGCGTGGTCGAGCGGCGCATCACGCAGCGGCTGGAGGATCGCATCTCGCAAGTCGAAGCCATCAAGAACATTTCGTCCGTCAGTGTGGATGGGAAGTCCGAGATCACAGTGGAGTTCAATCTCGGGCGCAGTCTCGACTCGGCAGCGAACGACATTCGTGAAGCGATCAGCCCCGTGCTGCCCACCTTGCCGGAAGAGGTGGAACCACCCAACGTGGGCAAGACCGAACTCAGTGCCGAGGTGCTGATGTATCTGAATCTGGCGACCAGCGAAGGCGCTGAACCACGTAGCATTCCCGAGCTGACGGACTACGCGGAGCGCTACCTCGTGGACCGCTTCTCACGACTCCCAGGCATCGCTCGCGTTCGCATCAATGGTGGCACGCGCTACGCCTTGCGCGTCTGGCTGGATCGCGAGTCGCTGGCCGCTCGAGGGCTCACTTCTTTGGATGTGGAGGAGGCGCTGCGTCGTGAGAACGTCGATCCGCCCGCTGGCACCGTGCAGTCGCTGGATCGGCAGTTCACTGTGCGCATCAATCGACTGTATCGCACCACAGAGGACTTCGAGAAGCTTGTCATCGCACGCGGCGAGAACGGCTATCAAGTGCGCCTCGGCGAGGTGGCCAAGGTGGAACTCGGAGCCGAGGAGGCCCGCACGTCGTTCAAGGGCAATCGCAAGCGCATGGTCTCGCTCGGCATGATTCGTCAGTCGCGAGCCAACCCGCTCGATGTGGCCAAGGCCGTGCGTGCTGAGGCAGAGAAGATTCGCAAGACACTGCCTCCCGATCTCAAGCTGGAGAACAGCTACGACATCAGTCAGTTCATCGAAGAATCCGTCAATGAAGTGTATCGCACCCTCGTGATCGCCATTGTGCTGGTGATCGCGATCATCTTCCTCTTCCTCGGCAGCTTCCGTGCCGTGATCGTGCCCACCGTGGCGGTGCCCGTGAGCGTGCTCGCCACCTGCATCGTGCTCTACGCGCTCGACTACTCGATGAACACCCTCACCCTGCTCGCCTTCGTGCTCGCGATTGGTCTGGTGGTGGATGATGCCATCGTGGTGCTCGAGAACATCCATCGACGCATCGAAGAAGGTGAGAAGCCCATCGTGGCTGCCTACCTCGGCACTCGTCAGGTGGGCTTCGCCGTCATCGCCACCACGCTGGTGCTGCTGGCCGTGTTTGTGCCCGTGACGTTCATGCCCGGCGACACCGGACGTTTGTTTGCCGAGTTCAGCGTCACTCTCGCGATCTCGGTCGGATGGTCCGGCTTTGTAGCGCTCACCTTGTCACCCATGCTGGCGTCCAAAGTGCTCCGCGACAAAAGCGGTGATGGATTCATCAGCCGCCTGCTGGAGCGGAGCTTTCATTTCTTCCAGCGCGGCTATCGCAAGGTCCTGGCTCTGCTGCTTCACTTCCCCGCGACCGCCATCCCCGTGGTCATCGGCTTGATCGGCATGTGCTGGCTGTTGATGAAAAAGATTCCCGAGGAGTTCACGCCTCGCGAGGATCGCGGCTCATTCTTCGTCACCGCCACCAGTCCTCCTGGCACCACGTATGCCAACACACTTGCCACGCTCGACACCGTCACGGAGCGCCTGATGTATCTGGTCGAAGGAAGCAAGGAAGCCACGCGCGTGAATGCACGCGCACCGCGTTCGTTTGGCACCTCGGCAGACTTCAATGAGTCCGTGTCCGTGCTCACGCTGACGCCGTTTGGCACGCGCCGCGATGGTTTTGCCATCATGGACGACGTTCGCAAGCGAACCGCCGACCTTCCAGACGCCAAGATCTCCGTGGTCATGCGCCAGGGCATGATGCGTGGTCTGAACAAGCCGATGGAAGTCGTGCTCAGCGGACCCACCTTTGAAGAGCTGGCCGAGTGGCGCGACATTATCATGGCAAAGGCACGCGAGAATCCCAAGCTCGTGGGCTTCGACTGCGATTATCGAGACACCAAACCGCAACTCCGCATCAGCATCAATCAAGCACGAGCCGCCGACCTCGGTGTGTCATCGGCGAACATCGGACGCACCTTGGAGACGCTGCTCGGAGGACGCCGCGCCACCACCTTCATTCATCAAGGCGAAGAATACGACGTGGTCCTCGAGGGCAGCTATGCCGACAAGCGCAGCCCCATGGACCTCAACAACATCTTTGTGCGCAGCGACCGGACGCAGCAGCTCATCCCGCTCGCCAATCTGGTGACGATGGATGAGTTCGCTGACAGCGGCACGCTCAACCGCTACAACCGGATGAGAAGCATCACCTTCGATGCTGAACTCGCCACGGGCTACAGCCTGGGTGAAGCTCTCGATTACATGGAGACTCTCATCCGCGAAAACCTGCCCAGCAGCGCGGTCGTCGGCTACAAAGGCAACGCTCTGAAGCTCAAGGAAGCCAGCGGCAGCATCGGTCTCATCTTCGCCCTCGCGATGCTCATCGCCTTCCTCGTTCTCGCCGCACAGTTCGAGAGCTTCGTGCATCCCTTCACCATCATGCTCACCGTGCCTGTGGCCGTCGCCGGCGCATTGCTGGGCCTTCAAGTCATGGGTCTGAACCAGAGCATTTACAGCCAAATCGGGCTCATCATGCTCATTGGTCTCGCGGCCAAGAACGGCATCCTGATTGTCGAGTTCATCAATCAGCTTCGCGATGAAGGAATGAACTTCCGTGACGCCATCCTGCAGGCGAGCGAGCAGCGTCTGCGCCCCATCATCATGACCGCACTGGCAACCGTCATGGGTGCTCTGCCCTTGATGCTAGGTCATGGAGCTGGTTTCGAGACGCGCAAGGTGGTTGGCACCGTGATTGTGTTCGGTGTTTCGCTCGCCACCATCGTCACGCTTTTCCTCGTGCCCATGGTCTATGCTGTCATCGCGCGTCGAACCGGATCGATCAGCGATGTCAGTCGCAAGCTCGATGCCGCCCTTGGCGATCAGCCCGCACAGGCAGATTGATCATCGGGACCGCACCTTGGCCCAGTCCAAATCGAATCGCGCGAGATACTTCTTCAGCCGGTCCGCGTCGTTGGTCTTCGCCTTCTTCGCGCGCGACACCGCAAAGAGTTTTCGTCCTGCATCCGAGAGTGTGGTGCTCTCTCGGCAAATGCCGAGCACATAGTTCAACTGCACGGCATCAAAGGGATCGAGGCTCGTCCGTTGCTTCGGAGTGAGGACCTCGTCCAGGAGCGGCGCTTGAACGCCGCCCGTCTCGCCCGGGCGATGCCAGCCTTCCTTGAGTCGCTCGATCTCGGCCTCTACACAAGCCTCCGTGATGCGACCTTTCGGCGCGAGGGTGGCCATGCGTGTCACTGCTGCGTTCAGGTCACGAAAATTCGCGCTCCATTGTGCCTCGGGGCTGCGGGCAAACTTGAGGAAGAGGTCGAGTGCCTCTTTGTTGAAGCGCACCTCGCGACGATGCGCCTTGGCGAAGCGCTTCAACTCGAAGTCCACATTCACCGCGATGTCTTCACGCCGCTCCGCGAGCCCTGGTAGCGTGAAGGTCCACAGATTGATGCGAGCCAGGAGGTCCTCGCGGAATCGCTTTTCCGACACGCTCGCACGCAGATCGCGGTTGGTGCCCGCGATGAGCTGGAAGTCACTCTTCACCGGCTTGTCCGAGCCAAGCGGTAGGAAGGTCTTCTCTTCGAGCGCACGCAGCAGCATTGCTTGTTCGTCGAGCCCGAGTTCACCGATCTCATCTAGAAACACCAGCCCGCCATCGGCTTCCTTCAACAAGCCCGCACGATCCGACTGTGCCCCCGTGAAGGCCCCGCGCTTGTGACCAAACAACGCGCTCATCGCCTGATCGCCACGCAAGGTCGCACAATTCACTTCCACGAAGCGCCCGCTCAAACCTGCGCGTTGCTTGCGCAGATCATAGATGCGGCTGGCGAGCAGCGACTTGCCAGCCCCCGTTGGCCCGGTGATGAGGATCGGGGCCTTCGAGCGCAGCGCCACCAGTTCGATTTGCTCCACGAGTTGGTTGAAGCGCTTGTTCTTCGTCGCCATCCCGCTCTTCAAGAAGTCGAGCGTTTGCTCCTGCTCTTTGGCGAAGCGCGTTGCCAGTCGGTCATACTTTGAGAGATCGAGGTCAATGATCGTGTGCCGCCCCGCCGCCGAGCCCTTGCCGTCAGGTTCGCCACGCGGTGCCGTCTGCACCAGCCGCGCTGGCGCATAGTTCGCCTCAGTCAGCAGAAACCAACAAATCTGCGCCACATGCGTGCCCGTGCTCAGGTGCACGAAGTAGTCCGCCTTTTCGACATCGAACTTATACGCCGACACGAAGTCATAGAGCTTCGAATACATCTCCTGGAAGTCCCACGGATCGCGGAAGCTCATCTCATGGCATACCACCTTCGTTTTTGGCGACACCTCGGCGATGTCCTTCACCACGCGCTCGGCTAGCGCGTTCCAACGCGGGTCCACCAGCAGCTCCAAGCGCGCGACCGGAAAGTCCTTCTGCTGACACAACCCCACCGTTGGCCGCCAGCGACTCCATCGAGCTTCCGTGGAGCCTCCATCCAATGAAGAGCCCAGGAACCCGAGAACGATGTTCTGTGATCGCGCCATGAGTCACGCTACTTCCGACGACGCTTCTTTGAGTTGGTCTCGAGCCATGCGGCGTAAGACGTCTCCGTCATCTCACCCGCTGCGAGTGCTAGCGTGCGTAATGCAGCGTCGGCTTCCGAGGCGGCGAACTCGAAACCATTCAGTTCCAGGAACGTGATCGCCACCACAAAAGCCACGCGCTTGTTGCCGTCGATGAACGGGTGATTCTTCGCCAGTCCACAGGCGTAACTTGCCGCCAAATCGAACACACTGGACGAACCATACGCGAACTGGTTCAAAGGCTTGCCCAAGGCTGAGTCGAGCAGCCCTTCATCACGAAGACCCGCGGAGCCACCGTGCTCGGCCAAGGACATCTCATGCAAAGCCAGCACGACCTCGCGCAACACCCATTCTGGCTCTTTCATTTGGCCAGCTCCCTCAGCGTATTCCGATAACGCTTCATCAAGTCCTGAACTACTGCCATCTGCCGGTCAAAGCCCTCGCTATTGGGAGTTAGGCGGACACTGTTCTCCGTTCCTTCAGTCAGCGTGAGCGTATCTCCCTCTTCCACCTTCAGATGCGCGAGCGCTTCTTTGGGGAGCACGATGCCGAGGGAATTGCCGATTTTGCGAAGTTTGAGTTCGAGCATCATAAGTAAAGTGTAATTACAGAAGTTATTACGTCAAGCTTGGCTCCAGCCGCGTTTACCTCGGTATTCTGAGTTATTAAAAGTGGCCGACGATATAATAAAACATTATTTCAAATGATAAATGCGGAGGCTATGTTTCTAGCAAAGCAAGGCCAGAAAAACACAGTTGATAAATTTTCTTTCCCTAGAGCCATCAATGATTGGGGCGTTTTGGCAGGAGGCGCTGATGAGACTTGGCACGCTCCTCGCAATACATCTCGCCGACTGATTCAAGCTGAACGCGAGGCGATGTGCCGAGCACGAGGCGAATCGGGTCAGTCATCGGGGTTCGATCCCCACCTTGCTATGGACAAGCTCAAACACCTGTCCC
>CAUJJC010000110.1 GCA_963204975.1 Verrucomicrobiota bacterium | reverse complement strand
GTCCTTGTGATCCTGCATTTCTGAATCGGCTTCCTTTACCCACGCAACGCGCTTCTGCTTGATGCCGGTGAAAATAGGCTGAAGGCCACGACCTTTGATCGTCACAAGGAACCCGCCGAAAGCCAGGTCGATGCATCCGCTCTCAGGATCATGATTGAACCAAATCAAATCAGTGTAGCTGAAGCAGGTTTGCAGCCCGTTGCTGAATTGCAGCTCAAGAAAATGCTCCTGCATCCCTTCGCCGACCAAGATCGAGAAGAACTTGTCGCCATCAGGCATGGCCTCAGCAGGCTTTTCAGCCGCTTGGCGTTTCTTTAAGATCTCATCAATTTTGTCTGACATGCTTCCTCACTTTTTCGGGGTTGGAGCACGCGGCGCAGCCTGCTTGCCCTTTGTTTCTCGGGCTATTTTAGCCTGCCCTTCACCGGTTTTCCTAACACTTGCTGCTTTTTGCTTCGCTGCGTGTTCAGCGGCGCGAGAGGTGTTTCCTTTTTGCAACGGTTTGACCTTCGCGCCGCCCATGCTGACCTGCTTGTCAGCATTGGTTTGCTTGCCCTTTACTTTGTCCGCCACTTTCTTGAAGTGACTAGCTGCCGAACGGTAAGCGTTGACGAGGCGGGCAGTGCGGCCTTGGGATTCAGGTTTAACAGCTTTCGGTTTGGTGGCCGTTTCGCTCTTGCTAGCAGTTGCCGCCTTCTTAGCCTCATGTGCAGCCGCCAGTTCATCGCGCACCGGCTTTGTGTGTTGACTGAGTTTGGGCCAGCTTTTGCCCTTCTCGCCACTCTTGCCTTTGTTTGTGCCCGAGGGATGCCCCTTGGACCTGTTCTTGCCGTCGGCACTCACCATGTTGCGACGCATTTCAATGTAGCCTCGCCAGTCAATCGTTTCCTCCTTCTTGTAGGGGTCTAGCCTACGCTGATCCACAACGTTCTGAACAAAAGTCTTGGTCTTGTCCAAACCTCGGCGGCTGGCGACTGTATCGCGCCATTGTTTTGCTCCGAGTTCGCTAGACATAAAGGTATCGAGGTCTTTCTGGTTCAGTCCCAATAGTTCAACGCCTGCCATGCGTGTCGATGAATTGCCGACCGCCTGTTGAAGCCCTTGGCGGTTGTCAGTGTAAATACGGATGGTTTCCTTGCCACGACTACACGAGACATAAAACTGCTCGCGTGAACTCGCAACAAACGAATCCGCGCTTTGGGCCACCAAGACATCGCGAACACTCTTGCTCTGGGAAGAATGCGAAGTCTGGCAGTAGCCATAGGCGAAATGGCCGTGATTGGGGGACAATACCGCACCGTTGTTCAGGACCAATTCGCCCTTCTTGCCGAACTTCTCGACGGTGAACGTGTTCCCATTGTTCAGGCGTTTGTCGTTCTCACTTTGGCCGTTTTGAGTGATCCGAATGCGGTCCCCCTTGGCCAGAGCAATCTCCCGTTCTTCATAGACGAGGAACTTCTTCGCTTCCCCGAGGGGCAAAGTCCGAGTCTGCCCTGCCCGATTCTCGATCTCAATTCTGCCATCCGCCGCCTGCCCAACCACGCGGAACAGCTCCCCGCGAGTAATGCCCTTGGAGTTTTGATGAAACTGCACCAAGAGCCCAGCTCGGTAGTTCTCAGGCAACGACCGTTCTTCCACTTCCCACTGCAAATTCTGATACTGGACGAAGCGGCGCTCAGTTCCGAGTTGACCGACTTCGCGGCGAGCGTCTCGAATAGCATTCGTGACTTTCGCGCTTTCCGCATGAGTCGGCGATACCACCAAAGGAAACTCCCCGCGCCGCCCCAAAGCGATATAGTCTGCCGCGAGTTCGCGATAGCGCTTCGCTTCATCTGCGATCTCGATGAACGCACCGAGACTTTCCAGGCGACGAAACCCGCTTCGGAGGTCTCCTTTGCTAATCGCTGCAATCGCCTGCTTGTAGTCTTCGACTTCCTGCCGCCGAATCTCAGTGACTTCAGCCACCCGCAAGCCTGCGTGTTTCTGAAGTATCCGAAATGCATCCCCACGAGCTACCGGAGCATGTTGCGCGGTGTCTCCCGTCAGAATAACCCGAGTCGAAGGCCCTGCGATTTCCATGATGTGCCACAAATCACGCACCCCGAGCAATCCCGCCTCATCTACCCAAATGACCTGACCTTGAACCTGCTTTTGCAGCTTCGTGTTCAGCATGAGATGCGCCACCGTGTCAGCACCCGCAAACCCCGCTTCGCGGAGGGTTTCGCGGGATGCGACCGCAGAAGGCGCAAAGGCAAAGACTTTCATTCCTAGGCGCTCTATCGCAGCGCACGCTTCCTTCATGAGCGTTGTCTTGCCCACGCCTGCCCCGCCTCTGACCGCCATCACCTGATCTCGGCTGGTGAGCAGATGTTTAACCGCAGCCCGCTGCTCTTCTGACAGCTTCTCGCTGATTGCCTGCTTGCCACGACCACCCAGGGGCATGGCCGCATTTCGTCCCCCTCGGACGAATGCCAGCAGTCCGACTTCCTCAGCTAGCACGTCAATAGAAGTGCAAAGATGCTCATCGCCAATTTTGCGGCCAATCAACTGCCGACGCTCAAATTCAGCTTTGATCGCAGCAGGTGCAGTATGGCCCACCCCGAATTTCAGAGCTTCCGCCAGAATATGACCACGCTCGACCACTGATTGCCGCTCAAAGAGCTTGGCAATCGCGTAGTCCACAGCTTCCGCCGCTGTAACCCTCTGGCTGCCGCCCTGCCCTTTGTCATAGCAAACCTTTGAGATTTGGACCTTCTCGTCATCCGTGAGTCGGACACTCCAAGCTGCCAGCAGATCAGTGAAGGACAGCCCGTGCCGTTTGCCCTCCCGACTCGCTGCGCCCAGTGCATCCTTCGATTTGGCATCGGTGATGCCCATCTCATCCGCCAGCCGTTCGATCTGAGCCGTTCGCCTTGAGAACTTCGCAATGACGCTGGCTGGCATCCCTTTGATTTCCCAGCCGCCCTTGCGTCTTTCGATTCCATATCCAAGCTCGCTGAGCTTGGTTGTCAGGCGAGCATGAAATGCCGCCTCTCCATAGTGCGCTTCGCGCTTAATTGCTCCGAACTCAGCAGCTTTCCATCTGGCCTCTACTTGATCAAAAGTGGCATTGAATGTGAAGCAGTGAACATGCAGATGCGGGTCGGGAATTCCTCCGACAGGACGAGAGGTGAAATGGACGAACTCTGCCCAGGCCAGATTCCCAGTCACTCGGTTTGCTTGGGCTCCCTTCTTGCGAACTCGGGTTTCGGCCCGCTCCTCAAGCTCACTCATCGTCTCCGAAACCGCAGAGCGAAAGGCCTTCAAAACATCCTTGTCTTGAGTGAGTGCATAAAGCACTGAGAGACTTTTTGGCGCGTGAAAGTTGAGGTCGTAACCCACTCGACGACCATCCTTGGTGCGCGGTGTCAGCTTCGCTCCTGAGAACGGGTGCCGGTTCTCAGCAAGCGCTGCAAACTGGTCCTTGTCCACCTCCCCCGACAGGCCGAGTAGGCCAGCCGCCTTGCCATGCCACCTGCCTACCACTTCCTGTTTCTCGGAGTAGTAGTCTTCGCGTTTGAGACCTCCCGCGTAGTAGTTTCGAGCCGCTGCCGCGCTCGTGTGCGCCACCACTCTGAGCATGATTCTAGTCTATCACAGGTCGCCTGCAAAAATCCACAACAGCCGTCAAGTGGGTAAAACTTGCCTGCTTGCGAGCTACCAAGAGAGCTTCCAACCTTGCCAGCAAGTGAGCGAGCTTGGCACCTTGTGAGGTTGCCAACTAGCAAGCTCGGAAGGCATCTCCCAAGCAAGTTTGGTGTCTAGCAAGCACGTTACGAAGCTAGTAAACTAGCAAGCTAGCAAAGTAGCAATATTGCATTCAGACATCTCTCCTAAGCACTGCTTAGGTTTGTCATTTTTCCTCGCCGCCAAGCGGCTGCGAAGCTAGCCTGCCCGAGTTCTTGCACACCACAACTCATGGAAGATTTCCGCATTACCAAGCAGCTCCAGGCTTCCAACGCAGGGGGCAAAAAGAACTGGCCAGACGATGACGAGGCGCTTCTCGAACTCAGCGCAGATGGCATCACCAGCCGACCTGAAAATTTCTGGTGCTTGAAAGATGCCTTTGAGGGCGTCCAGATTTTGGGAGCCACTGGTTCAGGCAAATCTTCAGGCAGCGGGCGAGCACTCGCCAAGGCGTTCATCGAATCCAATCTTGGCGGACTGGTGCTGACCGCAAAGAACGATGAAGTCCTCACTTGGAAACGCTATGCCAAGGAAGCCGGACGTGAGACAGAATTGCTCATTGTCGGGCCAGACTCTCCCCATCGGTTCAACTTTCTCCGCTATGAATTGAAGAGACCAGGGACGGGGGCAGGGCACACGGAAAACCTCGTGAACCTCTTTTGCAGTGTCCTTGAAGCCGCCGAACGAAAACAGGGGCAGGGCGGAGGGCAGGATGCTTACTGGCAACGAACCCTGAAACAACTTCTCAGGAATGCGATTGACCTCGCGGTCCTATCTCTGGACGACATCGACCTTCCATCCCTCTACCGGATCATCACTTCCGCGCCACGTTCGCCAGATGAAGCCCTGAACTCTGAATGGCAGGAATCCTCTGCCTGTTTTGCACTACTAGAGGTCGCCAAAAGCAAAGTCGAGCAGACCGACCGCAAGAGCGACTTGGAACTCACCCGTGACTTCTGGTTGAGGGAATTCCCAAGCCTTGCCCCAGAAACGCGGTCCGTCATCGTTTCCACCTTCACCAGCATGGCTGACTGCTTCCTGCGGGGAATGCTCAGAAAACTCTTTTGCACCGATCTCAACTTCACTCCAGAAGACACATTCAATGGCAAGATCATCATTTTGAACCTCCCCGTGAAGGAATTCAACGAACTGGGGCAGTTTGCCCAGGTTCTGTTCAAGTTCGTTTGGCAGCGAGCTGTGGAGCGGAGGATTTCTGCGGATATGAGGCGCGAAGACGCCCAAGCCGCAGTTCGCCCCGTTTTCCTATGGGCGGACGAATCTCAGTTTTTCGTCAATTCCTACGATGCTCTCTTTCAAAGCACCGCTCGCAGTTCTCGCGCCTGCACCGTTTATCTGACTCAGAACCTCCCCAGCTACTTCTCGGCTTTTGGCGGGCAAAACTCCCGCTCCGACGCGGAGAGCTTTCTTGGCAATCTCCAGACCAAGATTTTCCACGCCAACGGCGATCCGACCACAAACAACTGGGCGGCAGATTCCATCGGCAAAACCAGACAAGCCCAATTCTACGGCGGACTCTCGGAAGCACTGGCCAGGGGCGGAGCCATGAACCAGAATGCAGGGGGCAGCATGGTAGTCGAATTCGTTGTTCAACCCCAAGAGTTCACCATGCTTCGCACTGGTGGCCCTGAGTCAAAGTTTCTTGTCGATAGCATCATCTTCCAAGGGGGCAGGCGATGGGTTGCACTCAAAAAGGGGGAACCCGCTGCCCAGAACTACATCCGCCACGTCTTCTCTCAGCAGACCTAGCTAAAGTCACACCAGCACACATGAAGGACCGTCAGATTCAATCAGCAGGGGCGCAGGCGAGTGTTCCACTTCTCAGCCCCGTTCTTCACTGGTTTGCAATGCCAGCCCTCGTGTTCCTTCGCTCGCGTTTTGGCTTTTCGTTCCTCAGTCCCAAAAGCGTTTTTATCGCCTTCATCTGGGCGCAGGTTTTGTTCTCCGTCTATGCATGGCTAGAGCAGGGGGCATGGCCCAAATACTGGGCGATTGCGGGCTTCGGTCTTGGCGCTTCAATTCTCTACACACTCCACCTTAGCGTTGCTTTTTCGCGTGAGTTGGCCCGCAAGGGCAAACATGACTTCTACTCTGGCACCTCCCATCTTCTGAGACTTCCAGGATTCAGCCAGTTCCGAGGGAATCAAAAGTTTGAAACGCTCCTTCACCTTTGGTTTGAGCCATTCCTGATCTTCGCTTCTGCCGGAATCCTTCGCGGCTTTTTTGCCGAACATCGCCTGTCGCTTTGGCTCTTGTTCGTTGCCGCAGCGATGTGTTTGAAGGAGTTCATCAATTATTGGTATGGCATTCGTTCGGAGAAGAAGCATGAAGACATCATAGAAGATGCCGAGGAGAAAATGCCAGGAGGAGGGACTTTTGCCGAAATTCCTTTGCCAGTCGCAGGAACGCGCAAGCCACGCGCCAGACGCGCCCCACAAGGGGCAGCCAGCGACGCTGAACTTCGGTTCGCTGAAGTCTTGCGCCTGATGCCGCCATATTCCCTTGAGCAGGCAGAAGCGAACTACCGGCAACTCATCAAGACTATTCATCCAGATGCCAACGAAGCAGTCATTGGAGCCAACGAAAAGACGGCGGCGATAAATGAGGCGATTGAGTATTTTCGGCGAGCTCTAGGCGACTAGTTTCGGCCCCTTTGACTCGAAGCGAATAGAGCTAACGGGCTGTCCCACGGTTTGCCAAGCGTTTGTCAGTTTTTGCCTGAAGTTGTTCTCGACCCATTCAGCAACGAACTTGCTTGGAGCACGCAAGAACAGTGTTTCCCCTTCAAGGGAAATCAAATGTAGCTTCTCCAGCCACGCCTTTACTTGATCCGCACCGATTTGTCTGCGCATCACTTCTAGCACGTTCTCCCATGATTCCTCAAGTGGCGTCCGCTCCAGAAACGTCAGTTGGGCCTCTTGCACCTGAGCCTCTTTTGATTCAACCACTGGGCGCTTTTCGGTGCGTTCCATCAGCAGCATGTCTCGCCCCTGCGCCGAACTCACTTGTTCGAGGCGCAGCCCCGGTAAATCGTTCTTTTTGACCAGCTTCCGCAAGGCACTCGCATAATGCTTGTAGGCCTGTTGTGAAGCCGATTTCTGGTAGAGACTTTTGAAGGTTTCCTTCCAAACGCCCGCAGGCCCGCCCGTCGCCTTTCTGGCATATAGATAAAGCCAGCGCTCTACGCTGCCAGGAATCTCGAAATATCTTTTGTCCAGAGTCAGCACATGGAAGTCCTTGATGCTCTCAAAGAGCCATTCAGCAAGCACGACTTCGACGCCTCGCACCTCGCTTTGCTCTTCGGTGATCTCCCATTCTGAAATCCAAGAGAACTGGCGAATGCGATTGCGCGTTCGTTTGCCGACCTCTGAGCGAATCGTGGTTTGAATGCTCGTCATCTTGAGCCTCTGAAGGGCGTCCTTGAGCCTTTGATATTGCCCGCCTCCCGGCTCTCTATTAATCCAAGTCAAAAACTGATATGGCGTGAAGTGAATACGGCGCGAAGGCTCAAAACCCAATCGCTTGGCTTCTACCCATTGAGACATAGCGTAAATCAGCAAATCTTGATCGTAGATCGTGGCAATTCCGTGTTCTGGATGACCAGTGATTTTCACAGTCTCGGTGACTCCTGTTTTGCCATCGACATACTGATGCTCAATCGGCTCGCTGCGGCCTGGAGTAAGGCTGAACCAGCAGCGGGCCATCAAATCAATCTGCTCTTTAGCCGTCACATCGGCAGGCGACGCTGTGAACCGTTTCAGGTCTTGATGCTCCTTGATTCCACCCTCTATCTTCCTGCCCATTCTATGGGCATATCACGCCTAAAACTAAAAGACAATATCGTCAGACCAGCGACCTTCAGGGCGAATTTCAGTGTGATATTCTTGCTATCGTAGTGCCAGCGACCCTCACTATCGTAGTGTCAGCGACCATATCGACAGGCCAACGACCACATGTCGTCATGTCAGCGACCTCGGTATCGACAGGCCGACGACTCCTTATCGTCAGACCAGCGACCAAGACACCCCTCAAACCTATGCTGGGGCTGTCTTTGCGGTTCCGTAAACCTTACTTAAACAAAGAAGAATAAAACCTTTAAACCCGTCGGCAGACGACGAGCCTTTTGGATTGGCTCGTCTGCCTCCGGTGATTGGAGTGAAATCGAATGCTAGCAAGCTAGTTAGCTAGCTGTGTTGCAAGTTTGCCACCTCAAGAAAAAAAGAGGCAGGCAAGCAGGCGGATAGTGATCCAGAAGCTAACACCACAACTGCCGAGTCACTATGCTGTCTTCAAAGGGCAACATGATCTACGGACTCACAAATTCAAAAGGCGGTGTCGGCAAAACTACAATAGCGGTTCACTTGGCTGCGTGGCTAGCCAAGAAGAAGAGGAGCGTCATCTTCATTGATGCAGATCCTCAGTCCTCCGCTTCGCAATGGATCAAAGAGCTTGGGCTGCCAATCACGCTTGAACAGATTGACTCGCCTCAGGAGATAATTCATCGGCTCGCAAAACTGGCGGGCGATGCGAATGACATTGTCATAGACGGTCCCGCAGGTCTTTCAGCAACAACAAGAGCCATCATGCTTCGTGCTGACCGCGTATTCTTTCCATGCGGACCGTCTATTCTCGACCTCCGTGCAGCTTCAAAGGCAGTAGAGCTTCTTCGCGAAGCTCAGAAGACCCGCAAAGGAAAACCCGTCGGCCTACTAGTTCCGAATAAACTACAAAAGCGCGGACGGCTCAGTCGCGAAATGTTAGGTGCCGCCAAGAGGCTTGGCGTCAACGTGACCGCAGGACTTTCGATGCGTCAAAGTTTCGCAGATGCCGCAGGGCAGGCGAAAGTTGTCTGGCAAATGGGGGCAGGGGCATTGCTTGCCTCGCTCGAAATGCAGCAACTCATGAAGGAGATGACTCGTGGTTAAACGACGCTCCCTTGATGATGCACTGACTCCAGAAGAACAGAATTTCCTTGAGAGTGGAAAGCGGGAGAAGCCCGCTGCGTGCCCCAAGGCGAAGGCCAAACCAATCACACCAAAGGAGGAACCCCCAATGGCAAGACCAGCAATCAAAGAAGATTACACGCCTCGAACAAGCATCCCGTTGCCAGTGGTGGCAACCGAGCAAGCCTTCACAATGGCAGGAGCGGTTTCGCTCAATGTCCGCATTGAACCCGAGATCAGCACGGCCCTTCTCAGAGCCTCAATGGATAGAAAGATTCGACGACTTGATCCCTTCACCCAGCGGGATATTGTCGCGGAGGCCTTAGCCACATGGCTAAAAGCGCACGGCTACCTGAATTAATCTCAGCGATTTTATACAGCCGTTTTATACAGTGAGGGCCTGCAAAAATGCAAAATCAGGCAACCGATTGCTGCTCCGTGCAAAGCCTCATCAGCCGCAAACCCTTATGGTGCAAGGGATTGCAAATAACTGCAAAAGGGTGCCACTATGTGATATACAACAGGAGTGTCCGCGCTCCTTTCCTGAGCATGACTCTCGATCTTCCCAAGTGGTTCGACCTCCACACGCACTTCCGCCAAGGCCCCGCGATGCCTGCTTATGTGAAGGCGCATCTCGACATGGGCTGTGCAGGTGCTCTGGCGATGCCGAACACACAGCCGCCCGTATCGTATGTCTCCGGTGCAGCACAGGACGATGGCCGGTCCATTGAGAGCTATTCGGCAGAGCTGCGCGCGGCGGGTGCGGATGCCTTTGAGCAGCTCATCGTGCCTTTGTATCTCACGCGGCACACAACTGCGGCGATGATTCGCGAAGGTGCAGCTTCGGGTTTACTGCGCGCCTGCAAATACTACCCGCCGCATGGCACGACGAACTCGGAGCACGGCGTGCCGATGGATGATCTCATTGGCGGCGAGGTGTTTCGCGCGATGGAGGAATGCGGCATCGTGCTGTGCATTCATGGCGAGCAGCACGCCCTGAGCGGACCGGACTACATCGACGCGCAGCAGAATGCGGAGACACGCTTCTACACCGAGCTCATGCCGCGCCTGCTCGCTGCGCATCCGAAGCTGCGCATCGTATGCGAGCACATCACCACGCGCACCGCGGCGGAGTTCGTCGCCAATGCACCGGAGCATGTGGGCGCAACAATCACGCCGCAGCACTTGCTCTACACACTGGGACATTTGATTCAGGGGCTGAAGTATCACCTCTACTGCCTGCCGATCATGAAGTTCCAAGATGATCGCGCCGCGCTGCGACAAGCGGTGACCATCGCAGGCCAAACCAAGTTCTTCGCCGGCACCGACAGCGCACCGCACACGACCAAGGCGACGGCTTGCGGCTGTGCGGCTGGTTGCTTCACCGGCGGATGCGCGCCGCAGCTTTACGCGATGGCGTTTGAAGAGGCGGGCGTCGATCTGAGCACGGCGGACGGCAGGGCAATGTTCGAGCGCTTCTTGAGCCTCAATGGCCCTGCGTTTTATGGCTTCCCGGCATCAACGCAGCGATTCCAGATGGAGAGGGCACCTTCGAGCACTCCCACACTTGAGACACCCACAGGACCGGTCACGCCCTTGCCGCTCGGATTGGGGATCGAGATGACGTGGCGCATCGTGGGGTAGAGACAAAACGCGAGTCGCTGGGCGCAAAGGGTTGTTTGCGCAAGGCATCGAGCACTCCTAATCTCGGCATGAAGTCCATCCTTCCCACCACCATGCTCCGATCCTCTCTCGCCTCGGCACTCGTCTTGTTTCTCTCTGCTTCGGCACTCAGTGCGCAGATGTTCACGTTTAAACTCGACGAGGAGGTGATGGTGGCCAATCTCGCCGATGCCAAGGTAAAGCCTCGCTCACTGGGTAAAGGATACGATCCCGCGATCTCTCCCGATGGCACCAAGGTGGCCTACACTCAGACGGACGAACAGGGCGACCGCCGCATCGCGATCTTCGATGTGACGACAGGAAAATCGAGTCTGGTGAAGGGCATCCCTGGCAAGAATGAGTTCATGCCGGTGTGGAGCACGGATGGAACCAGGCTGCTCTTCAGTCATTTCAAGGAGAGCGATTGGGCGCTGGCATCCGTCAACGCTGGTGGCGGAGGTTTTCAGATCGTCATCGATCAAGGCGTGCGCCAGACAGCTGGCTACAGCCCGCTGCCCAATGCGACTGACTGGCTGTGCCACGACCTGGAACAATTCTTTTTGGCCACCGTGCCGGGCACTGGCGCGGCCGTGATTAAGGACTTGCCAAAGCCATCTCTGATCGAAGGACTCTCGATGCCTTCGCGCATTGCTGTGTCTCCCGATGGAAAGACCGCCCTGTTCGATCAAATGATGGGCGGCGAAGGCGGGCCGGATGCTGATGAGCCGCCTTCTGCGGTCTTTCTCATTGAAATCGCGACAGGCAAGCTCACCCGTTTGACGCCCAAGGGCTTGTTTGCCGATAGCCCCACCTGGCTGCCTGGCGGCAGGGAGTTTCTATTTGGTAGTTTCAACTCCAAGACAGAGAAGCCAACGATCCATCGCATGGCTGCCGAGCCCGGTGCCAAACCGGTGCAGGTGATCGCGAACGGCAGCAATCCCAGCGCCGCATCGAAGTAGATGTCCATGCAGGCACTTCGTTACCCTCAGTTGTCTGTTCGGCATACAAGCATGCTCGCGATCCTCTGCTCGGCTGGGATTGGGGGACTGGCGATCAGCCTCCTCCTCGCCGCTGAAGCGCCACTTGTGCCTCATCCCAAGGCCTTGAAAAACATCCATCCGCCAGGTGAAGTGGATCGTCCTGAGATGGTGCGGTTCATCGTGGCGAATCCTGCGATTCTTCCGGGCATCGTGGTTGACGAGACGTCGGCTGAGCTGGTGGGTGAATGGCAATATTCCACTCACACACCGCCTTACGTGGGGCTCGGATACCTGCACGACATGAAGGCCGGCAAGGGAACCAAATCGGCAACCTTTACTCCCACGCTTCCCAAGGCCGGCTGGTATGAGGTGCGGCTGGCCCATTGTTTCAATGTGCGCCGCTCGACCAAGACGCCGGTCACGATTCACCATGCGGATGGGGACACGACCTTGAAGATCAATCAGCAGGAGGAACCCGAGCACGAACACCTCTGGCGCTCGCTGGGCATCTTTCGGTTTGAAGCTGGCCGGGCTGGATGGGTTCGAGTGTCCAACGACGGAAGCGAGCCTAACAAGGTAGTGATCGCCGATGCGGTTCAATTCCTGCCTGTTCCCCCACCTGCGCGTTGATGAGCGCTCCCACAGTCGAGAGCCACTGCTCCACTCCATGACTTCCTCCATTGACTCCGCCATCCGTGCCGCCACCGAGACCGCCATGGCTCACGGCATCGTTCCAGATCGCTGCGACATTCTGCAAAACAGCAGCACGCTGGTGCTGCGATTGACCGAAACTCTGGTTGCCCGTGTGGTCCAGGATCGCGACGGACCTCGGCAGGGCACCGAGTGGTTCGCACGGGAGAACGTGATCGCTCAGCATCTGACCACACGCGGAGCCCCTGTGATCCCGCTTCATCCCGATCTGCCACCCGGCCCCCACGAGCATCTGGGCTTTCCTTTGAACTTCTGGGAGTTCGTCACCCGAGTCGAGGCCGAGCCAGAGCCCCATGGAATCGGACGGACGCTACAGCAGTGCCACGCGATCATGCGGGACTTCCCCGAGCGCTTGCCCAAGCTCGCGATCCTTACCGAAAGCCTTGCCATTCTGAAGGATCGGGACCTTTTCCCGCAGGTCATCCAGCAGATGCTGCGCGATCATCTCACGACGTCCATCGAGATGCTCAGTGATTGCCCGCATCAACCGCTGCATGGTGATGCGCACATGGGCAACCTCATGAACACCACCTGTGGCTTGCTGTGGACCGACTGGGAAGATACCTTCGCGGGTCCTGTGGAATGGGATGTGGCATCCGTGATCTGGAATGCTCGAATCCTTGAGGAAGATCACGCCACGGCTGATGCCATCGTGGATGCTTATCGCGACGCCGGTGGTGAGCTGGACATGGCGATCCTCGAGCAATGCATGATCGGTCGCGCAGCAGTGATGACGGCATGGTATCCGATTCTTTACCCTGAACCCAATCAGGAGCGCCAGACCAGACTTCACAGGCGAATCGAGTGGCTGAAGGCAAAGGCTAGGTGCTAGCCCTGCTCGCTATCTCGTCGGCTCAAGCGGCTTGAATTAAGGAACCACTTTCGAATCCGAAGGCGCACCCGACCAAGTGCAGTCCTTGCCGTGCATCATCTCGTTCTGCTTCAAACCCGCTTCCACTCGTGCGGCTCTGTTGGACTTTTGACCTTGATGCTTGGCTTGGAGGAACGCCGCTATGGTCGCTATAGCCGCGCAGGCGACAATGACGGAGCCGATCTTGAGAGCGCGTTTGATTCGGGAGGAGCCGGATAGGGATGGCTGATTCATTGTAGGCGGGAGTGATTCTTGGTCTTGATTCGGCAGTGCGCTCGCATGGTTACGGCGAGGTTAGCATTTCCCTATTTCCCCTCCTCGAACCTATGGCACCTATGATTAGATCAATGAATTGAACAAAAATTATCTTGTGTTCATAGATCGCTTTCACCTAGCCTGTTCTCGTCTGAATCAATTTTTCAGACCGTCATCAAACTCATAGACCACTCATGAAATCAAAGCTCATCACCTACGTCGTTGCATTGATCACCGTCATCTCAGCAGGCACCACCTATTCAGCAGAGAAGGGCAAAGGAACGACTTCATCCGAGACCAAGGCGGCCCCCAAGGCCAAGCGAGATACCTATCCCCTCTACGCCAAAGTGGTGGCTATTACCTCCCGCACATTGACTGTCGTCCGCAGCGACAAGGAAGATGCCAAGGAGAGCAAATACACGATCAACTCGGCCACACAGATCGTGAACGGTGAAAAGCCGGCCACGGTGGAAGACGTGAAGGTCGGACGCTGGGTGAGCGGTTCGCTCAAGAAAGCTGAAGCCGATGGCAATGACGTGGTGATCAAGCTCAACGTCGCCGCCAAGCAAAAGGAAGCGGGCAGCAAAGGCACGAAGAAAGGCGAGGCCAAGGCGAGCAAGTAGCCCCTGATTCATCCTCTTCCAGACCATCAAAAACAAAGCGGCGAGGGAGCTTCCCTCGCCGCTCTGTTTTTTGACTCAGGGCTTCGACCGTTAAGCGATCAATTCCGTGATCAATCTGCCGCCGTTCACGATGTCGATGGGGCGCACACCTTCGAGGACGAGACGTTTTTGCGAGTTGATCCCCAGGAGACGATACATGGTGCGGGCCAGGTCTTCAGGACCCACAGCATCTTCATCAGGCTCGCCACCGAGCGCGTCGGACTTGCCGTAGATGAAGCCCTTCTTCACGCCGCCACCCGCCATCGCCACCGAGAAGACACGAGGGTAGTGATCGCGTCCGTTGGTGCCATTGATCTTGGGCGTGCGTCCGAATTCGGAACTGACGAGCACGAGGGTTGTATCCAACATGCCGCGCTCGTCGAGGTCACGTATCAGACGGGCGAAAGCTTGGTCGAAGTTCGGTGCCTGACCTTCGAATGATCCCTTGATGTTCGAGTGATGGTCCCAGCTTCCGTAGTTCACCGAGACCATGCGCACACCAGCCTCGACTAGACGACGGGCAAGGATGAAGCGCTGCCCAGCTGCATTGCGTCCGTATTCGTCACGGAGCTTGGCCGACTCGGCACTGAGATTGAATGCCTCGCGCGCCTTGTTTGAACTGATCAAGCTGTAGGCCGCGCTGTAGAAGCTATCCATGGCATTGATGGCATCAGATTTCTCAATGCTGCGGAAGTGCTCATCCACTGCGGAGAGCAGTGAGCGACGGCGCTCGAAGCGCTTGAGATCCACGTCTTTGGGTGCGGTCAGATCGCGGACTGAGAAATTGGGATCCGCAGGATCGCTGCCCAATGCAAAAGGACCGTAGGCACTGCTCAAGTAGCCGCTGCCTTGCTCAGGAGCGAACACATTGGGAAGGGCGACGTATGGTGGCAGACTGTTCCGCGATCCTTGCTCATGCGAGACGATGGTGCCGAAGCTGGGGAACTTGATCGCCGGGCTCGGACGATAGCCGGTGAGCATGTTGCAGGTGCCACGCTCGTGAGCGGCCTCGCCGTGGGTCATCGAGCGGATGATGCTGATCTTGTCGAGGATCTTGGCGATGTGCTGGAACTTTTCTCCCACATACTCGCCCGTGACGCCTTTGATCGGGCTGAAGGGACCGCGGTAGTCAGGCGAGGCGAAGGGCTTCGGGTCCCAGGATTCATGCTGCGCCATACCGCCGGGCAGAAAGATGTGGATGATCGAGTCGGCGATGGGCTTGTAGGACTCCACCTTGGGCATGTCGATGGCACCTGCCTGCAGTTTGAAAAGTTCGGGCAAGGTGAGGCCCAGTCCCGCGATGGCACCCACCTGGAGGAAGTCGCGCCGACCTTGGGAGGAGACGAAGGGATTCACATGGTTGCCGGAGCACAGGCGATGCATTTTCATGGTGAGAAGCTGATGAGATGGGGGTTAAAGCGAACCTACGCCCCTTGGCTCCGGCTTTTGCCAGCATGGCCGCAGTGTGACAATTCAGGGCGACTACTCCGCAAGGGACGCACGACCCACCTTCGAAATAGAGGTTTTCCGGCGTGGGTAAGACGAGCTTTGACATCCCTGGAGGAAACCTTCAGCCTGGATCGATGCGTTCGTTTTTCCAACACTACGGCATGGCCGCCGTGCTCCTGCTGCTGGCGGCGTGTTTCAGTCTTGCCACGCTTCGTGAACAACCGTCCCAAGGAGCGGAAGCTGCGCGGGCGCTGGTGGCGGAGGTTCGCGGGGATTCGATCCTGATCGTGTCCACCGGCACGCCCACGGATCGTGAGTTCGCGAATGCAGCCGAGACCGCGCTGATCGCGAAAGGCGGAGCCACTTTGATTGCCAAGGTCACGGGCGAACCTGCGGATGCGCGGAAGGCCTTGGAGGAACTGGCAGCGAAATCGGCCAAACTGGATGCCATCATCGCCAGCCAATCGGCGTCCCAGTGGCTACTCTTCGCCGATCTCGCGCACGACTTCCCGACGCTCGGCTCACCGCGCCTAGTGCAGCCTAGCTCGCAAAAATGGCCCAGCTTCCTGAAGCGGGACAACCTGCTCAACATCGCCAATCAGATCGCCGTCATCGCCATCATCGCGATTGGCATGACCATGGTGATCATCACGGGCGGGATCGACTTGTCCGTGGGCAGCTTGATTGCCCTCTCGGCAGTCGTCAGCACTCTCATGATTCGCCAGTATGCGGGGGCTGAGAACGCCGGAGCCCTCGGCATGTCTGGAGCGTGCCTCGCCGCTCTCGTCATCTGCGCCACCACGGGGGCGATCAATGGCTGGCTGGTCACCCGCTGGGGCCTGCCACCTTTCATCGTCACGCTCGTGACCATGCTGGCAGCCAGCGGGGCCGCCTACTTGCTGGCCGATGGGCAATCCATTTACCAGGTGCCCGAGAGCTTCATCTGGCTGGGACGCGGCGCGGATGTCTTCGGCCTGCCAAATGCCGTGCTGCTGATGGTGCTGCTCTACATCGCAGCTCACCTCTTCATGAAGCACACCACCATGGGCCGCTACCTCTACGCGGTGGGTGGCAATCGCGAGGCTGCGATGATCTCGGGCTTGAGCGTGAGTGGCGTGCTGATCTTCGCCTACACGATGAGTGGTCTGCTTGCAGGATTGGGCGGCGTGGTGATGGCATCTCAACTCAAAAGCGGATCGCCCACCTATGGGCAGATGTATGAGCTGTTCGTCATCGCAGCGGTCGTCGTGGGCGGCACCAGTCTCAACGGCGGTAAGGGGCGCATGTTTGGCACCCTGATCGGTGCCTTCATCATCGCGGTGATTCAAAACGGGATGAACCTCATGAACATCGAAAGCTACACGCAAAAGATCGTGCTGGGTCTCGTAATCCTGGGCGCGGTCCTGATCGACCGCATGCCGTGGATGCGGCGCTGAGCAGCAACATCACGTCATGACACACTTCTCCTGGATCGATTACACGGCCTTCGGCCTTTACCTGCTGGCTACCGCCGCCATCGGCCTGGCCTTTTCGCGCGGTCAGAAAGATGTGAAGGAATACCTGCTGGCCAGCCGCAGCATTGGCTCCGTGGTGCTTTCGATGACAGTGCTCGCCGCCTTCTTCTCCGGCATCAGCTTTCTCGCGGCCCCGAGTGAGACCTACACCAATGGCATCGGGTTCTTCGTGACGATGGTCTCCTTCTTCATCGCCACGCCCTTCACCGCCACGTTCATCCTGCCGTTCTTCTACAACTCGCGCTTCTTCACCGCCTACCAGTATCTGGATGAGCGCTTCGATGGCCGCATCCGCATGCTCGCCTCGGGCTCGTTCATCTTGCGAGTCACCTTGTGGCTGGCTGCTGCCACGTATGCGCCGGCGCTCGCTCTCGAACAAGTCACCGGCCTGCCGCTGTGGTTCACGATTCTCTGCACCGGCATCGTCACCACGATCTACACCACCTTCGGTGGCATGAGAGCTGTGATCTGGACGGATGTGATGCAATTGCTCGTGCTCTTCGGAGGCATGGTGGTGATCATGTTCACGGCCGTAGGTCAACTGCCCGAAGGCTGGTCCCAAGTGGTAAGCACGGCACAGAAGCATCACCTCTTTGATCTGAACTGGAGCCTCGATCCCACCGTGCGCATCACGGTTTGGGCCGCTCTCATCGGCGGTGCGGTCATGAATCTCGTCCAGATGGCCTCCGATCAGGTCGCCGTGCAGCGATACCTCACCGCGAAGAGCTACGCCGAGGCCAAGCGTGGGCTGTGGATCAAGCTCTGGCTCACGCTCCCAGTGACCGCTGTTTTCTATGGGACGGGCTTGGTGCTCTTCGGTTTCTATCAAATGAAGGGAGATCCCATCGCTGCTGGCTTGGTGAAGAAGGCCGACACGATCCTCCCCTTCTTCGTGGTCAATGAACTGCCCGTGGGCTTCGCCGGTTTGTTCATCGCTGCCATCTATGCCGCCAGCATGTCCACCATCTCCGCAGGCATCAATTCCCTCACCTCTGCCACGCTCATCGACTTCTACCAAAAGCTCGTCCCTGGCCTGGTCAACGACGAGCCCCGCCAGATGCGACTGTCGCGGTGGCTCACGGCTTTTTACGGAAGCGCCGTGATCGCCTTCGCCTTCCTGGTGCATCGACTGGGCACGCTGCTGGAAGCCACGAACAAAGTGATCAGCCTCGTGGGCGGCCCGCTCCTCGGCTTGTTCTTTCTCGGCATGTTCACCACGCGCACGAATGCTCGCGGAGCCCTCTGGGGCTGGGCCGCTGGCTTCCTCACATTGTTGTGCGTGAGTTTTGGCAAGTCCCTCGCCAGCATCGCGCCAGCGTCCTTGCAGGGCATCTTCGTCACTCTCGGAAGCATTAGCTTCCTATGGTGGACGCTCGTTGGCATCACCGTCACAGTGAGCGTGGGATTGATTGCCAGCAGGTTTGGCAATCCTCCCACGACCGCGCAACTCAAAGACCTTACCTGGTCGAATCTGGACAAGAGCAAGATCGGCCAGCAGTAAGGCACCACTCTGCGGAAGCCTTTTTCAGGGCTTGGAGGCGAGTGCCCAGAGCTGCTTCATGGTGGTCACATACACCACGCCATTGGCGATGGTAGCGGTGGCGCTGATGGGGGCTTTGAGTTCCAGATTGCAGAGCACTTTCTTTTCGCGACCTGCAGCGAGCACTGCCCAGTTGCCCTTGCGCGTGCCGAGGAAAATCTTCCCATCGGCGACCATCGCCGAAGCCCAGAAGGAGCCGTTCATCGAATGCGTCCAGACCATTTTTCCCGTCTGCGCGTCCACGCAATGCACGGTGCCATCCGCGTCCGTGGCATACACGAGGCCGTCGTGAATCGTGGGCGTCGTGAGCGTGTGTTTGCCGAGTTCATAGCTCCACAGTTCCTTCGCATTGCGGGGTTCCACGCACTTGAGCCACGACTGATTCTTGCCCCAAAAAACATCGCCGCCGCCTGCCACGAACAGCTTTCCATCAGCGATCACAGGCATGCCGTAGATGTTGCT
>CAUJJC010000109.1 GCA_963204975.1 Verrucomicrobiota bacterium | reverse complement strand
GGTGAAGGTGGAGGCATTGAAGCCATGCTCAGCGTGCAGCACGTAGGCCACATCGAGGGTCTGCTCGGCTTCTTTGCTGGGCACTTCGCCATTCATGAGGTAGAGGAAGTGAGCGGCTTCGCTGAGGTCCTTCCGCACGGGCGGGAGATCGAGGCCCATGCGAGCGCGGTGGAAATAGGCCGCGATCACGCCGATCTGAGACACAAGGCGGAGCGCGGTGGCGAGGTCCTTGCTGATGTCGAGATCGTGGCGGTCGGTGTCGAAGCAGCCCAGCATCGAGACAGCGGAGCGCATCACATCAATGGGGCGGGCATTCTTGGGCGCAGCCTTCAGGTAGTCGATCACGCCCTGGGGCAGTTCGCGTTCGGCGCGGAGTGCAGTGGTCAGCTTGTCCAGCTCGTGCTGGGTGGGCAGGCGGTTGTGGTAAAGCAAGTGAACCACCTCTTCATAGGTGGCTTTGCCAGCGAGTTCGTTGATGTCGTAACCGCAATAAAGAAGGACGCCCTCCTGTCCGCGCACGTCTCCGATGCGTGTTTCCGCTGCGATGATGCCTTCGAGTCCTTTAGAAACCAATGCCATAAGTTTTGCCGTCGTTAGTTAGGAACGTGACGATTGCAAGCGAGTCACGCTCAGGATGAGAAAAAAAGCAGCGGCTTGCGTGCCAGTGCGCCTTCCTTGTGATGCTAAGGGGTTAATGTTTGGCAAGGATGGTGCGCCACGTAGTCGAGTTCGAGAAAGTCAGCCACCTCGGGAATCCAGCGCTGCTGGACGAAGGCGGTGTGATCGGGGTGATCGCAGTAGCCGGCGTAGGCGGCTGCATCGGCGAACTCCATGGACAGGCCAAAGGTGAAGTTGTTCTTGCTGCTGGTCTGGCGCAGGCACTCGAACTTCTCCACGCCAGGGATGCTGGTGAGCGCACACGCGGCCTGGAGGAAGTCACGCTCGGCTGAGGAACCGGGCGGATGTTTGAGACGGAAAGTAACAGTGTGACGAATCATGCGGGGCCACACAGAACGCTCGACGAGGCCCGTTTTTCGAGATGATTTAAGGGGCATCGTCAAAGCTCCAGCGCTGGCCCTTGCCTTGAGCGGGAACGACTTCGATCCAGTCCACTTCGACCGGTGCCTGGCCACCCGGAAGGTAAAGCCGCACGGTGCCGAGTGGACCTTGTTCATCGAGCGAGGCGGTGATCTCCTGCCAGTCACCAGCGGCTACCTTGAAGGGCACATATTTGGCCAAGGTCGGATCAGCAGCACCCTTGGGCAGCCATTCCACCTTCGCCTCGCCGGGGACACTCACCTTGAGCCTGGCTCTGAGCGTGGCGGGTCCGTTGATGCGACCCATGGCATAGCCGAGGAAGGCGTTGGCCTTGCCTTTGACGACGAGCTTTCCATCGCTGCGAACGGCTTCGCACTGGCGTGGTTTCCAGCCTTCGAGGGGATCGCCTGCGTGGGCCGCAGGTTTTTTGGCGCTGGCCGCCGGAGTGGGTTTGTAGGCGGGGTTGGGCAGGGGATAAAGCGCGCCCGTGCTGGTGAGGAAGCCATCAATCAAAGCATCGAGTTCCTTCACGCGGTCGGGTTGACTGCTCGCCAGGTTCTTGGTTTCGCTCAGGTCGTCGGCGAGGTTGTAGAGTTCGTAGCGCTCGGCGGACCCGGCTGGCGCTCCGAACCAACGAAGCAGTTTCCAGTCGCCCGAGCGAACCCACACGCCACCGGCTTTGCCGACACTGCCCGCGTGGGGATGGTAGTTGAAGTAAGCCTTGCGTTCGAGCGGTCCGGTTTGCTTGAGCACCGAGGCGTAGCTCACGCCGTCGATGACTTGCGATTCGCGGCGTTGCAGCCCGAGCAAGTCGAGCACCGTGGGGTAGAGGTCGATGGGACCCACCAGGGCATCGCTCGTGCTGCCGGGTTTGATTTGCCCCGGCCAGGACCACATCAGGGGCACGCGAGTGCCGCCTTCGTAGAGCGTGCCTTTGCCTTCGCGCAGGGGCGTGTTGATGGTCGGCGGTTGATGGCCAGCCCACTTGCGCCAGTCCTTGAGGGCCGGGTCTTCGTCACCCTTCTTCGAGGCCTTGCGTTGCTCCTTCGCGCCTTCGCCTGTGTTGCTGTGGGCGTTGCCGCCATTGTCGGAGGTGAAGATCACGATCGTGTTGTCCCGAATGCCCAGCCGGTCGAGCGAATCGACGATGCGCCCGAAGCACTCGTCCACGCTGCGCAGCATCGAGGCCATGATAGGATTGCCTTGCACACCACGCGGGTCCTTCTTGGCCGCGAAGAGCTGGGTGTAGGCCTCCTTGTGTCCCCAGGGACCGTGCACGCCGTAGCACCAGAGATTGAGGAAGAACGGTTTGCCCTGCGTGCCTTCGATGAACTTCACCGCCTCGTCCGCCTGGCGGTCCACGATGTATTCACCAGCGGGACCATCGGTGATCGTGCCCACCTTGGTCTTTGCGGTTGGATTGCCCTCAGCAGTCACACCGTAAGGTGAGAAATACGAACCCGGAGGCCCCGGATCAGGATGGCAGTGGAAGGCCACATCGAATCCCTGTTTCTCTGGCCAGTGCGGCGGTGTGGTTCCGAGGTGCCACTTCCCGATGTGCGCCGTGCGGTAGCCCTCATCATGCAGCGCTTCGGCCAGTGTGTATTGCGAGGGCTCCATGTAGTTCTTGCTCTCCGGCAGCAGCATCGGCTGGGTGGCTGGAGCACTCGCAGGCCGGAAGGCATGTCCGGCAGGCTGCGGTGGCTGATGCCCCGTGGCGCTCGTGATGCCGTGACGGGCCGTGTATTGACCGGTGAGCAGGCTGCATCGTGTGGGCGAGCACAAAGGCTGCGCATAGGCCTGGGTGAAACGCATCGCCCGCGTGGCGAAGCGATCCATGTTCGGCGTCTCGTAATACTTTGAGCCATAGACCCCGCTGTCCATCCAGCCCATGTCATCCACGAGGAAGACGATCACATTGGGCTTCGAAGGTTGCGCCAGGGCAGGGATGGCAAGGCAGAGCGCGAGGAGACAGACGGAGAGACATTTCATGCGGCGCGGGGAACGGCGGGGACAGCGTGATCTTGCGCCCAAGCCATCCAACCTTGCGCGTGCATCCACCGGACACGGATGGCTGAACGGTTCGCACGTTTGCGTGCGTAGGTTTGCGATCACTCCATGACTGCGAAGCCTCTCCTGCCTCTGATTGCCCTGCTGGGAACGTCGTCAACGTGCCTGTCTGCCGAGCTGGATTACTACCGGGATGTTTACCCCTTCCTGAAAGTGAACTGCATCTCCTGCCACAACAAGACGACCACCAAGGCCGATCTCAACATGGAGACGCCCGAACTCATGATCAAAGGTGGCGAGTCCGGCCCTGGCATCGTCCCCGGCAAGAGCGCGGACAGCCTCATTGTCCAAGCCTCGCTGCATCAGCACGACATGGAGATGCCGCCGGGCAATAACAAGTCCGGCGCGGTCAATCTCACGCCTGCCGAGATCGCGCTGCTCAAGCAATGGATCGATCAAGGTGCCAAGGGCTCCGTCCAGCAGGAGCGTGCCGTCGCCTGGCAGCCGCTCGCCGCGAGCGTGGACCCGATCTACACCGTGGCCATGACCAAGGACGGACGTTATGCGGCTTGTGGTCGATCCAACCAAATCTCCCTCTACGATCTCGCGACTCGACAGCTCGTGGGCAAGATCGCTGATGCCAAAGAAAAGCCCGGCACCGCACATCGCGCCCTGGTGCAATCGCTGGCGTTCAGTCCCGATGGCACACGCCTCGCGAGTGGCAGCTTCCGTGAAGTGAAGATCTGGCGACTCGAAGCCCTGCCGCCCTCGACCGAGGTCCCCAAGACCGCGACCAAGCCGGTGAGTGCCGACTTGCTCAAGAAGATCAGCACCGTCGGCAAGGTGAGCGTCATGAGCAGTGCGATGTCGCCCGATGGCAAGCAGGTGGTCACCGGATGCGCCGATGGCTCGGTGCGCGTGTGGGATGCCGCCAGTGGCAATCCCATCGCCGGATTGCGCGGCAGTCTCGCTCTCACGCGTCAGATGTCCGTGCTCGACAACACCATCGCCGCGCGGGCTCTGGAGCAGGCCTTCCAGAAGTCCGTCATCGCTCGTGTCGAAGCCCAGAACACGGCTTTGAATGAGCTGCTCAAGAAGGCCAACGATGCCATCGCCGCCATGCAGAAAGTGCTGCCCGAAAAGCAAAAGGCCGTGAAGCCCACGACCGATGCCAAGGCGGTCGCGCAAAAGGCCGTCGATGAAGCCGCCGCCAAGATCAAGGCTGTGCCCGGAGGCAAGCCGGATGCCGCCACCGAGAAGGCGCTCAAGGATGCGCAGGACAAACTCCTCACCGCCACGATGACGGAAAGGTCGGCCCTCGCCGCTGTTAATGCTGCGGAGAGCAATGTGAAGGATGCCCAGGCCGAAGTGAAACGCATCACCGACTCGAAGGCCGCGAACACGAAGTCCATCGCCGATGCCAATGCCGCCATCGCCGCCGCGAAGAAGATCGAGGAGAAGGCCACCGCCGACCTCGCCGCCGCGAAGGCCGTGATCGCCAAGCCCACCACCAAGCCCGTGGCCGTGGCCTTCACCAGCGACTCAGCCCGCGTGGCCGCCGTGCTCGATGATGGCACGCTCACCTTGTGGGCCGTGGCTTCCGGTTTGCCCGTGGAGGAAATGCCCGCAGGCGGTGGTGCTCCTGTGATCAGTGTGGGACCCGATGGCACCGTCATCGCCAGCCGCTCCGTTTCGGTGAACACCCGCGCCGCCTCGCGCTGGGTGCTTGAGCGCACGATCAGTGATCGCAAGCTCTTCGCTGATCGCGTGAATGCCGTTCGCTTCAGCCCCGATGGCAAGACTTTGGCCACGGGTGGTGGCGAACTCTCCCGCTCAGGCGATGTCTCGCTTTTCGAGGTCGCCACGGGCAAGGTCATCAAGACCTACAAGGAACTGCACTCCGACACCGTCCTCTGCCTCGACTTCTCGCCCGATGGCAAGCGCCTCGCCACCGGAGCCGCTGACAAGATCGCTCGTGTGATCGACATCGCCTCCGGCAAGCAGGTGAACCTCTTCGAAGGCCACACCCATCACGTCACCAGCATCGCCTACCGTGCCGATGGTCGCGTGCTCGTCACCGCCGGTGCCGAGGGCATCGTCAACTCATGGGACATGATCATTGGCGAACGAAAGAAGAAGATCGAGGGCTGGACCAAGGAAGTCACCTCCGTGCAGTTCATCGGTGCCACCAATCAGATCGTGACCGCCGCAGGCGACAACCGCATCCGCATTGTCACCGACGATGGCGGCGAGGTGCGTGCCATGGCTTCGCTCCCCGACTTCATGCAAGCCGCTGCCAGCACACCGAACGGCAGCACCATCATCGGCGGCGGCGAGGACAGCATGCTGCGCGTCTGGGATGGCACCAATGGCAAAGAACTCGCCGTGTTCGGTGGCAAGTAATCTCACCGCATGCCAGACTCGCGTATGGACCTGAATCTCACCGGACAAAACGTTGCCGTCTTCGGTTCCTCGAACGGCATCGGCCGCGCGATCGCGGAAGGCTTCATCGCCGAAGGCTGTCACGTTCGCGGCTTTGATCGCGTGCCGTGCGATGGCATTGAAACCACGGTTGGCGATGTGACCGGCTACGATGAAGTGCAGGCCTTCGCCGCCCAGTTCGAGCGCGTGGATCACCTTGTGTTTTGCGTCGGTGTTGGCTCCGGCAAGTTCGGCTTTCCCTTCTGGAATCTGGAGCCCGGCGACTGGCCGCGTGTGCTTCACATCAACCTTATCGGCGCGGTCAACGCTGCCCACGCCTTCGCGCCAAAACTCATCGAACGAGGCAACGGCTCCATGCTCTTCCTCGTCTCCGTCGCCGGTCAGATCGGATCGCAAACCGATCCCCCCTACAGCGCCGCCAAGGCCGGCCTGATCAACTTTACCCAATGCGCCGCCAAAGACCTCGCGCCGCACGGCATACGTGTGAACGCCCTCTCGCCCGGCATGGTGCAGACCAATCTCAACGAAGCCGTCTGGGCCGCTGGACAAGCCCGCCTGCCCGAGTCGCAACGCCAGACCTACGCCGCCTGGGCCGATGAAAAGATCCGTAAAGTCTCACCCCTCGGCCGCTGGCAAACCCCCGCCGAGTATGCCGCCATGGCCACCTTCCTCGCCAGCGACCATGGTCGCAACATCACCGGCCAAACGATCAACATCGACGGCGGTCAGGTGATGCATTCGTGAGTCGCCCGTCGATCAACGACCCCGCGTCGCCAAGGCCGAGCGGCTGGAGAAAAAGTAGCCGAGTTGCGCCGCAACTCGTGAGTTCGATGGCCTTTCGTTCAAGACTCCAGTCGCGGCGCGACTGGGCTACTTTGGTGCATCCGATGGAGCGGCCATGAAGGTCGATCCGAATGGGAGAGACGCACGTCAACGCCAGACCATCCGTCTCCCCCGAGAACAGTCCCCGAGGACATGTGCGCCAATTATCCCTGGGCGGCGATGAGGGAGGTGCGGCACAGTTCGGAGTAGAGGCCGCCGGCGGTGATGAGTTCGTCGTGGGTGCCTTGCTCGATGATGCGGCCGTGCTCCAGGACGTAGATGCGGTCGGCATTGCGCACGGTGCTGAGGCGGTGGGCGATGACGAAGCTGGTGCGCTGCTGCATGAGGCGCTCGAGGGCTCCCTGGATCTGGCGTTCGGTCTCGGTATCGACGCTGGCGGTGGCTTCGTCGAGGAGGAGGATGGGTGGGTTGCGCAGGAGGGCGCGGGCGATGCTGATGCGTTGCTTCTCGCCGACGCTGAGCTTGATGCCGCGCTCGCCGACGTGGGTATCGAGCTGCTGGGGCAGGCGCTTGACGAATTCGTCGGCATTGGCGCTGGCAAGGACGGACCACAGTTCCTCGTCGGTGGCGTCGCGTTTGCCGATGTGGAGGTTGGCGCGCACGGTGCCATTGAAGAGGAAGCTCTCCTGGGTGACGTAGCCCATGAGGCGGCGGAGGCTGGACTTGCTGATCTGCTTGACCGGGATGCCGTCGATGGTCAGCTCGCCTTCGTCGTGCTCGTAGAAGCGGGTGAGGAGGTTGATGATGGTCGATTTGCCTGCGCCCGTGGGGCCGACGAGGGCGATGGTTTGCCCTGGTTGGGCGTCGATGGTGATGCCGTGGACGGTGGGCAGCTTGCCCGTGTAGCTGAAGCCTACGTTGTCGTAACGAATGTGGCCGCGCACGGTGGTGATCGTCTGGCCGTCATTGATGCCGGCTTCTTCCTCGGCGTCCATGATGCCGAAGACTCGCTCGCCTGCGGCGCGTCCGGCCTGGATCATCTGATTGAGGCTGTGGAGCTGCTCGACGGGCTCGTAGAACAAGCGGGCCAGGAGGAGGAAGGCGGTGAGGTCCCCGGCTTTCATGGTGCCGTGCATGATCGCGCGGGCTCCGAACCAGAGGATGATGACGACGCCGGTGTCCTTGAGGAAGGACATGCTGGGCCGGTAGATGGACCACACATGCATGAGGTGGAGCGTGGCATCCTTGAGCGAGCGGGAGCTGTCATTGAAGCGCTCGTGCTCCTCCTGCTCCATGGCATACGCTTTGATCTGTCTCATGCCGGAGACGTTGTCATGCAGGAGGGAATTGAGGCCGCTGCTGGCCTTGCGCACGCGGCGATGGCGCTCGCGTGCGCTCTTGGTGTAGAGCACCGCGCCGAGCATCAGCAGGGGCAGGGGAATCATGGACGTCCAGGTGAGCGTGGCGTCGGTGTAGAACATGAAGCTGGCGACGATGAGGATCTGCAACACGGCGACGAGCCCCTGCTCCACGCCGTCGATGAGCACGCGCTCCACGGCGGGCACGTCCTCGGACACGGTGGTCATGATGTCGCCCGTGGGCCGGTTATCGAACCACTTCAGCGGGAGCCGCTGGAGGCGCTGGTAGAGATCGCTGCGCAAATCATAGATCACCTTCTGCTCGAAGCTGTTGTTCAGCCGGATGCGCAGGGAGTTGAAGAGGTTCTGCGCGAGGTAGGCCCCGAGGACGAGCAGTCCCGCTGGCGTGAGCTTTTCCCAGGCCTTGTGCGGAATGATGTCGTCAATGATCGACCGCGTGACCATCGGCAGCACCAGCACCATCAGCGTCCCGCCAATGGCGCACGCCAACTGCGCCACGGCCATGCCGGGGTAACGACGGAGATAGGAGAGGACGCGGAAGACGGACACGATTCGGTGGGACAGTGGGACGGTGGGACGGTGGGACGGTGCGCCTGATCACAGACCCACTGATCTACTGATCCACCGGCCAACTGGCTTACGGCTGGCTCACGTAGTCAACGACGAGCACCTTGTCGAGGATCGGGCGGAGGAGGGCACCGAAGGCTTTGTGATCGGGGTGCGGGATATAGACTTCCAGACCGGCCTTGTCCTTGAAGGTGAGGAAGAAGCAGTGGGTGAACCCATCGTTCTTGCCCTCGGGGCTCACATTGGTGCCCCACTCGTAGCCGGTGATCGTGTCGATCTTCGTGGGCAGCGCGCGGAAGGCGTCTTCCACGGCCTTCACCTGATCAGGCGTGGCACTGTCTTTGAACTTGAAGAGGACGACATGGCGGTAAACGCCTGCTTCGGCGGCGGAGGATTGGGTGGACATAAAGAGGGCGATGATGCTGCTAACGACGGCGGTGAACAAGAAGAGACGCGTTTTCATGGGAAGGTCATAGGACACAGCACACGGCGGAGTTCAATTGCCGGTTGAAGGCAATTGCGGCGAAGGCCACTCAACGCCTGTCCTTGGCAGCCTCTGTGCGACTTGGTGCCGCATGGATCCAGATGCCTTCTCGTGCAGTGACGGTTGGATCAAATCGCTCCCGCTGTTTCCAGGCTCTGCGGGATGACGCGGCGGAAGTCGTCGAGGCTGACGGGCTTGGTCAGGAAGTCGTTCATGCCGGCCTCCATGCAGCTTTCTTTGACGCCGCTCAAAGCATGGCCGGTCATCGCGATGATGGCGGGCTGTTGCTTGAGGAGGAAATTGCCTCGGATCTCGCGGGCGGCTTCCACGCCGCCCATGACGGGCATTTGGAGGTCCATGAAAACGATGTCGTAGCCGCCCCGGTTGACCATTTCGACGCCTTCCTGGCCGTTGTGCGCGATGTCCACATTCTTGTAGCCAAGGCGCTGGAGGAAGAGGGTGACGATCTTGTGGTTGAGGGGCTGGTCGTCCACTAGAAGGATGCGCGCGGGGTAATTGCGGGCGAAGTTCTCGGCGGCTCCGCTGCCGCCGGCCTTGCCACCTGGAGAATTCGCGGGCTTGGGCGGAGGTGTGGTGGAGACGACCACGGGGGCGGGGCCTGGAGTGGTCGCAGGGCGTGGTGTGACAGCGGGGCCGGATGCAGGCGGAGCAGTGGGCGGCTGGCCATACGGGGGCATCGCTTGCTGCGGCATCTGGCCGTAGGGTGCCATGCCGGGCATCATGGGCATCTGGCCATAGGGCATGGGTTGACCGTATCCTGGTGTTAGGCCATTCGGTGGCTGCTGCGCGAAGCCCTGGGGCTGCTGAGCGTAGCCGGGGTAGGGCATCTGCGGGGCGTAGCCTGCCATGTTCTGGGCGTAACCAGCGGCCATGGCCTGCATGAAGGGCATCATCGCTGCGGCCTGCTGGGGCGTGGGCATTCCCTGGAAGTAGGGTTGCGGAGGCTGCATCTCGTGGGGCGGTGCGGACATCATCGCCGGCGATGGTGATGGCGCAGAAGGCACGGGCGTGAAGCTGGGCATTGGCTCTGCCAAAACGACGGCGGGCGGCGGTGCCGTCGGCGGACGCGCTGGCTCGGATGGGGTGTAGCTGACAAGGGCCGGCATCTGGGGGAGTGGTGCGGGCTCAGCGGCTGCAAAGAATCCGCCGGGTGCTGTGGCCGGGCGTTGGTCGGCTATCTGTGAAGGTTGTGCGGCGGATGCATCGGCTTCGCGGACATGGTGCTCGAGTTCGGAGAGCACACGCAGCAGTTCGCGGCGCTTCACCGGCTTGGTCAGACGGACGTGAATGCCATGGCTGGGGAATTTCACTTTGTCCTTCGCTCTTCCACCCGTGAGCGGAGTGAGCAGCACCACGGGCTTGCGCAAATCGGCGGCGGCATCCAGCACAAGCTGGGCGCGAGCCGGATCTGCATTGCCGAGATCGAGCAGCACGCTGTGGAGGGGCACGAGGGCCTCACGGACGGATGCGGGGGTCGCCTCTTTCGGCAGCGTGCGGGGCACGATCTGCCAGCTCTGGCAGTAGCTGCGCAGCAGTTCGTAGAGTGTGCTGTGACCGATGACCAGGCAGGTGGAGGTGCCAGCAGTGGTGCCAATCCAGTCGCGCTCTTCGGCACGGATCTCGTCCATCTCAGGCGCGACCTTGAGGGGGAATTCAAGATAGAAGTCGGAGCCCTTGCCATGCTCGCTCGTCACCTTGATCTCACCGTTCATGAGAGCGGCGAGTTTGCGCGTGATGGCGAGCCCGAGGCCGGTGCCACCATACTTGCGCGTGGTCGATGCATCGGCCTGCGTGAAGGCTTCGAAGATGTTTTGCAGCTTGTCGGCAGCGATGCCGATGCCGGTATCGCGGACGGAGAGATGCAGGTAGGGCACGTCGCCAGTGGGGGCCTTGCGCCAGACTTGCTGCGCGACCATGAGGATCTCGCCTTTCTCGGTGAACTTGATGGAGTTGCCGACCAAGTTGACGAGGATCTGCTTGAGGCGCTGGAAGTCGGCCGAGAAGAAGCGCGGTGTGGTGGCTTCGATGTGATAGTTGAGTTCGAGGCCCTTCTCCGCAGAGCGGAAGGCGAAGACATCGAGCGTCTCGGCGAAGAGTTCCTCCAGGTCCATGGGCAGGACTTCGAGTTCCATCTTGGCGGACTCGAGTTTCGAGAAGTCGAGGATGTCGTTGATCAGGTGGAGCAAGGATTGGCCGCTGGAGCGGATCATGCGCACCAGTTCCTCCTGGTCTTCGGGCAGACTGCATTCGAGCAGCAGGCTGGTGGTGCCGATGATGCCATTCATCGGGGTGCGGATCTCATGGCTCATGTTGGCCAGGAAGTCGGACTTCGCCGCCGTGGCATCCTGTGCCTGCCTCTTGGACAGTTCGGAGTCTTTGACGATGGACTCCTGGCGCTCCGAATTGCGCTGGAGGTCTTCCATGGCGCAGTTGAAATCACGCTGAAGCATGGAGAAATCATCGAATCCCCCAGAGGGCAGACGGAAGGTGAACCGGCCCTGACGCATGGCGGTGAAACCTTCCTGGATCGCCTTGGTGCGTGAGCGGATGGCCCAGGCGAGGATGGAGAAGCCCACGCCAGCGGCAACAATGCCGAGCAGACAGGCGAGGATGGGGAGTGACAGGTCCGCAGGCGAGGCGACGCCACTCCATTTGAGCAGCGGCTGCCTGATCAAAACGGCACCGATGATGCTGCCGCTTGCGTCGTTCAGAGGAGCGGCGGCGGACGCCCATGTCCAGGGGCCGAAAAAGCCTGTGTCATCGCTGTGAAGGCCGGCGTCATACGCGACGGAGGCTCCTCCGAAGACGCGAATGGGGGCGGCTTGAAGGATGGTGGTATCGGGTTCACCGAAGTCTCCCACAGCCAAGCCTTCGGACACTTCGAATGGGGGGGTGAACTTCGCAATGGCGTTACCACTATCGGGGGGGCGGACGATGCTGAGCAAGACGGGCAGCCTCTCCAAGCCGAGCGGAGTCTCGAAGGAGCGGAACCGCATCTTGGTGGCGAGGACTTCATCGGGACTGAGCTTCGCCTCGCCTGAGAGCACGGCATCGGAAAGGTGACGCCGCTCCAATTCCATCTGCATGGCCTGGGCCAGTGCGGAGAGGTAGGAGGCCTGCGCCACACGGCCCACGATCATGGCACGCCAGAGGTAGCCGCATGAAACGGCGGTGACAGCCAGCAGCACTGCCGCAATCCCCACAATGAGGAACTTGGCAGCGATGGGCATGCGCATTTTCATGACGTTGGCAATGACGAGGAGGGGACCGAGGAAATCGGTCAGGCTTCACCCGAGAGACGCATGAGCACGCGGCGAACGGTGGTCATCAGGGCATCGGGTGTGTAGGGTTTGGGGAGCACATCTGCGAATCCCAGGCGGTGGCACACTTCTTCAGCACCATCGCCAAAGAAGCCGCTGCAAGCGACCACTGGGATCTGTGGGAAGCGTTCCCTGATTTTGTCCAACGTATCGAGGCCAGACATGCCGCCTGGCATGGTGAGATCGAGCAGGATGAGCCCTGGCGTGCGGCCCTCGGCGTGCGCATTCTCGAGAGCAATGATGGCATCTTCGCCGCTGCCAGCAGCCATGACGGTCAGGTTGAGCGTGGAGAGAATAGCGCGACCGACAGTCCTGATGGCAGGTTCGTCGTCCACTATCATGATGGTGCCCGCACGACGAAGCACTCCGGTGGGAATGTTCGTTGAGGCGTAGTCTTGGTCAGTGATCATGGTTTCGGTTCCTTTGAGGGCGTGATTAAAGTGCGGTGTAGCTGAGGCAGCGGATCTCCTCCATGGTGGTATGACCGCCGAGGACCTGGAGCAGGCCCTCCTGGTAGAGGGAGAGGAAGCCGCCCTTGAATGCCACGGCGCGCATCGCGCTCATGGGTGCGCCTTCCTCAATGAGGTCGCGCAGTTCGCTGCTCACCTCGCAGATCTCCATGAGGGCGACTCGACCTGTGTAACCGGTGCCATGGCATTCATCGCAGCCGCCTTTGACGTAGATGGGCTGGGTCAGCGGCTGATTGAGCAGTCCCTGACGGGCGAGCACATCCATGAATTCCTGAGTGGGTGCCTCCGGGCGCTTGCAGTAACCGCAGAGTCGTCTAACAAGGCGCTGCGCCTGGCTGAGGGCGAGGGAGTCGGCCACGAGGTATTTTTCCACGCCCATGGAGAGAAGACGGGACACGGCGCGCAACGAGTCATTGGCATGAAGGGTGGTGAGCACCAAGTGGCCGGTGAGGGAGGCATTGACGGCAGCATTGGCCGTCTCGGAGTCACGAGATTCACCGATAAGAATGATGTCGGGGTCGGCACGAAGTAGTGCGCGCAATCCGTGGGCGAAATCGAGCCCGTGAACAGGATTGGTCTGCGTCTGATTGATGCCTTCGATCTCGTATTCGATGGGGTCTTCGATGGTCTGGATATTGATGTCCTCATTATTCACGCTGTTGAGCAGCGCGTAGAGGGTGGTCGTCTTACCGGAGCCAGTGGGGCCGGTCACGAGGCACAAGCCCTGATCGCGGGACATGGTGCGGGTGAGAATCTCGATCTGTCGCGGCGAGAGATTGAAATCCGAAAGGCGGCGCACGCCATCCTGCTTGTCCAGGAAACGCATGATGACTTTCTGAAACTCGCGGCGTGTAGGCACAGCAGCCACGCGGACATCAACGCGACGGCGGCCAATCGACAGGGCAAAGCGTCCGTCCTGGGCCTCCTGCCGGCTCTGTCCCATGCCTGCATAGTTTTTGATCAAGGCGACGAAGCGCGGGAGCAATTGATCCGATGCGGCGAGGAGGGTCTTCAGATTGCCGTCGATACGGGCGCGGAAGCGGGCGAGGTTGTAATACTTCTCGACGTGAAGGTCACTCGCACGGCATCGAATCGCGGTGAAGAGCGCCCATTGCACGAGTTCCTCGGGCGTTTGGTTGGGATTGGACGGATTGATCCGCGCCATGTCCTCGGGCTGAATGTCGATGACGTTCTCATCGACCGTGATCGTGGTCGCGGCGACAGGCTCCACCGACGACATCTGAGACACGCTGAAGGCGGACGAGGCACGACCAATCGCATCACGGATGGCCCCACCGTCGGCGAGGACGGGAATGATTTTGACCGATTGATTGCCTAATGAGAGCCACTCATCTTCGAAGGCGTAGCAGTCAGAAGTTTCGCTGAGGAGGTAAACGACGTGCTTGCCGTTGTAGAGAGGATAGACGTTGTGCCGTTCGAGCAGAGCAAGAGGGAAGGTATCCTGGCGGGATGCCTCTTTGGCATTGTAGCAGAGCACACGTCCGTGGCTGACCATGTGCTGGAGCGCGACGCCGAGGTTGCGCTGAAGGCCATTGAAGTCAGCGACATCGAGCATTCCCTTTTTCTCTTTCGCCGTCGCGAAGAACTGGCGGAGGCGCGTGACCTCGGTGGGATCGTAGGGATAGTTTTCCAGCAGCCACTCGAACGTGCCTTCCAGGCCCAAGTCTGAAAACTTCGGCGGCTGCAAAGCCTCCATCGGATTGGCCGCGCCGATCGGATTGGAGCCAAAGCGTTGCACCAACTCGCGGCGTGTCTTTTGATACTGCTCGGCGCTGATGAGCACACGCAAGGTGAGACACTGGGGAATCCCCCAGAAATCTCCGCCGCGAGGTGAATGGTGAGCCATCACAATGATGGGACCCAACAAGCAGATGGGCAGCCATGGATCTGAAACTCGGGGCACGCGGCCAAGCTGGCGAACCACCTGCTCAGCATCGGGAGCGCAGGTCTCGCGCGAGAGATGCACAGGGATCAGCCCATTCTGAAGGGCAATGCCTTCAAGGGACAGGACGCCAAGTTCCCTTCCTTGAACAATCTGCCCACCTGGATGGGCAACATTACCAAAGGATTCAGGAGCAAGCGCAGGTGTTGGAAGAATATTCATCGTCAGAACGGGCGCAGCGCACAGGATAATTATCGGCCACCGGGGTTGTATCCGGGAGGAGCCACCCAGGGGTCACCAATGTCGGAGCCATCGAAGGGAACCTTCAGCCCAGTGCCTGTTTCGCCGGGTGAGAGGAGTTTGAAGACAAAGTTGCTGGTCCAGACAATGCGGTAGTCGCTGGGATCGCTTGATGAAACAGGATTGTAGGTGGGATCGACAAAGGGCGATCCAGGCGTGGGATTATTGGGGTCTCGAAATTGCAAGTCGCGAAGGATTCCAGTCTCGTCAGCCGCAACCGCGTTTACTGGAGTGTTGGTCATGGGTTTGCCTGTGCATTCCCTGTAGGCGTGAACGCCCTTGTTCATCATTTCGAGCTTCTGCCGGGCGATTACGTCTTTGGAATTGCTCAGAGACTCGCCCATGTGAGGGATGGCGATGCTGGCCAGTATGCCCATCAAGGCGATGATCCAGATGAGTTCAGACAATGAGTAGCCCGCAGACCAACGGCACGTCACACATGGTGGGTGCTGGATTTCGCATCTGGGGTGGTGGTGGGGCACGCGCATGAACTGGCCTCTGAAAGTCAGTAGTAGATCTGGGCTGAGGTGGCTCCCTTCAGGATCACCTTGTTCAGGGTGCCGGAGGAGAGGTCGGGGAAGTCCACATCGTAGCCGCTGGGCAGGAAGGCGGTGAGGCTGGCCTCAGCGAAGCCCAGGTAGGGGCGGAGCAAATCATAGCGCTGGGCATCCGTCTTGCCCGCCCAGTCGAGCGTTGCCTGGGTGCGGCCACGCGTTTGAATCAAGGATGCAATGCCCATGTTCAGGGCTTCAGCGCGTGCGATGGCCAGGTTGCGCTCGCCATCAGCCCGCATGTTCGACACATGAGGAATGGCAAGGAAGGCGATGATGCCAATGATGGCGACGCTGGCGAGCAGCTCCACCAATGAGAAGGCACGCCGTAGGCTTGGGCGTGTGCTGAAGTGATCGTGTGAGTTTTTCATGATGGGTTTATTCGGAAACCAAATCGACTTTTGGGTAGCTCCCTGCCACCCAGTCGGGTAGCGAGAGGTATTGCTTTGCGGTGCTCAGAGCCTCGGACTTCAGCTTGTTGCTGTTCGTGGTCGTCGTGATGATGTGATTGGCGGTCGAGTCCTCCAGGTAAGTGGCGATCACGTTGAACTTCGCCAGCGAGGTGGGATAGGAATTGTAAGTGCCACGGATGGTTTCCTGGCTGCGCATTTTCCCGCGCAAGGAGGTATCTGCGTAGTCGTCGGGGTAGCGGCTGCTGGCATTGACCCAGGCATTGACGGCATTCATCACGGCAGCCTGCTGCTGCCTAGCGACCATTCGACTGGCGTCGCGCGAAGCGTTCGAAATAGCGACGACCACCAGCGAGGTGATCAGGCTCATGATTCCAATGGTCAGAAGCATCTCGACCATGCTGAATCCAGCGCGGGAAATGCGTTTTGGGTGGGGTGTGTGAATCATAAGCTATTGTTAAGCAATGTTTTTGTAATGTGTCCGCCGGGGATGAATCCCCGGCGGACGTGACAGTGGTAACTGCCTGCTTGTGCTGTTCGCGTAGCGGACTTGGCTTAAGCTAGGCGAGTTGCCGGAGAGGCGATCTTACTGAGCGACGGCGTCTGAATTGTAGAGGAGCACCTTGTTGGAGCTGTCCCAGGTGAGGTAACCTGTCACGCGGGCCTTGTCAGCGGAAGCGGTCGGAAGGTTAGGCACCTTGAACTGCTTGTCCTTGAAAGCGCCGGTGGTAGGCTTCACGCCTGAGGCGAATTCAGTGTAGATACCATCAGCATCTGTGGCAGTTGGGGTGTAGCCAGCAGCGATAGCGGCGGAGGCAACCGAGGCAAGGCTCTGGGCATTGCGGCGAGCGGTAGCTTCTTTAGCGCTGTCGTTGACGTTGCCGATGTTAGGAATCGCGATAGCTGCGATAACGCCGATGACGGCGATCACGACGAGCATTTCAACGAGGGAGAAGCCAGCCTTGGCCAGCTTGCGGATATGGAGCTTAGTGTTCTTCATTGTTTTGTTGTTTGGGCTGTTAACATGTCAGTGAGTGCGGAGGCGTTGGGCGACTGCCTTTCCTGACGATTGGGATTTTATAAATTCCATAACTATTGTCAATACAGTTTTGATAGTTTCTCTGAATTTCCATAAATTAATTCTCAGGCTATCACCTCTCCTCGCAATGTGTGTGCGTCGAAGTTCGCTCCCCGCCTCAGCACACTCATTGTGGCGACCACCGTTTCCACGGGACATGCATTGCCTCCTCTCAAGGAGCCCAGACCAGCCGGTAGAATCGCGAATCGCCACCAGCGGTCTCTGACCATGTGGCAGTGGTAGAAGCCGAGGTGTCAGCCGTGCGAACGGTGGCAGCCGCGCTCCAGGAACTCAGGTTCGGGCTTGCCTCAATGGTATAGGTCTTGAAGGGATCGAGCTGGGACAAGCCAAGCGTGCAGATGTCACCCGACCTGGAAATCGTCAGGGCAGGACCCGAACCCAACTGCGCCTCCCAGGCGATGGCGAAGGTCTCGTCGGCGGCCGTCGATGTCACCTCAAGCGCATAACGTCCCGGAGGTAGGTTGCGTCGAAAGATGTGCTCCACATTGTCCGCACTGCTCGTGCATTCATCCACTGTGCTGCCGACAACGAAATCGGAGGCCTGGACCAAGCGAAGATTGAGGTCGGACAAGTTCATCGTGGACACGCCATCACTGAAGTGCCGATGCCAGGTGATGGCAGCGCTGAAAGTGTTGGCCCACCGGCCCTGTGGCACCTCGAAGAAGTATCGGCGTGCGGTTCCGCTGGTGGTGGCCATGTCCCAGCCCCGATGACTTCGGACTGCGGCATCGCTGGCCGATTGGCGACCCGCTGCCAGAATGTGGTAGGCGTTGAGGACGTTGAGTTCGCCCGCTCCGAAAATCTCGTCGTAGGGCCTGGTTGGCCCCGTTCGATGCCATCCAGGAAGGTTTTGCTTCGTAGCTCCAGCAATGAGAATCGCCTTCACTACGCGTGGATCATCGGCATCAGGGAAGCCAGGGCGAATAGTATCAAGAAGGAGAGCCGCCGCACCAGCCACCGCCGGTGCGGCGAAGCTCGTGTAGGGCTGGTCAACGACGATGTCGGGCTTCATGCGTCCGATGCCATCCAGATTCGAATGCGAGGTGGGATGATTTCCGCTGAACACACCGACGGTGATACTGTGGTAGGCATTGGCTAGGAGCGAGGCCATGCTGCCACCGTTGTTGAGCGGCGTGGTGATTGTGGCTCCGTCGCGATCCACGAGCAGATCCAGCTTGCGCATAATCTCGATATCGAGAGCAGAATCTCCCACTGTGCCTGCCCAGCTATGGTTCTGCACACTGCCGGAAAAAGAGGGTGGGGGATCATTGCCGAGAAGCGTCAACGCAAAATCATCCGCCAGCCAGGCATGGACCGCAGAGACGCCTGGAGCCAGGCTTTGCCCTGCGCCGCATAAGTTCCCCAGCACGGTCTCCGCATGGCTGGAGGTGGAGCTGGCACCTGAGTAAGGAGTGATCGTCTTGCCAGCGAAGATTCCAGCACCGGGATAAGGAACGGTGCCCGTCGTGCCTTGCGGAAGGTAGAAGCCCGAGACCGTCGCCTCCGAAAGCATCACTGGAATCCCCGTTCCGTCAAGCATGGAACTGCCGAGTTCCGCCTGGAGAGTCGAGTAGCCAGCACTGTCCCTCCAGTCCGCACGCGCGTCGCTTGTCAGAACAGACAAAATGGAAAGCGCGTGAACGCAAAACAAAAGCGAGGGCGGAGGTTTCATGGCGATGCATCGAACCACGTCTTCCAGTGAGAGCATGGCACATCGAAACGCAGCCAGCGTGGAATTCAAACAGGTAACATTATCCCTTTGAACGTGGTCCTCACTTCACGTCCACGATCACCCGCGCATAGCGAGTTAGCGGAGGTGAGACGTGGTTCGCTTCGGCTTGGTTGGCATTTTCAATCGTCAGCGGCATGCCAGATGAGGCTCTAGACATGGTGACAGAGTTGACGAAAAGAGGTCCACAAATTGCTTTTGCTTGGAGATTGCTGGATACTCTGCCGCCGTCTCTCAACTCCTCGGATGAAACTACTGCTCACTGCGTTTTTTGCTACCTCGTCGCTTCTGGTTGCCCAGAGCATCTCAGAATCTGTTCCGCCGTCTCTGCCGAAGGCACCTGAACCCATCGAGTCCATCCTGCGCCTTCAGTTGTTCCTGGATGGCAAGCTATTCGGACCTGGGAAAGTGGATGGGCGTCCTGGCGAGTTCACGACCAAGGCGCTGAAGCGTTATCAGACGGCCAATGGCATGTCGGAAACTGAGATCGAAGTTCACACGCTCGATCTGTCCTCGATCACTGATCTCTACACGACCTACACCGTTCGGGAAGAGGATCTCAAGTTCGTCGGCGATCTGCCCAGCAAGCCTTCGCTTCAGAGCAAGAAGAAATACCTTCCTTATGACTCAGTGCTGGAGTTCCTCACCGAGCGCTTTCACACCTCTCCTGAACTGATCGAGTGGCTCAACAAGCCCGCGAAGATGAGCGCTCTGAAGCCCGGTGATGTGGTAAAAGTGCCGAACGTGGTCGAGCCCTTCCAGATTGAAACCATCCAGCCCATTCCGAGCTTGCCAGAAGTGCCCGAATTCACCACCAGCCGGGTGATCAAAATCGACACGCGGACGAAACTTCTGGGCGTTCATGAAGGAGAGAAATTGCTCGCCAGTTTGCCCATCACGCCCGGCAGCGGCTATCTGGCTACACCACCTGGCAATTGGAAGATCGTGGGCATTACCCAGATGCCCACATTTCGCTGGGATGAAGGCGTGCTGAATTACGGAGTGCGCACCAATACCGCCTACGAGCTGCCTATGGGACCGAACAACCCCGTCGGCGTCATGTGGGTGGGCCTTAGCAAACCAGGCATCGGCATCCACGGCACAGCCCATGGGCAAACGATTGGTCGCAGCTCAAGCCACGGTTGCATGAGAACCGCCAACTGGGACGTCGTGCGTCTGGTGAAGCTCATCAGCAAGGGCATGCCCGTCATCATTGAGGGACCCAAGCCCACACCGCGACCACCACCCGTCGCGGCATCCGTAGTGTCTGCTCCAGCCGAACCTCCTCCTGCGCCTAAAAAGTGGTTCCAGTTCTGGAAGAAGTGAGTGCGGGCTGACACGCTTGCCTCCTTGGCTGTAACTTTTTGGAGGCTCCTAGTTCAGCAGACTTGTTGTAGCTTTGTTTTCCTGTTCTTGGAGCCAGAGCTTCATTTTTCAACTGACCCCATTCCTTGAGGGCAGCCAAGTGAAGGTGATGCCCAAAATGAGCATGGAAGCGGTATCGCTTCATGCGGCATAGGGGGCGAATTTGTCAGGGCTGAGGCGCTGGCATTCGATGCACTGCCCTGAGCTGCTACTTCTTCACCGCCTCTTCGCGGAACTGCACATACGCGGCGCGGATGGAGATGTAGGGATCAATGGCGTCGCGCTTGGCGTCGTCATAGGTGCCGAGCTGTCCGGGCAGGGCGCGGAGCGTGTTGGCATACGGCGGGATCATGGTCCAGTCGTGCTCGCCGCCCCAGAAGTAGCCCCAGTTCACGGGATTGAGAGCGTAGTCGCCTGCGAGACCCACACTATCGCGCACGCTGCACGGGCCGAGGAAGGGCAGCACAATGTAGGCACCGTGGCCCATGCCCCAGCGGGCAAAGGTTTTGCCAGTGTCTTCATCGGGCAGGCTGGAAAGGGACTCGATCTTATTAGAGACGCGGATCATGCCGCCGAGGCCGGCGACGGTATCGACGAGGAACTTCTCTGTCTGAAGGCCTGCGCCCTTGACCTTGCCTTGCAGCAGGCTGTTCACGAGCCTAACAGGAAACTTCACGTTCTCGAAGGCATTGTAGATGCCCTTGCGCAGTCGCTTGGGGGTGATGGTTTCGTAGCCCTTGGACAGCGGGCGAAAGATGACGAGGTAGAGCTTGTCGTTGAGCCAGAAGGTGCCGCGATTGAGCTTCTCCAGCGGGTCATTGATTTCGACCACGGCGTATTCATCAAGGTCATCCATGGGCTCCGCCTTGGTCGCTGGCGCTGCGGTTTTCTTCGCTGCCTTGGCGGGCTTGAAGGTAGCGATGGTCGGGGCAGTGGAGCTGGCCTTGCGTGCGGTGGCGGTGCATTGGCTCAGCAGCGGGAGAGCTGCCACGAGGGCGAGGCGGAGGAGGGAGTTCATTGCGGGCGGGCGGCGGATTGTTCGAGAGAGCTGAGAACGGCGGCGGCACCGCCTCTTTTGAAGACGGGATCGAGCTGGCTGCGGTAGTTGGCCACCATGCTGACGCCTTCGATGACTACATCGCAGGTGCGCCAGGCTTCGGCTTCTTCAAGGCGATAGACCACAGCGTAGCGATTGCCTTGATACACAGTGGTGGTGGTGACTTCGACGCGCCCTACGTCTGGCTGGGCGGCTGATTGATACTTGATCTCTGGGTGCTCGCCGATGGTGAACTTGTTGGAGTAAGAGCGGATGATGAGCTTGGAGAAAAGCGTGATGGCCTGCTTTTGCTGGTCTTGATTGAAGGTGCGCCAGCCGGGGCCGATGGCGCGGCGGGTCATGACGGGGAAGCTGATGTGCTTGTCGAGCACGGGGCCAATGCGCTCCACGAGGGCCTCGCGGCTGGTGGCTTTGTCGGCGATGGCGAGCACCTCGTCGATGGCGGCATGCAGGCGTTTTTGAGCTTGCTCCAGACTGGTGGCAGCAAAGGCAGGCACGGAGGCCAGGGCAACGAGGGCGATGAGCGAACGGCGAGTCATGGGGTGAGCGGTTTGGCGGCGTTATTGGTAGTGCTGTCTTTCTCTTTGTCCACCGAGCCGAAGGCCATCTTGCCAATGAGGGACTCGATATCCACGGAGGATTCCGTCATGGTGATACGCTCCCCGGGCTTGAGGGATGTTTCATCCGCACCGGGCGAGAGGGAAATGTATTTGTCGCCAATCAGTCCGGTGGTCTTGATTGAGGCCATCGAGTCGGTCGGGAGGTTCAGTCCAGAGAGAACGCTGATGGAGACGATGGCGCTGTAGTCCTTGGGATCAACGCGGATGCCTTCCACGCGCCCGACGGGCACACCAGCGACGTGGACGCTGCCGCCTACGTTGAGTCCGCTGGCGTTGTCGAAGCGGGCCTCCAGATTGTAGGTGTCACCGCCAACGAGGGAGCCGGAGCCGAGCTTCACCGTGAGGTAAACGATGGCGACGAGTCCGAGCAGCACGAAGCTGCCGACGAGGAATTCCAACTTGGTTTGTTTCATGAGTCTTCGGATTGAATAGTCTCGCCACGCCGGATGGAGCCCAGCGCCGCAGTGAGAGATGCCTCGCTGTCGCGGAAGTCGCGCACGATGGTATGGGTGGAGGTGGCAAACTCGGACGGCGTGCCCTGGAAGCACATCACGCCGCTGTCCAGTAAGGCCACGCGATCACTGGCTACGAGCGCCTCCGGCACATCGTGCGTGACGACGAGCGCGGTGAAACCGAACTGGCGCTGATACTTCGCGATCATGGTGAAGACGGCATTGCGCCGGAGGGGATCGAGACCGGCGGTGGGCTCGTCGAAGAGCACCAGCTCAGGCCGCGTAACGATGGCTCGCGCGAGGGCGAGTCGCTTCTGCATACCGCCCGAGAGCTGGCTGGGATAGCGCTCGGCATGGGCATCGAGTTCGAGCTGCTTCAGCGCCTCCATGCTGCGGGCGATCACCTCTTTCTCCGGGAGGCTGGTCGTTTGCTCCAGAGGCAGGGCCACATTCTCCAGCGCGGTGAGCGAGTCGAAGAGCGCATTGCTCTGAAACAGGAAGCTACACCGGCGGCGGAACTCGGCGCGCGCGGCAGGCTGGTCCTTGGTCAAGACGTGACCGTCGAAGCTGATGGTGCCGCTGTCGGGCTCGATCACGTCGGCCAGGCACTTGAGGAAAACGGACTTGCCCGCGCCGCTGCGGCCGAGCACGGCGATCAGGCTGCCACGCGGCACATCGAGCGAGGCACCCGCGAGCACCGCATTCGCACCGAAGCGCTTGTGCAGGTTCTCCACCTTGAGCAGGAAGTCGTCAGC
>CAUJJC010000108.1 GCA_963204975.1 Verrucomicrobiota bacterium | reverse complement strand
GCGCGGCGGTAGAACTCCGCCTCATTCAGTCCGCTAGCCTCGACTGCCTGCCGCAACTGGCGACGCTGACGATCCGCCGAGTTCGTCACTTTCTGCTGCATCCGGCTCCAGAGCGACCAACCAATCAATGCGAGGAAGGCGAGCATGAGGACCCCATTGACCACCAGGAAGCGTTTGTCCGAGAGCAGTGGCACGGAGGCCGACGCCCACCGCGCCTGGGCAGGAATGGGCATGAGGATGTCCGTGATGTCTGCCTCGGGAGCAGGATTGGGAGGTGAAGCCTGCGAGGCTGTGGTCGTCGTCCCGGACGCCCCCGAGGCTGCGGCAGGTGCCTGGGCGGAGGGCTTGATGATGATCGGGATCGGCGAGCTGCGGAGATTCGTGTATTGCTGGGTGCGCGGGCTGAAGAAGGAAAACTCAAAGGCTGGAATCGCAGGAGCCACTTTGTCCGGGACGATGATTTGATTGAATCCCACCTTGCGATTGATCAGGTCCGCCGTGTTCGGATCACCGGAATCCACATTGTAGCGTTTGGCGGGGTAGGTCTTCCAGCCTGCTGGCTCTGCTAAATACGGTGCCTCGATGGCATCAAAGTTACCCTGTCCTTCGATCATTAGATCGACGGCGATGGGGTCGCCCACGGACGCCTCCTTCACCTGACTGGTCGCCGCGAAGGTGAAATCTCCTACCGCACCGCTGAAGTTCTTGGGCTTTCCTTCCTTTGGCAGCGGCAGCACGTTAATCGAGATCTCCGGGGCCTTCACCTCCACTTTGCGCTGGTCCATCTGCATGAAGCCAAAGGGCAGGTTCCGGGAGTTGCCCAACGGAATATCGAGGATCAGTTCCGTCTTTGCCGGACCCACCTTCATCTTGCCTGGCTTCAAAGCGGAGAGCGAACTCTGAAAGCTGAGGGCGATGTAGCGCACGTTGCCCAGAGTTTCGAGAGACTGCTCGGCTTGCTGAGGGAACCTCTGGACGGCGAGGTCTTGCTTGGCCACTTCGATCAAACCCAGGCGGCGCAATTGCACCACGCGCGGCAGGTAAAGCGTGGCCGTGATGGGCACGATCTCGCCCTGGTAGAACTCAGTCTTCGCCATGCGAAGCTGGAGGATTGGCTCCATCTGGCCCAGGCCATTGTCTTGCGAAGGATCAACGCCATCGGGACGGGCGGACTGGGAACCGGCTTTGACTTCGAGCGTCACCTCATTGGACTTCAAGGCATTGCCACTCCCGATGGGAACATCCTGGGGCGGAATCGTGAAGGTGCCAGCCTGGGGCGATGCGATGGGCCAGGAGAAGCGCACCATGATGCTCTGCACACCATTGACGATGCTGATCTCGTTTGAGGTGGACACTCCGCCGTTCACGGACAGCGGGGCGGGCAGGGTCAGATTGGGAAGGGCCGAGGGGTTGGCATTCTCGACGGTGATCGTGAAGGTCGCCTGCTGTCCAGGGCTCACTGGATTGGGAGATACCTCGGCAGTGGCGGCAGGCTGCTGTGCCTGGAGGTGGAAGGGCTGGCCCAGCAGCAGAGCCAGGCAGGAGAGGAGGAAAAGGGAACGCATGGTCGCAAAGAAAGACATCACGGAAGGAACGACGCCGCTCACCAGTCCCGCTTCACGGAGTTCTCCCGGCGGCGTTGCTGGAACTGAAGCTGCATCTGATCGTTGTAGGTGCGGAGCAAGGCGCGAGCCTCGTTCTTGCTGAAGCCGGTGCGATCATCGGGCTTTTGATCGGCCATCTCCATCTCGCGCATCTGCTGCTCCTTTTGTTGATCACCGGACTGCCCCTGCTCGCCTGCCTGGATCTGGCCCTCGGGCACTTGATCGCCCTCCTTGGCCTCCTGCTCCTCGCCCTTGCCCTGCTTGCCATTCTTCTGCTGCTCATCGGACTGCTCGCCCTCCTGGCCCTCTTTTTCCTCACCTTCCTTGCCGTCCTTCTGATCGCCCTGCTCACCCTTCTTGCCATTCTTCTCCTCGCCCTCTTCACCCTCCTGGCCTTCCTGCTTGTCGCCTTCCTCGCCTTTATCCTGCTTCTGTTTCTGCTGTTGTTGTTGTTTCTGCTGCTCCTGCTGTTGCTTGAGCTGTTCGAGCTGCTGCTTCACGAATTCGAGGTTCTCGCGGGTCTTCGAGTCATCCTGAATCTCGAGCGACGACTCGTAGTGATTGATGCTGTCCTTCCACGCCTTGATGGTGAACTCGGGCTGCTGCTGGACTGCCTTGGCCCCCTGCTCATAGAGCGTGTTGCCCAGGCTGCGATGGGAGCGCGCCTGAACTGGCTTGGCCCCCGATGCCAGCGCTCTGGAGAAGGCATCCACCGCACGATCATAGTCTTTCAAGTTGTGCGCTGCCGCCCCGAGTCCATACGCAAACTCCTCGGCCTGCCCGGCGGGCGGATCGTCTGCCAGCAAGCGAGCATAAAGATCGCGAGACCTTCCATAGTCGCCCGCCCTGTAGGCATCGCGCGCGCCATCAATCGTTTCTTGAAGCGAAAGCACCGCGCCCTGTGCAGGTGCTGCCACGAGGATAATCAAGGCGGCTGCCGCAGGTGAAAAACGAGGCAGCCGTGCCGCAGAACGAATCAGCAAGGAGATCATAAGCGAGAAGATAGCGAGACTTAGCGGCCAATAAAAGCGTTCGATGGGCTTGGTTTCTTCCCGCGTGCCGGATTCCGTGCTCTCCAGGACATTGAGGGCCTGCACGACCACGCCATTGGTAAGGCTCTGGGACCCGAGGCGGAGGTAACGCCCGCCCGTGGCGCTGGCCATCTTTTGCAAGGTGGCTTCCTCCAGCTTCACATGCACCGGATTGCCGGTCGCGGGATCGCGGACGTAGTCGCCCTGGCGATCTGGATCGGGATCAGGAACGAGCGCCCCGGTCTCCGTGCCCACACCGATGGTGATGATGACGATGTTCTTCTCCTTCGCCTTCACGAGCAACCCATCCAGCGCCGCATCTTCCTCGCCGCCATCGCTGAACAGGATCAGCCCATGATTGCGCGCTTTGTTCTTATCGAAGGCTTCCATCGCCTCCGTTAGCGCTTCGCTGATCGCGGTGCCCCCGCGCGGAATGGTGAAGGTATCGAGCGCCTGCAAGGACTCGATCACCGCAGCATGATCCGTGGTGAGTGGTGCCTGGAGATAGCCACGACCCGCAAAGGCGATCAAGCCCACGCGCTGCTCCTTGAGCGCTTCCACGATGTCCTGCGCGGCGAGTTTGGCACGCATCAACCGGTTAGGCGATACATCATCGGCCAGCATCGACTTCGAGGTATCGACCGCCAGGATCACGTTGCGTCCACTCTCGGTGATGGTGCGCTTCTCCTCGCCCCAGCGCGGCTGGGCCAGAGCGGCGACAAAGCCAGCCGTGGCCAGGAGTTGCAGCCCGAAGGTGATCCAGGCACGCACAGGCGAGGCGCTCGCAATCAGAAACTCCCTCAACCGTGCCGCCACCATCGAGTCCGCCGCGCGCTGACCGCGATGCTCGGCCCAGAGGCGCAGCGCGATGAGCACTGGCAGCAGCCAGAGCGCGTGAAAATAGTCTGGATGTGCGAAGGTCATGCGATCAAGCCGTGGCCGCCACTGGCGCAGTGCGGAAGAGGGTTTGACTCAGGAGCAACGCGAGGGCGAGCAGTGCAACGGCTGCCAAGACGAACGGCTGGTAGCGCTCCTCGGTTTCAATGCGGGTGCGCTTTTGCACCTCCGTCTTTTCCAGTTGGTCGATGGTCTTGAAGATGCGTTCGAGAGCATCAAGGTCCTGCGCCTTGTAGAAGGCTCCGTTGCCGATACGCGCCACCTCGGTGAGCGTGGGTTCATCAAACTCCTGACGGCCCGAGTTGTGGATGCGCCCGCCCGGCAGTGGAATGAGATGCTCGCCAGGAGTGCCGATAGCGATGGTGTAAACGCGAATGCCCAGCGTAGCCGCGAGCTTCGCCGCGTCTTGCGGGCTGAGGCGGCCCGAGTTGTTCGCACCATCGGTGAGCAGCACGAGCACCTTGCTCTTCGCACCTTTTTCCAAGTCCAGCCGCCGCGCCGCCGCAGCGATGCCAGACCCAATGGCTGTGCCATCACCCGTGATGCCGGTCTGCACACGCTCGATATTCCGCTCCAGCCACTCGTGGTCCAAAGTCATCGGACACGGCAAATACGGAGCCCCGGCAAAGGCGACGATGCCTATGCGGTCCGACGTGCGTCCGCTGATGAAATTTTGCATCACTCGCTTGGCCGCTGTGAGGCGGTTAGAGCGGACCCCGCCAATGACAAAGTCTTCGGTGAGCATCGAAAGCGAAACATCCACCGTGAGACAGATCGCGATGCCCTCGGTCTTGGTTTCATCAAAGGACAGCACCCGCTGTGGACGAGCCATCGCCAGGATCGCCGCCGCCAGACTCAAGAGCACGAGGCTGAAAGAAAACGCCCCCACACGAGCCCGCGCTGGCCTCGCCACACCACGGAGCAGAAACGCCGTGGGGAATACAATCGCAGGCGCACGCCCCCAGTGCCCGCGCATCCAACTGAGCACGGGCAAAGCAAGCAGCAGGAGCAACCACCACGGGCTGCCGAAGCGATAGTCATGAAGGAAATTAGTCATCAGGTAACAGACGCTCCTCCTCGAGTTTAGTGATGGCCGTTTCTACCAGGGCCACCGCTTCGCTGCGCGTGGCGGGCAAGGGTGCATACGCGAGCGAATCGTAAAGGGCCGCGAGAGGCTCGAAGCGCTCTCGCCAGGCGCGACGGCGGAAGTTTTTGTCCGCATCAGCTTGTTGTGGAAACAATTCCTGTGTGGTCTTAAACGGGGCGGCAATGCTGTAGCGTTCCATGTAGTAACGACGCAGAATCTCCGAGACCCCATGCCCCACATCGGATGGCGAAAGCACATCAGCCTTGCCCCGCAAGTCCTTCATCCGGCGCACCGCATCCTGGAGCGGGCGCTTGGCCACGATGACAGCCTTGGCCTTGCGCCCGAGGATCAGATACAAGATCAGCGCCACCAGTCCCAGGAGCACCAGACCAGCAATCAGGAGCACCCACCAGGGCAAGGGTGACATGATCGACACGGGTGGTGGAATCTCAGGATGCGGCAATGGTGGAGGCTCCATGCCTGGCATCTGCGCCATCGCCACACACGGCAGCAGGACGAGCCCGGCCCCGATGCAGCGGTGATGCAATCTTTGTGTCCTCCAGCTCATCATGGCTAGCGCTTCCTCCTCCGCTTCGCTTTGAAGTAAGCCTTCAGCGCTGGGATGTAGTTTTGATGGGTGATAGCATCGATCATCTCCACTCCTGAACGACGCAGCGCGGCGGATGTGTTTTCGCGATGAGCGGCTATTTGATCCATGTAGGCCTGCCGCACGGCGGGCTTGGACGTATCAACGATCCACTGCTCACCGGTTTCAGGGTCCTGCATGCACACGGTGCCCACGCTGGGCAGCTCACGCTCTTTCGCATCAGCGATGGTGACGGCAGCCACATCGTGCTTCGCCGCCACGGCTCGCAACGATTGCTCCCAGGACGTATCCGGCAGCAGGAAGTCCGACACCAGCACCACCAGCGCGCGATGGGGAATCCTTTGCAATGCCACGGTCAACGCAGGCTGGAAGGAACTGCCTCGGCTGCGCGGCGTGAGATTGAGGATGTCGCGCACGATGCGCAGGGTGTGCGGCAGTCCTTTGCGCGGCGGCACATAGGCCTCCACCTGATCGCTGAAGAGCACGAGGCCCACCTTGTCCTGATTGGACACGGCGCTGAAGGCGAAGACAGCGGCGAGTTCGGCGGCGAGTTCGCGTTTGCTGTCATCCTCGCTGCCGTAGTCACCCGAACCACTAACATCTACCAACAGCATCACCGTCAGTTCGCGCTCTTCGACATACTTCCGCACATACGGATTGTTCATGCGCGCCGTCACATTCCAATCGAGGAAGCGCACGTCATCGCCCGGCTGATACTCGCGGAAGTCGTCGAACTCAATCCCCTGCCCCTTGAAGCGCGAGTGATACTGACCGCCGAGCGTCTCCTTCACCAGTCCACGCGTGATCAGTTCGATCTTGCGCACGCGCTTCAGGATGCGGGCAAGGCGTTCATCCACCTCTTCCTGGGTCATCTGACGTCCCCGTCCCCAT
>CAUJJC010000107.1 GCA_963204975.1 Verrucomicrobiota bacterium | reverse complement strand
TAGCTTGTCGAAGATGGCGCGCAGATCGCCCGTGCCATCGCGCACCAGCGGCGCGAGCACGACGACCTTGGTGCCTTCCTTCGATTCCAGGATGCGCTCGCCGATCTCCAGCGGTGTCGATTTGATCAGCGTCTCGCCCGTTTTCGGATCGTGCGGCACACCGGCCACGGCGTAGAGCACGCGCAGGTAATCGTAGATCTCCGTGACCGTCGCGATGGTGCTGCGTGGGTTCGGCGCGCTGTGGCGTTGCTCGATGGCGACCGCTGGTGAAAGGCCTTCGATGAAGTCCTCCTCGGGCTTCTCGAGTTGATCGAGGAACTGCCGCGCATACGCCGACAGGCTCTGCACGTAGCGCCGCTGGCCCTCGGCGTAGAGCGTGTCGAATGCGAGCGACGACTTGCCTGAACCACTCACGCCGGTGAGCACGACCAAGGCATTGCGCGGAATGTCCACGTCGATGTTCTTGAGGTTGTGCTGTCGGGCACCGCGAACGCGGATGAAGTCGGTGGGCATGGGATCAGTTCGTCGGTGTGTCAGTGGCTCGATGGGACGGTCCGTCAAGGCGTAGCACACTCACTCCGCCATCGCGACCATGCCTTCGCCAGCGAGGCTGCGCATCTTGGCGGCGCATTCGTTGACGAGGCGGGCAGCTTCGCGGGCTTCGTCGAGCGTGTTGAATCGAGAGAAAGAAAAGCGCAGCGTGCTGGCGGCGTGCGCGGCATCGAGGCCCATCGCTTCCAGCACGGGCGAGGGATGCACAGCAGCGGAGTGACACGCGGAACCAGCGGAGCAGCACACACCGCGCTCATCGAGCAGGATCAACATGCCTGCTGCGTCAATGCCGGGGAAGCAAAGGCTGCTCGTAGTGCCGAGTCGCTGCGCGGGATCGCCATTGACCAAAGGATCGCGCACAAGGCTCTCGAACTCATCGCGCAAGGCACGCACCGCCGCGTGGTCGGCCTTCATCGCCAGCTCAGCAGCGACACCAAGCGCGACGATGCCCGCAACATTCTCCGTGCCACTGCGACGACCGTGCTCCTGGCCACCACCGAGCAGCCACGGACGAAAGCCGACGCGGCGACTGGCGAACAACGCACCGATGCCTTTGGGCGCGTGGAACTTGTGACCGCTGAGCGAGAGGAAGTCGATGCCGCAGGCGCGCACGTCGATGGGCAGCTTGCCCACAGCTTGCACCGCGTCGGTGTGAAACAGCGCGCCCGCTTCATGCGCGATGGCAGCGATCTCGGCGATTGGCGCGGTGACACCCGTTTCGTTGTTGGCCCACATGACGGACACGAGCGCGGTCGGATGCTCGCGCAGCGTGGTGCGAAGTTCGTCGAGATCGATGTGGCCAGGGCGGTTCACACGCAGCCGCGTGACGGTGCCGCCGCGTTCCTGCCAGCGGTTCGCAGGCTCGATGATCGCGGGATGCTCGGTCGCGCTGATGATGAGATGCTTGCGCTCCGGCCAGCGCGACATCGCGGAGTCAATCGCTGTGTTGTTCGACTCGGTGCCACTGCTGGTGAAGATGACTTCCTCGGGCTCAGCATGGATCAAGGCGGCGACCTGAGCGCGCGCCGTCGTGATCGCACGCTCAACCCCGCGCGCGCTGCGATACGCAGAGGATGGATTGGCGAAGTGCTCGCGCAAGAACGGCAGCATCGCGTCCACGACCTGCGGGTCGATGGGCGTGGTGGCGTTGTTGTCGAGGTAGATCATGCGGCGGGCAGAGACGTGAGCAGTTGTGCTTCGGCGGCCTTGTTTGCAAGCCCAGTGTTGACCTGCGTGCAGCTCAAGCCATGCTCTGAAAAATCAAAGCGGGATCACCTTTCGATGATCCCACTTTCGGTGAGTTAGGATGAACCGACGCGAGGCGCGGTTAGTGGGTGAAGAAGAACTCCTTCGAGTTCAACAGCGCCCAGAACAAGTCTTCGAGCACCGCCTGGCGATTGTCAGCAGACTGAGTGAGGGCTCCACTGACCGCCTGCCACTCCTTGTCATTCGGGACACGGCCAAAGCAACGGAGGTAAAGCTCTTCGACGATTTCCTTGTCCTTTTTGCCTTCCTTCACCATGTCGGAGACAACCTTGCCACGCTGAATGTTTTGATGCACGGCATCACCATTCATGAGGTGGAGAGCCTGCGACAACGAGGGCTCCATCTTCACTTCGCAGGAACAAACCGTCGTGCGTGAAGCGCGACCGAAAGTGGTGAGGAAATAGTTCGACACAGCGCCATCAGCGATCTGCACGGCACGGGCACCGAGGGGCAAGCCCTGGAACTTGTTCGGCGTATTCGTCACCATGCTGATCGCATCCAGGAGGACTTCGGCACGCACGCGACGCACCATGGCGTGAGCGAAGTTGCGCTTGTCCTTCTCGTTGGATTCGTTGGTAATCGACGTGCGCTGATAGGTCTCGGACATCGTGATGTCCTTCACGAACTTGCGCATGTCGAAGTTGTATTCAATGAGCTTCTTGGCCAGCGTGTCCAGCAGCTCGGGATTGCTCGGCGGATTGCTGATGCGGACGTCGTCCACAGGGTCAACGATACCGACACCGAAGAAGTGCTGCCAGATGATGTTCGCGATGTTCTGGGCGAAGTAAGTGTTCTCCGAGGAGGCGATCCACTTGGCCATTTGCTTGCGGCGATCTTCGCCGGGTTTCATCTGAGGAGCGCTTCCACCCAAGAACTTCGGCGGCACGACAGCATTGGTCACAGGGTGGCGGGCATCACCGCCCTTGCTGTTGTAGATGATCACTTCCTGTGGATCGTCCGTCTGCTTGCGCCCGATCTGGGTGAAGAAGGACTTGAAGCCGTAGTAGTCATTCATCGTCCAGCGATCAAAGGGATGGTTGTGGCACTGCGCGCACTGGATGCGCATGCCCATGAACACCTGGGCCACGTTCTCCGTCACCTTGATCGGGTCGATTTCGGTCTGGTAGTAGTTCACCGGAGGATTGGAAACTGTGCCCCCGGAGGCAGAGAGTAGGTCCACGACGATTTCATTGAGCGGCTGATTCTTGGCGATCTTGTCCTGCAGCCAGTTGTAGTAGAGCAGCGCGTTCTTGTAGAACGGAGCCGTATTGTTGTTCACCCCACTGCGGACTTGGAGCAGTTCGGACCACTTCATCACCCAGAGTTCGGTGAACTCCTTGCGCTGAAGCAACGAATCGATCAGCAGATCGCGCTTCTTCGGATTCGTGTCGGCCATGAAAGCACGCACATCGGAGGGCTTGGGCATCACTCCAGTCACGTCGATGAACACGCGGCGAAGGAACTCATCATCGGGCGTCTTGCCGCTCGGCAGAATGCGCAGTTTGTGCAGCTTTTCGTTGGCCAGTTGGTCGATGTAGTTCACTTCCACCAGCTTGGGCCGCTCATACTTGAGCTTGTCAGGAATGACCAGGATCTGGCTGGTGATCGAGAACACATCGAAGCGTGCCAGGACAAAGGCTTCACCACGATCTCCCGAGGTCACGAGGCCCAGCTTGCTCACGCTGGCTGTGCCGTCGTTGTTGGAGGAGAACAGCGCCAGGTTCGTCACATCGCGATCTGTGCCGTCGGAATACTTCGCGCGGACGGTGATCTGCTGCGTGGCTCCCACGCCTTCGAGCAAAGCCTGGACGGGATAAATCTCGATACCGGACACCGTGGCGATGGTCGCAGGATCCTTGGGCGTGCCATTGGTGATCCACTCGATCACCGTCTTGTAGTAATCGCTCTTTTCGTCAAAGCACTGATTGCCACTGTGCGGAACCGCGCCCACGGCCTTCTCGATCAGCGTGCTCTCCTCAGGAATCGCGAGGTTGATACGACGGCCCACCATCTCACGGGTGAGGCGGGTGTAGTCACCATCGGGATCGAAGCCAAACAAGGAAAGGCGGAAGCCATCCTTGCCACGAGCCGCACCATGGCAACCGCCCTGATTGCAACCCGTCCGCATCCAGATGGGCATCACGTCGAGGTTGAAAGACACCGCGCGATCCTTTTTCGAATCCTTCACGACGAGGGATGCCTTCGCACTCTGACCACCGATGCTGGCGGTGACTTCCGTCGTTCCGTCCTCAATCGGTTTGAGCACATCCCCTTCTAGCTTGGCCAGCTTGTCATTTGCCACCTTGAGATTGGCGAATTTCGTCACGTCCTTCGTCGTGTCGTCATTGAACCGCGCCATCACAACCACCTTGTGGAAGTCGCGCTGAGTTTCGAGCGCAAAGTCCTTGGGCAGAATCTCGAGACTCGTGAGCGCAGGGAGCTTGGCCTGGAGTGCAGCGATGGCCTTGAGTTCTTCAGCCGACTTCTGCGCCATCACCAGCCCATCCGGCACCTTCGCACCTTCGGCGATCCACTGCTTGATGTTGGCGATCTCCGTCGGGGTCAAAGGATCACCCTTGGGCGGCATGATGTCATCATGGCCCTTCGCCAAAGTGATGCGCTCGATCAGAGTGCCCTTGCTAGCATCTCCTGGGACCACACTAGCTCCACCTTCGCCTCCCTTGATGAGATTGGCGAGGGTGTCCATGAGCAGTTCGCCTTTGACCTTGTTGGGGTTGTGGCACTCGAGACAGCGTGTTTCGAGCACGGGCTGAACGTCCTTGGCAAAATCGACAGCACCGGCCTGAAAGGCAGTGCCGGAGACGAGTGCGAGGGAAACGGTGAAGAGGGTTCGTTTCATGGGTGGGGTTGCTGAGGAGACTTCTACGCCGGTCATACCGCAGTTTATCAGCGTTGTAATGGAATCTATGAACTTACGAGCACGCCTCTCGGGTGGATCCATCGGCCTTGCCTTTCCCTGAGGTCGCGGTCACCGGCTTCAGTAGTCGCCGATCAATTCCGTCCGGGGGGCCATACGCTTCCAACTTGTTGGGCTTGGCGTCCATCCGTGTCCATAAGCAAGTGTTTGCTATCCCCAGCCATAGCCCAAGGAACATGAATTGAACAAGGATAGAATGCGCCCCCACCAACAAAAAGGCCTGACGAACGTGTGCTCGTCAGGCCTTGCGGAGGCGGAAAATTCGCGCGGATTACTTGCCTGCGGCTTCCTGGCGGAGCTGCTCGAGGCGGGAGAGGCGCTTGGGCTCAGCGGGTTTGGCGGGGGCGGGCTTGGCAGGAGTCGCAGCGGCCACGGCGGCGGGCTTGGGCGGAGGAGCTTTGCGCGGGGCGTCAATGCGGAGGATTGAACCGATGCCGATGCGATGCGTGGTAGTGCCGCCGGGGATCGGGACTTCGACCGCAACGAAGAGGTTCGCCTGCTTGCCGATCGGGGACTTGGCAGTGGTCTTCACCTTGAAGACGGCTTCCTTGGTGTCCTTGTTGATGGTGGCGCTGGCGATCTCGATGGTGTCAGGCGTGCCGGTGACTTTCGCGGTGGCTTCGCCGGTGAAAGGCTGGAGGTGCTCTACCTTGCACACCATCTCGGCTTCCTGGCCCTGCTCCACGGCGGTCATTGCCATGGTCGGTGCGGTGATGTAGGCCGGAGCGGTCACGATCTCGGTGAACGGTGCTGCATTGTAAACACGGCCATTGCCCGCATCGGCCTCGCCAATCACGGTGAAGTTCCACTTGCCGGCGGGGGCATTGGCATTGGCATCGAGCAGGAAGGCGCACTCAGTGCCGCCTTCGGGGATGGTTTGCTCACCCAGTGAGCTGACGCCTGGGGGCTTCCACATGAGGAGCACTCGGATCGGGGCCTTGAAGCCCTCCTTGCGCTTGGCCACCACCTTCATGCTGAGCACGCCGTTGTTCACGAGCGGCACGGTGGGCTTGACGATCTCGAGCGAGTAAGGTGCTTCCTCGACCACGGCGACGGGCAGCTTGTCTTCGATCTCGGTGTAGTAGATGACGTTGCCATTGCGCACGACATCGAACTCCTGCGCGAGCGTGCCGACCACTTTCACGTTCGGATCGACGTGCTTGAGCGTGATGGGCAGGGCGGCACCGGCGATGGGGGCATCCGGGGCGGCCTGGAAGAGCAGGTTCACATTGGGCAGATCCTTCGGGAAGTCGGTAGTGATCAGCTTCATGCCCTGGGGCAGGTTGGGCATGTCGAACTTCATGTCACCGCTCACATTGCTGCGGTTGATGTTCACCATGGTGGCGTAGTAGCCGCCGCGAGGCACGGCAATGAACTGGCGCAGGTGGCTGTCGTTCACGCTGTAGTTCGGCGAAGAGAATCTCACGCTGGGCTCGGAGGCGGCGAGTTCGATGCGGTAGATGAAGTTGGGTCCGCCGCGCTCGAGGTGATCGGTGACGCGCAGGAAGTAATCGCCATCCGCTGGCACATTGACGGTGAACTTGGAGTCCAGACGACGGCGACCACCGCCATCATCATTGCCGCTGAGCGAGCCGCCTTTGGCGTTATAGACATTGACGACGGAATCAAGCGGGGAGCCGAGCGCCTGGGCGAAGGTCTGCACCACGATGCTCATGCCTTTTTTCAGCGGCAGCTTGAACCAGTCGATGTCGCCAGCCTTCTCGATGATGCCGTTCAAGGCGATGGGGTCGCCGGTGGAGACGGTGGCCTTGGCCTGCTCGTCGTTGGGCTCGGCTTCCAAGGTGTTGGCAAAGGAGACCACGCGGAAAGGATTGCCAGAGGGTGGCGACTCGTGAGCCGTTGGCAGGAGCATGTAGTTCGGGTCGGGCTGGCCAGGGACCTTCACGTCTTCTTCAAAGGTCTCGCCGGACTTCTCGATGAACTTCGTCTTCACCACGGCTCCGGCCTGACCACCCGCAGGATAGACCACGTCCGGGCGATGGAAGGAGCCCACATGCAAACGATAGTAGCTGTTGCCGCTGCCACGGTAGGAGGACTCGCGGACCATGATTGTGTAGTCGCCATCTTCGGGAGCCACCACGCTGACGAAGCCGTCCTGGCGATGCAGGATGGTGTCGTCGGAGGAACCGATTTCGAAGCGGCCCTTGTCCAGGATTGCCACGTAGGGGTCGAAATTGATGTAGCCAAGGCGGAGGCCATCGACTTCGACGGCGATGCGCTGGCCCTTCTTGGCCGAGACGCGGAAGTAGTCCACGTCTTCGTTCTGCACCACGCCTTCCACGGTTTGATTGAAGGTCACGACTTGAGGTGCGGCGAAGTCATCGTTCGGCTCCTTCTCGTCCACGTTCGGATACTGGCCGACGAAGAACTGGCGGGCGTGCGAGATGCCGGTCTTGGTGCGGAGGCGCATCATGTGATTGCCCAGGGGCACACTCTTGTCGATGGCGACGGTGGCGGTGACCTTGTTCTTCTCCACCTTTTCTACCTTCTTCATGGTGAATCCTGGCGACATGAAAATGAAGCCCTCGAAGTCTTCCAGACGATTGCCTGTCACCGTTAGCTGGAACTCCGTGCCCCGCTGGCCGCCGTTCGGCTTGGTGGTGGAGAATTCCGGGTAGGAGGCGTGCAGCAGGGCAGCGCCGGACAGGGCGGCCATGCAAAGGGATCGGCAGATCGTGCGAGAGGTCATAGCTTTTGGTGAGGGGATCGGATGCAATACGCACGCCAGGGACGTTTGTTTTCAGTGGTTATGGGTGAAAGCGTGACAGGCTTTTTGCTTGGCAATCCGGGTCCGGCTCGACTTGGTGCGCGCACTCAGCGAACCTCACCCTCTCCACGACCATGAACGCGATCGGCATCATCGGCGGCTCCGGCCTCTACGACATCGAAGGATTCGAAAACCGCCAGGACTACGAGGTCCAGACGCCCTTCGGAGCGCCATCGGACACGATCATCGGCGGCACCGTCGCGGGCAGGCAGGTGTTCTTTTTGCCCCGCCATGGCAAAGGCCACCGCATCCTGCCCACAGAACTGAATCATCGGGCCAATATCTGGGCGCTGCGCTCGCTCGGCGTGCGCTGGATCATCGCCGTCACCGCTGTGGGCAGCTTGAAAGAGGAATACCATCCGAGGGATGTGGTGCTGCCGGATCAATTCTTCGACCGCACCAGCCATCGCGAGCATCACACCTTCTTCGGTCGCGGGATCGTGGGCCATGTGTCCTTCGCGGACCCGATTTCCAAGGACCTGCGCGAGCTGCTGCACGAAGAGGCGCTCAATGCCTATGCCCGCGTCCACAATGGAGGCACCTACGTGAACATGGATGGCCCCGCCTTCTCCACCAGGGCGGAATCCAACGCGAACCGCCAGCTTGGTTTTGATGTGATCGGCATGACGAATTTGCCTGAGGCCAAGCTAGCCCGCGAAGCCGAGATCGCCCTCGCGACGCTCGCGATGATCACGGACTACGATTGCTGGAAGGTGGAGGACGAGCCCGTGACCGCCGAGGCTGTCATCGCGCACCTTCATGCCAATGTGGCCATGGCGAAGACGATCCTCGGCAAGGTGATTCCTCGCATCCCGCTCGAGCCCACCTGGCCAGAGCATCGTGCCCTGGATGGTGCCTTGATGACGGATCGCAGCCTGTGGCCGGACTCCACCGTCGAAGACCTGCGCCCTATCCTTGGACGTTTTTTGTGACTAGCACATAGAAGTGGCGGGACATCTGCTTCCGAGTCGTTAGCATCGGCGCTTCTTCTATGGTTCAGCTAGAGCATTCCAGCTTCTTCATCGCTCGTAGTGGCAGAACCCACGGCCCGCTCACCTGGTCCGAGGTGAACAGCTACCTGTCCTACGGATCACTCAAACCGACCGACCTCGTCTGCACGGAAGGTTCCCAGGACTGGCGTCCCGCCCTCGAATGGAAGAGAGCCATCGAAGGCGATCCCGAGGAGGAAGCCGCAGCCGCAGCACTCGCTGAGGCCGAACTCTCCGGCTGGAAGCGCTGGCTGCACAAAGCCCAGGCGCTGATGCGGCACAAGCCCGCCACCCACAGCCCCCGCCGCCGCATCGTGCGCTTCCGTGAATGGGAGCATGTGCCCGAGGACCAGCGCTCCACCCTCATCCTGCGCGATTTGTTCCTGGGCTTCTTCTTCCCGCCTCGCTTGTGGAGCGCCTGCACCCACGTCTTCTCCCAGCACATCTTCCGCAAGTCCAAGGATGAAGCTGGCTACCTCAAGATCTGGCCGCAAGGCATGGAGACCTTCTGCACCGTGCTCATCATCATCAATGCGCTGTGCTGGCTGACCCTGATCGCCACCTTCAATGAGCACATCCTCCCGCACCTGCGACAGGCCTTCGACTTCGTCATGGAAAGCGTCCAGACCTGGCTGAACGAGGCGGGTCGATAAGGGAAGAATCCAGTTTCGCCCCTCGCGAATCGCGTTCACTAACGCCGCGCCGTGGCCCTCAGTCTCCTGCCCTCCATCTTCCTCCAAGTCTGCCTCCCGCTCGTGATCGTGGCGGGACTCGGCTTCGTCATGGACCGGAAGTTCCGCCTCAATCTCGAGTCGCTGGTGAAGCTGAACCTCTACCTCATGGTCCCGGCGTTCATCTTTGTGCGCCTGCTGGACACCCCGCTCGCAGGTGGAGGCGAGGGCTGGATCATGCTCACCGCCTTCAGCACCCTCATGCTCTGCGGCGTGGTGAGCTTCATCGTCGGTCGCGTGCTCAAGCTCGATGGCGCAGCCCAGAAGGCGCACTCGCTCGCCTCGATGCTGGGCAACTGCGGCAACTTCGGCCTGCCGCTTGTGATCCTCGCCTTCGGTCATGCAGCGGCGGCGGTGCAAGTCTATGTGCTCGTCACCATGAACGTCAGCACCTTCACCGTCGGCTTGTTCCTGGCCAATGCCGATGCCCGTGGCGGCTGGCGTTCCCATCTGAAGGCGCTAAATGCCACGCTCCGGCAGCCCGCGATCTACGCCGTCACCAGCGCCGCCATCTGCAAAGGCCTGCACCTCGACGTGCAATCCGTCGTATGGCTCTGGCAGCCGCTGCACATGCTCGCGGAGGCGCTCATCGGCTTCGCCCTCGTCACCCTGGGTGTGCAGCTCTCGCAGACCAAGCCTGCACCTCTGCGTGCTCCCCTCGCCTCGGCCTTGGCGATTCGATTGCTGATCGGCCCAGTCATCGCCTTCGCCCTCACCCAGTGGATGCACTTTCCCAAAGACGTCGCCGCCGTGATCATCCTCACCGCCGGTGCGCCCACCGCCGTTAATAGCGCGCTCCTCGCCCACGAGTTCGGTGGCGACCGGCACTTTGCCACGGCCAGCGTTTACTACAGCACCCTGCTCAGCATGATCACCGTCACGATCAATCTCGCCGTGCTCCGCTGGTGGATGGGTTGAGGCACTCGCCAGGAAAGTGCTCGATGCTCTGGACAAGGCAGTCTCCAGCGTCCAGCAGTCGATCATCGTCCCACCCATGATTCCACCACTCGAACGCGGCCAGCTCGTCACCCTCCAGTCCACCGGCCTCACCTACACCGCCGCAGGTGGACGCGGCGAAAAGACCTTCGAGGTGCTGCTCAAGTTCACAGGCTTGAAGCTCGATTCCTCCACCGCGCCTCTGGACGACATCGTGCCTCTGGACACCGATCCCAGCGCTGCCTTCGAGCCTGCGGACGATGGCACCATGCAACTCATCTCCGGCGGGCCGCCACTCCGCCTCAAACCCACCGACGTTCAACCACCCAACGGCAAGGTGCTCTACGCCTGGACCAAAGCCGGTAAGGAAGTGGTGCGCCCCTTCTGGCCCGAGACTCTGCGCCCCTTCCGCCACGCCCCCAAGACCCGCCAGACGGCCACGCCCTTCCAAGTCGCCGCCGAACTCGCCAAGAAACTGGTCAATGATCGCCGCCTCGAATACTCCATCGCCGTCGCCTTGATCGAGGAGCACTACGGTTTCCCGCATGTCTTCTTCAACTTCAACGCGAACCTCACCCTCGCCGACGACGTGAAGCGCAAGTTCAACGAACTCTGTCCCAAGGGCACGATCTGGGACGAGGCGAAGAAGGAGTGGCGCATCGAACGACGCTAGCACCCCAATCGCCAGCGCTGGCTAGGCCCGTGTAGGCGCTGAATGCACCGGCTGTGGAGCCGTCACCAGCCTGCCTCGCCGCACCAGCAACCGCGCCTGCACAAAGACCACAACCATCGCATTCGATGATAGCAGGCAAAGCCAGGGCATCACCGGCGCACGCATCCGTGGCCCTCCAAAATAGACCGCCGCGAAAACGCTGATCACCAGCACCAGCATCGTGCCCGTCCACCACAGGCCACGCGTGCGGGACAGCCCACGCATCATCCACCATCCGGCCAGCGCCAGGGTGTAAATCCCCGCATACCAAATCGTGAGCGGGAGTTCCATCGGGGGGGATTGGGGCACTTGATCGGCATCCTCCAGCTTCATCGGCGGCACCACGCTCCACGTCAGTTTCAGCCGCGCCCAGGCGAGCCACAGGAATTCCTTCGGATGATCGCGAATGAACTGCTGCCCCTGCGCCGCCAGCCATTGATCCGCTGCCCGCTCCGTTCCCGGCGGCGGTGGCACAGGATCGTTGTTGGCCAGGAGATAGGCCTTCACCACCGGGCTCGATGCTACGAACCGATCCAGAGCCTTCCGGCTCACATGGACGACGTTCACGCCATGCTCATTGACGACCTCCAGCATCTCCGGGCAATTCCCCAGGGCCAGCGTGCTACCGCCGTGGGAGGTGGTGGCAATGGGCTCCCCAAGCACGATCAGGTTCCGCAGAGGCCAGGGCAAAATCACCAGCACAGCGCTCAAGGCGAGCACGCTACTCACTTTGAACGCCGCAATGCTCGGCCACCAACCCGCAGGGCGTTGTTTTTGTCCAAGGAACAGCGCCACCAGGGCAAGCACCGGCACCATCAGCAGAAACGTCGGACGTCCGAGCGTCGCCAGTCCCACCGATACACCGACCAGGATCGCATTGCGGATCGTGGTCCGGGCATCCAGCTCCACCATCCGCCAAAAAATGAATGCCGCCGAGGCCAGCGCCAGCGTCTCAGGCGCGATGTGCTGCGAGTAGTGAACCGCAATCGGGTCCACGCCCGCCACGGCCCCTGCCACCAGCGCCGCCCAGGGATGGTGAGGCCACAGCCTACGCCCCGCCAGCCAGGTAAAGACAACTGTCGCGACCAGCAGCAGACTGTTCACCGCCATCACACCCATGAGGGTAGCCCTGCCCTTCACGAGGCCGGACAGCGCCAGCATCAGGGGATAAAGCGGAGCCCGCGACGCCGTCGGCAGCGAGCCATCCGTCGGGCGATGATCCACGGCCAGCGTGTGGTGCCGCAGCACTTGATTGGCCATTTCCAGATAGGAATCCGGGTCCTCCCCCTTGGGTCCATCCGTCAGCCAGCAGCACGCCGTGCGCGCCGACAAAGTCAGCGCCGCCAGCGCCACGCAAGCCGCCGCGCTACTCTTCCACCACGGTTCTCTGCCACCCAGCATCAGCATCGGCAGAGAGGGGCCAAAGGTTCGATCTCCAGCACCGCGAAGCGGCCCAGGAGATCAGATGAGCGAGATGCCATCACGCGAGACATCCTATAATCTCCATCTTGAGTAAACTGACTCAAGGTGAGTTTTGGATCAATTTGACCGCCACAGGCCCGCCTGACGACTGAACTGGATCGCAACGAAGGCCCCCAACCTCTTGAACGCGTGAGTCAGCGGCCTCACACCGCGAGCAGCTTCTTCAGCGCGTCGGCCGTGGTCACGGGTGCCTGGCAAGTCTGTCCTTCGCAGACATACGCAGCGGCGGAGCCATTGACCGGCTTCATGCCAGCGATCGCTTCGTTGTGCGTGGCGTGATACTTCTGCGCGTCGCCGCCATCGGCGTGAAGCACGACCGCGTAGGGCAGGAAGTGCTCATGCACGGTGTGGAGCAGCGCCTTGAAACCATCGCTCGTTGCATCGCCTGCGAGCACGACCTGCTGCTTGCCGCGTTGCTCGAGATCGAGGCCCATGACCATCACGGGCACGGATGAAGCACTGCCGACCAGCGATTGGTGGAAGAGCTTCAGCAGCTTCTTCGCCTGCTCGTGATACGACTCGTTCGCGGTCAGCGCGGCGAGGCGGACAAGGTTCAGCGAGGCGAGCGAGTTCGGCGACGGCTCGGCACCATCGTAGTCCTCCTTGATGCGCATGATGCTGTCCGGCT
>CAUJJC010000106.1 GCA_963204975.1 Verrucomicrobiota bacterium | reverse complement strand
ATGCTCCAAGAACTCAAGCGACGCGAAAAAGAAGGACGCCCGATCAACGTGGGACTCATCGGCTGTGGTGCGATGGGCCTGGGGATCGCCTACCAGATTGGCAAGACGCCCGGGATGCGGCTTTCGTTCGTCGCCGACTGGAACCAGCAGGCCGCGCAGAAGGGAGCCGACGTCTATGGCAAGCCCACCCGAGTGCTCACCGACGGCCTCGCCGCCCTGCGCGATGAGAAGATCGAGTGCGACGTCTTCGTCGAAGCCACCAACTCCATCATCGCCGCCTACGACTACTGCCTCGCCGCCATCCAGCGCAAAGCGCACTGCGTTCTCATGAACGCCGAAGTCGATGCCATCCTCGGCTACCTCCTGCGCGCCGAAGCCGCCAAGCAAGGCGTCATCGTCACCAGCGACGCAGGCGACCAACACGGCGTGCTCGCCCGCATGATGGAAGAGATCGAGATGTGGGGCTTCGACATCGTGCAAGCCGGAAACATGAAAGGCTTCCTCGACCGGCACCAAAACCTCGAAGGCATCGCCCCCATCGCCAAGCAATTGAAGCTCAGCACCGTGCAGTGCCTCGCCTACACCGACGGGTCCAAGCTCAACATCGAAATGTCCGTCATTGCCAACGAGTATGGGCTCACCCCTTTCGTCCCCGGAATGCAAGGACCGCGAGCCAACAAAGTGCAGGACGTCGTCGATCTGTTCGACTTCGACGCCTACAACGGCCAAGGCCGAGTGGACTACGTGCTCGGAGCCAAGGAGCACGGCGGCGGCGTGTATGTCGTGGGCAAGTGCGAGAACGAATTCCAGCAAGGCTACCTCAACTACTACAAGGTCACCAACAAGCACCCCTATTACGTCTTCCTGAGGCCTTACCACCTCTGCCACCTCGAGACCCCGCGCGCCGTCGCCCTGGCCGCCCTGTATGGCAAAGCCGTGTGCACCATGAGGCAAGGACGCGTGACGGACACCTTCGCCTACGCCAAGAAAGACAACGCCCCCGGCACCCTCGTGCAGCACGCCATCGGCGGCGACGAAGTGTATGGGTTGATCAACGAAGCGAAGGTAGCCGACGCCGCGAACCAAGTGCCGCAAGGCGTGCTGGACATCGAAGGGATCAGCGAGCGCCCCGTGTTCAAGCGCGCGGTGAAGAAGGACGAGCCGATCACCTGGGACGACATCGAAATCCCCGCCAACCGCATGACCGAACTCTGGGAACAACAGAAGTCCGTCATCGGTCTGAAGTAGGTCTTTGCTCCACAAGGTCTCGATTTTTGATCAGTCGAGGCCATCAACGGCAGCTTGAAATTTAATGAGAGCCTTGGACTGGGGCTTGGAAGCGGTTTAGCTTTCCCCCTTTAGCTGACGATTTGCCTCCCTACATGTCTGATTCCTCCAAACACATTGCCGTCCTTGGTGGCGGTCCTTGCGGCTTGTATGCGGCCCGCGTTTTGACTCGTGCTGGTTATGCCGTGACTGTTTTAGACAAGGGAGATCGCCCAGGCGGACTGGCGACCAGCCATCTTCGCAATGGCAACTGGTATGACATGGGCTGCCACATGCTTCATGAGTTCGACAAGGAGATCTATGAGGACATCATGGAGATGATGGGGGAGGAGAGCATTCCGGTGCAACTCGATGCGAAGATCCGCTGGGCGGGGTCCTTCTACCGCTACCCGCTACAGCCGAAGGACATGCTGCGAGGCATCGACTTTTTCACTCTCTGCTACTATGTCCTGGGATTGTTCGCCGCGCAGTTGCGCTCCAACCTTGTCCCCTGGGTGCCCAAGAACTCCGAGGAGGCGCTCATCATGCTCTACGGACATCCGTTGTATGAGTTCTTCTTCAAGGACTTCACACACCGCTACTGGGGCATCCATCCGAGCGAGTTGAGCGCTACTTTTGTGACGCAAAAGATGCCACGCCTGAGTGCGGTGGACATGATCAAGAAGTGGCTGGCCAAGGTGGGGATCAAGGATCGCCAAGTTCGCGCCGTGGACAGTGCCTTGCTCGAAGAAACGCTCCACTACTCACGGACCGGAGCCGAGTCGATGCCACGATGCATCGCCAGGGCTATCGAAGCCAAGGGTGGGAAAGTGATTCAGAATGCCGAAGTGACGAGGATTGTGATCGACGAGGTGACGCATCGCGTGAAAGCCGTGCGCTATCGCCAGAATGGCGAAGATCTCGAACTGGCATGCGATGAATGCATTTCCACCATCCCGATCCCGCACCTAGCGCAGCGTGCTGATCCACTGCCGCCCGAGGAGGTGCTGGCCGCAGCGAGGGAGATTCGATACAAGCCCATCGCGATCTACGGACTGCTTGTGAACAAGCCCAAGTGCATTGACGCGCTCTACATTTACTACCGTGATCGCGCCTTCCATCGAGTGGGTGAACCCAAGAACGCCGGGCTGAAAGTGGAGCCTCCAGATCATTCGGTTCTTATCGTGGAAACGACGTGTGAGATCGGCGACGAGAAGTGGCAGGGCACCGATGAGGTAAAGGAACGCATCTTCACCGACCTCGAAGCGGAGAATATCTGTAGTCGCGACGATGTCGTGCAGGTCAACCTTCTGCACAGCGAGAATGGCTATCCTATCTTTGCGCTCGGGTTCGAGCCTCAATTGGAGAAGGTCAAATCCTGGGTGAAGTCGATCCCCAATCTCCAGACGGCGGGCCGTCAGGGGGCGTTTACGTATCCGAATATGCATAGCGCGATGCGCATGGGGGCTCGCGCCGCCCAGTCAGCGATGGCTCGGCTACGCTCCTAGCGCTCAGGCCTTCTTGGTGACCAGCGGTTTGGCTCGATCAGGGAAGCAGGTGCGGCAGATCTCGCACCTCGTGCCATCGCATCCGCGCGCGGAGCAGTGCTCGCGGCCATAGAAAATGATTTGCAGGTGCAGCTTGTTCCAGGCTGACTCGGGAAAGAGTCGCTTCAGATCGCGTTCAGTCTGAATGACCGAACGGCCATCGGTCAATTTCCAGCGCTGAGCCAGCCGGTGAATGTGCGTGTCCACAGGGAAGGAGGGCACGCCAAAGGCCTGCGCCATCACCACCTGGGCGGTTTTGTGGCCCACGCCAGGGAGCTTTTCCAGTTCCTCAAGGGTGGCAGGCACTTGCCCGCCGTGTTCCTCGGTGATGATCCGGGATAGTTCCTTGATGGCCTTGGCTTTCTGTGGACCCAAGCCGCAAGGGCGGACGATGGCCTCAATGGCTTCGACGGGCAGCGGGGCCATCGTTGCCGGGGTCCCGGCGAGGGCGAATAGGCGAGGTGTGATCTGATTGACCCTCACGTCCGTGCATTGGGCCGACAAAAGAACAGCGACGAGCAAGGTGTAAGCGTCCTGGTGATCGAGCGGCACAGGCGTCTCTGGGTAAAGCTCACCCAGCCGCCGCATGATGAAAGCTGCCCGCTCAGCCTTGGTCACGTCGTGCGACGAATGCCGACTGATCGCTGAATGCGCTCCACCATCCTCTTGATGTAGGTGTTGGCATTCTTGGCGCGGGGTTTCATGATGGTGAGGCTGCGCTGGAAGGAACCCCATTTGAGCACTCGAATGTTCACCTTGCGGGCACCCCAGTTGTTCATCGCACCTTTGGTCGGCTGGTAGAGGTCGATGGTGTTGGTGCCGACGAGAGCAGAGCCATAATCATCAACTTCATAGACATAGGGCTGCCCCTCGATCTGGAAAACGGTGCCCACGGGATACACGGACCAGTCAGCGGCGGCGCTGCGGACGCGACCAAACTTGAGCGGCGTGCCGAGGGCGGTCTTGGCTCCCAGTTTGATATGATCACTCTCCGTATGGGTGTAGGCCGTCGTCTTGACCGAGGTAATGCGGGTGGCACCCACTTGAGGACGCGAGGTGCCAACGGACGAGCAGGACACTCCAGCGAGGAGCATGGTCGCGACCAGAATGAGGTGGAGGGAGCGCATGGCTTTTCGTTAAGTGATCTTGATATTATACGGAGAGCGGCAACCATGGTGACTCACTCAGGGGGAGAAATCAACCCTCGATTCTTCCGGGAGGGGGTGGGAGAGGACTGCTTGGCTGGAAGTTTAGACTGCCGATCTGATCCAAAGGGGACTGGGCTTCAGCCCGGCGATGTCATCGAGTTCCTTGACAAATCAATAGTTCCAAGCGCTTGCGATGGGCGCGAACTGAGATGGCCTGAGGGAATTATGGCGTGCATCGAGTCACCACTTTCGAGGGGGTTTTTAGCTTGGGCAAAGAAGGTCCTTGCTGGCACGCAGCGCGTGTCAGTGGTTTAACTGCAAGTGTTTGTGGGATTGAGGTGGCAACTCCAGCACCTCGGCCATCCTCTTGGGCTCGCTTGAAATGATTACGCGACAGCTTTGCGGCTTCGCGAAATGATCACGCACAATTCATCGCACGCTCATCAGCATTTCATCGGCACCTGCTGAAGTGGCGGTGTCATGAATCGCTTCCTCCTCCTTCTCCTCGTCACCAAAATCCTGCACGGACAGGAACCGGTGCCACAGTCCTCTCCTTCACGGGGGCAAGTCTCACTTCCACTTGCCGACTGGCAGGCCGTTTGGAAAACCGCCTCGACTGTTGTCTCCGAAAAACCGACCCCTCCACCTATCCCGCCGCCGGTGAGGGCAGCCATTCAGTCGATCAGCTACACGGCGAAGCTCCATGGCGATGTCTTGCAATGCGAAGCCATCGTGAGCCTGCGTTCGTTCACTAGCGACTGGCAAGTCCTGCCTTTGGTAGGCGGCGAGTGGTCGCTGGAGCCATCGGCAGCACAGGATGGGATTGCCTTGATCCGCCAGGAGGACTGCATTGCCGCGCTGCTTCATGGCGAGGGTGCCTTCGAGATTCGATTACCACTCTCGCTGACGTTGCTCAATGGGAGGGCCAAGTTCTCCGTGATGCCCGCAGCGGCGCAGCGCTTCACTTTGAGCGAGTTGCCGACGGGGAAAATGTTGATGTTTGATGGTGCTGCCCCTCAGCCAGGAAATGGATGGTGCAGCCTGCCTGCGAAGGGAGGTGTGGTTTCGCTAAGTCTGGAAGCACCCAAGCCGCCCGCGCCACCACCTCAGCCGAGCACCTGGGCTGCGGATTCCCAGATTGTCGCCCAGTTTCGCGATGGTGAGTTCCGCTACCAAGCTCGCCTCTATCTTCGGACGGCTCAGGGTTCGGGTCTTGAAGCGACGTTGTATCTTCCTGCAAATGCACAAGTCGATGAGGTGATGGGTGAGGACTTCGATTCCTGGCGCTCGCAACGTTCTAGTGATGGCCTTCAGCGCCAGATCAAGGTGCGCTGGAAAACAGGCGATAGGCTCGACCGACGCCTTGTGGTTCACTACACGGTTCCCCAATCACCCGTGGCTGTGCAGTGGTCCCTGGTGACACCTCAAGCGGATGAAAAGGGGCATAGTGCTTTCGCGCTCGTGCCGCTGGAGGGCATGGAGTTCAGTCATGCGACTTTGCAGAAAGTTCCTTCTTCCCGTGTGCTGCCCTGGATCAAGGAGGCAACAGGTGGCGTGTCTGAATTGTTGTTGGTCGAAGGCGATGCGCCAGTGTCCGTCTCCGCCAAGTCGTTGCCTCGAGTCGAAGCGGCTAGGGCGACCGTCAGCCTTCAACGTGCCCAGACGCGGCTGGTAGCTGACGGCTCGGTGCTGCACGAGATGCGCTATGAGTTCAAGCACAATGGCCCGCTCACCTGGGCCTTTGACCTCCCTAACGCGACGACGCTTCTAGCCTGCAAGGTGAATGACGCTGATGCGCGTCCTGTGCAGCGCACGGAGCGTCAGCTTGAGTTTGCCTTGCCTGCCAAGGGGGATGGAAGCACCACGAGCACAGTCATGCTCACCTGGCATTTCAAAGGCGGCGCTTGGGACAAGGTGAGTGGGCAGTTCGCTCTGGACTTGCCCAAGACAGATCTCTTTACCCAGGACCTGCAATGGCAGATCGAGTTACCGGAAGGCTATGATCTGGCTGCGGCTGAAGGTCTTGATCGCGCGAATGTCCCTCACACAAGCGACCGCATAGTGGCCTTCCAGAAGCAGCTCTTCACCAACGAAGCTCCAGGAATCGAACTCTTCTACCAGCGCACTGAGATCACCGAGTAGTCCCCTCTAACCGCGAAACTATACCTGATATGAAATTCACTCACCTTCTCGCTATCATTGGCATTTTTCTCTGCACTTGCGCAGGCTGGTTCATCCTTGGTGGTGCGCTCACGGTGCGCACGGCTTCCACGGGCGCTGCGCTCAATGAGGAAATCACTCGAAACTGGGGGCCACCGCTGAAGCAAGTGCATCCCGCCTTCTACTACCTGGCACCGACTGCCTCTCGAGCCCGCAAGCCTGTGTTGCCTGAAAGCTCCGAGGTGAAGGTGAATCTTCGTTACGAGCCCAAAAGCAAAGGCTTGATGAACTACCGGACCTACGCTGCCACCTTCGAAGCGAGCTACACCATCAAGAACCCGACGCCGATCACACAAACCATCTAAGGCACCTTTACCCTGCCGGATGCGAGTGCCCGATACGATGCCTTCAGCATGAAGTTGGGGGACAAAGTGACCGACAAAGCTCCATTGTCGGGAGCGCTGACGGAGACCATTGCCTTGCCTGCGGGCGGCACTGTCACCGTGGCGATCAACTACACTGCCAGCGGCCTTGATACTTGGCGCTACGAGTTCAATGGCGCGCAGCGGGTGCGAAACTTCAAGCTCGTGATGAACACTGACTTCGCGGAGATCAATTTTCCGAGCGACACTGCTTCTGCCAATGGTGAGCGTGCTACCTTTGGCAGTGGCTGGCAGCTTGCCTGGGATTACACCGATGTTTTGGGGGCACGGGCAATTGGGATGGATATGCCCAAGCTGCTCAACGCGGGTCCCATCGCCACTCGGATCGCCTTCTATGCTCCTGTATCCTTATTGTTCTACTTCGCAGTGCTGCTGATCATGACCATGGTCCTGCACAAGCCTCTCCACCCGATGCACTGGTTCTTTTTGGCCGCCGGATGCTTCGCGTTTCAATTGCTCTTCGCCTACCTTGTGGATCTCGTGCCTGCGATGACCTCGTTCACTATTGCAGCCGTGGTCTCCCTCGTCCTCGTCACTGGCTATCTTTGGCGGCTTGGAGGCTTTCGTTTTGCGGTGCTCGCAGCAGTGGCGCAGGTGGCTTACATGGTGTTGTTCAGCTACAGTTTCTTCTTCGACGGCATTACTGGGCTTACAATCACCGTCGGTGCCATCGTCACCCTCGCGGTCCTAATGATGACCACGGCACGCACGGACTGGAGCCAGTGTTTTTCTGTGAAACCGGCGTAAGTTTGGCTGCCTCAGCAGCATGGATCATGGCCCATTGAGGTGGCGTGGACGAGTGAGCAATCTCACTTTACGGAACTTGTCTGCGACGCTTCTGTCTCAGCCATCGGAGTCTAACTCCATTGAAGACTTAGCCATGAACAGAACTCGTATCGCTGCCGCAGTCTGGATCGTGTTGGTTGGTGTTTACTGTGCGCTGCTGATGTCGCATTCGAGTGAGTTGCCATCCCGAATGGCGACTCACTTCGATGGGGCGGGGCGGCCCAATGGCTGGCAGACCCGCGATCAGTTCTTGCTGTGGGCATGCTTGGGGCCGGTGCTGATCGGTTTGTTTGTGGCGGGTATTTGCTACACTTGCCGGTGGTTTCCGACTCGGCTCAACATCCCGAACAAAGAATACTGGACCTCGCCGGAGCGCTTCCCGCTGGCCTTTGATTTTCTCATGGCCTGGTCGCTGTGGTTTGCTGTGCTGATGCTCTTGAGTATGGGCGGTCTGATGTTTGGCGTGATTCAAGCGAATGAGAGCAGCACTCCATCGCTCGATGTGGCGAGGGCACCGCTGGCATTGGCGATTACCGTGCCCACGATCGGCATGGCGGGCATGGTGGCCTGGATGATCACATTTTACGGCAAGCAACGATCAGCCTGACGGCTGCGAGGTGAGTGGTGTTCTGACTCGGGTCCATCCAGGCACTAGACCGTTTGCGCATCCGTTCGGGAGTCGTTAGCGTTTCAGTCTTATGGATTCGCCTTTTCCCCCAGCGCCAACCATTGCCAACTCTCAAGAACCCATTCGCAACGTGCAGCCTGTGCCGCCCGTGGAGCCACCAGTGATTCCGCCTCCACCGCCGCCATCGCTGCCTCCGGTTTATGTGTCGGCTCCGCCTCCGCCACCGAAGTCCAATGGCTGTCTGTGGACTTTTGTGGTCCTTCTAGTGCTGGCCTTGTTGGGCAGTTTGTTTATCAACTTCATCCTCGCGGCTGGCAAAGGGATGTCTGCCATGGCGGACATCGCTGCGATGGAGGTGCCAAACTCGGTGCGTCCGAAGCGCAAGTTCCACGAGGCCATGCTTGAAGAGGGCAAGAACAAGTCCCGTGACCGCATCGTGCGCATCGACGTAGAGGGTGTCATCACCTCCGGCAGCATGGGTGAGGGATTGTTTACTCCTGGCCTTCCGATGGTGGACATGCTCAAGCGCTCGCTGGAGCAGGCGGTGAAAGACAAGAACGTGAAGGCCATCGTCATCCGTGTGAATTCGCCTGGAGGAGAGGTCACTGCTTCGGACATTATGTATGCCGCAGTGAAGGAGGCGACCAAGGTGAAGCCCGTCGTGATTTACATGGACAGCGTGGCGGCCAGTGGCGGCTATTACTTGTCGTGCGCTGCCTCGCAGATCGTTGCGAGCGAGACCACGCTCACAGGTAGCATCGGCGTCATCATGGAATCCATGAGCTACCACGGTCTGTTCGACAAAGTAGGCATGGGCATGAACACCTTCACCAGCGGCCCGCTCAAGGATACGCTGAGCGGAGCGCGTCCCATGCGCGATGATGAGAAGGCTTACATTCAGGGACTGGTGAACAGCATGTATGATCGCTTCCTCACCGTGGTGTCCGAAGGTCGCAAGATCCCCAAGGACGCGTTGCGCAATGGAGTGGCGGATGGCCGCGTCGTCAGCGGTCGGGATGCCTTGGCTGCCAAGCTCGTGGACAAGGTGGGTTACATCGAAGATGCCTATGCCTCCGCTCGCGAGCTGGCCAAAGCACCCGATGCCATGGTGGTGAAGTATGGCCATGAACCCAGTCTCATGGATCTCTTCGGCGTCGAGGTCGAGTCGCGTTCCAAGACCAGCCTGCAAGTTCAGCTTCCGGGTCCGCTCGCCGGATCAAAGCTCCAGCCGGGGCAGCTCTACTACCTCGCTCCCACCTTTGCGCATTGATCCATGCCGGATGCGGCCACCATTGGCGTCCTTCGTGATGTAGTGATCCTGGTGCTGCTGGCGCTGGGCATCGGAGCCTTCGTGTATCGGGGCATCCGGCGTGCCTTCCCTTTGGTGAACTGGAACTACGAGGGCAACGTCCTGTCGCGCCTTTATGGACCGCATGATGTGGTCATCTCGATGCTCCTGCTCAGCCCCTATATTCTGGGCCTCTTGTTCTATTCGCCAGCGGAAGCTGCTAGCACGGGATCGGGTGGAGGCCACAGTGCCGCTGGTGGCGAGGCCCAAGCAGGGGCCGTGCTGTCGCAAATCGTCTTTGCGCTGGGCTCAGCGACGGCGCTTTTGGTGTGGCTCAGACGAGTGCGCGGGCTCGATGTGGGCGACCTGTTTGGCATTCGTGCGCTACCCATAGGCAAGGTGATTGCCTTTGCTCTGGGCGCAATTGCTCCGACGTTTCTCATCGTTGTCGTCGTCAATCTGGGAGCCGTGGAACTGCTCAGTGGCGTGTGGCCCGATGTCTCTCCCCAGCAAGTGGTGAAGGCCTTCGAGACCAGCGGCAGTGTCGCCGTGCGATTGCTGATGGGGTTTGCCGCAGTCGTTGCCGCGCCCCTGACTGAGGAGCTTTTGTTTCGCGGCCTCCTTTATGGCGTCTGCAAGCGCTTCACGGACTCATGGTTCGCAGCCATCGTCAGCAGCCTGCTCTTTGCCAGCGTGCATCTGCACATCGGCAGTTTCATGCCTCTCTTCACACTCGCCTTGATCCTGGTCGCTGTTTACGAGATCACAGGCAGCCTGCTCGTGCCCATCCTGATGCATGGCTTGTTCAATGGGCTGATGCTCATCGCCATGTTGCTCGGGGCGAAGTGATGCGGGCAATAAAAAGCCCAGGAGGTGATCCTGGGCTTTTCGAAGTTTGAAGGGCTTTACGCTGGGGCACCTGCCAGTCCTGGAGCGAGACCACCGGGATCTTCGTCCTCCTGCTGGGCTGGACGGCTTTCGACCATCTTGGGCAGCGGTGGAGGGGGCGGGGGCTTCGTGTTGGTGCGCGGGGGATTCTTCAGTGTGCCAGTGGCCATGATCTCCTTGATGTGCTCGCCATCGAGTGTCTCGAATTCGAGCAACGCGTGGGCGATGGCATCAAGGCTGGAGCGATGATCGGTGAGCAGGCGGGTGGCCTTGGCGTAGGCTTCATCGATGAGGCGCTTCACTTCCTCGTCGATCATCTGCGCGGTGTTTTCGGAGTAGTTGCGGCTGCGCGAGATGTCGCGGGCCAGGAACACAGCACCTTCTTCCTCGCCGTATTCCACCATCCCCATCTTCTCGCTCATGCCCCAGGCGCAGACCATTTTCCGCGCGATGCTGGTAGCCTGACGAATGTCGCCCATGGCTCCATTGGTCACGTTGCCAAACTTGATCTCTTCGGCGACTCGACCGCCCATGGCGACGACCAGATCGTCGAGCAGTTCGAACTTCCGATGCGTGAATTTGTCCTCCAGCGGCAACCACATCGTGGAGCCAAGGGACGGACCGCGTGGGATGATCGTCACCTTGTGCAGAGGTTCGGTATTCTCCAGCACCTCGATGAGGATGGCGTGGCCAGCTTCGTGATAGGCGGTGTTTTCCTTTTCCTTCTCGCTGAGGGCGAGGCTGCGGCGCTCACGGCCCCAGCGGACCTTGTCACGGGCCTCTTCGAGTTCGGGAGTTCCGACGGACTTGAGGTTGCGGCGAGCAGCCAGCAGGGCGGCTTCGTTAATGAGGTTGGCCAGTTCAGCACCGCTGAAGCCGGGAGTTCCGCGAGCGATCTTGGACACATCGGCATCCTCGCTGAGCTTCACCTTCTTGGCGTGAACCTTCAGGATCTCTTCGCGTCCCTTCACGTCGGGCAGGCTCACGGTCACCTGACGGTCGAAGCGACCGGGGCGCAGCAGCGCGGGGTCCAGCACATCGGGGCGGTTCGTCGCAGCGATGATGATGATGCCTTCCTGAGTATCGAAGCCATCCATCTCAACGAGGAGCGCATTGAGCGTCTGCTCGCGTTCGTCGTGTCCACCACCCAGGCCGTGACCGCGATGACGACCCACAGCGTCGATTTCGTCGATGAAGATCAGGCAAGGCGCATTCTTTTTGCCCTGCTCGAACATGTCGCGCACACGGCTGGCACCGACGCCGACGAACATCTCGACGAAGTCCGAGCCGCTGATGCTGAAGAAGGGCACATCGGCCTCGCCAGCGATGGCCTTGGCCAGCAGGGTCTTGCCCGTGCCGGGGGAGCCGACCATGAGCACGCCCTTGGGAATTTTGCCGCCCAGGCGCTGGAACTTCTTCGGATCCTTGAGGAACTCGACGAGTTCCTGCACTTCATCCTTCGCTTCCTCGACACCGGCCACGTCCTTGAACGTGATGCGGTTGCGGTCCAGCGAGAGCAGGCGGGCGCGGCTCTTGCCGAAGCTCAAGGCTCCGCGGCCAGCGCTCTTGATTTGCTGACGGACTAGGAGGTAGATCACGGTGAGCACGAGGATCACCGGGAGGAAGGTAATGATGGCGCTGCCCAACATGCCGTTCTCGTATGACGCGTTGGCTTCGAGGTTGTTCTCGGCGAGCAGTTTCTTCACCTGGTCGCCCTGCCAGTCGGCGCTCACCGGCACATCGAACCAAGTGGCCTTGGTGGTGGGGCGGGCCAGGACGGACTTCATATCGCTCTGGCTGGGCAACTTCTCGATCAGTGCCTGGGCGGTTTCGAGGGCTTCGGGAGATTCGAAGTAGAACCCGGAAATCGTCTCCTTGCGCGTGGTGTCTGAGGTGTTGATCACGAGCGGGAATTTCGCGGTGCCCAGCACCACCTTCTTCGCCACCAGCTCCTTGAACTCAGGGAAGCTCACCTTGCGACCCACGGCGGACATCGAATTGTAAACGAGTGCCGATAGGAAGAGTGCGCCAGCGACGGCGAACAGCAGGAAACCCCTCCAATTGAATTGCGGGTCTTGATTGCGACGATTGTTCCCGTCGCGCGGGCCATTGTTTTCTTCGGACATGATATGCAGGGGTTACGCCTGTGGCGCGGAATCGAGCATACATGGAGGGGGTGCGAAATGCAAAAAGTCTCCTATTTTGTGGTGATCGCGAAATTGTTCCTGCGCCGCAGCCTATCGCACATCGAAGAAATCAAAGAAGCAAAGCGCTGCCGCCTGCTTCTTGCACAGCCCCTCCGCACGACCAATCACCGATCCCCGCTCCCGGATGTCGCCGTTGCTCTCGATCCGGCCGATGATGCTGCCATTCTTTCTCACGTCACCATTCGATTCCACCTCGCCCACGATGCTGCCCTTTTGGCGGATCGAGCCTCCCGATTCGATTCGCCCCACGACGCTGCCTTTGACCCGGATATCGCCGTTGGCTTCAAAACGACCGACCACGCTTCCATGCAGGCGCACGTCACCGTTCGATTCGACCTGGGCGGCAATGGATCCGTGCAAACGGAGGTCCCCAGCGATGGCGGGCAAGGCGAGCGCGAGGAAAAAGAGGAGGCGCTTCATCATAAGTCGGCAGCCTCAGACGGGGCGGGGGAGAGATTCTTCATTCGCCCACGCGGACGATGCCGCGCTCGATGGCAATGGCGACGGCGTTGGTGCGGTCGAAGGCTCCGAGTTTTTCGAGAATGAGACTGATGTGGAGGCGGATGGTGCCCATGCTGAGATTGAGAAGGCTCACAATTTCCTTCGTGGAGTGGCCCTTCACCAGCAGGCGGAGGATCTCGAGTTCGCGGGAGGTCAGGGGCTTGCGTTGCTCGCGGGCTTTCAATTTTGCGGCGATGTCCGGTGGAAAATACATCGCACCACCAGCGATGCGGCGGATGGCTTTCAGCACCTCCTCGCACTCGGAGGACTTCGTCAGATAGCCTTTCGCTCCGGCACTCACGGCCCGGTAGATGTCCTCCTCACCGTCGAAAATGGTGAGCATTAGCACGCGTGCCTGAGGGAACTCTACCCGGATCGCCTCGATGGTTTCCACGCCGCTTTTGTCCGGGAGATGGTAGTCCATCAGCACCACATCGGGCTTGTGCTGGCGGTATTGCTCCAGAGCGGCAGCCGAGGTGCCTGCCTCGGCCACGACTTTCATGTCGGGCTCACTGTTGATCGGCAAGGCAAGGCCGAGACGAGTGGCGAAGTGATCGTCAACGACGAGGACTCGAATGGGGTTGGGCGTGCTCATACAGGTTGGAGAGGGGAGGCGGGCACCTGCACACGGATGCGAGTGCCCTGGCCGGGATGGCTTTCGATACGGAGTTGAGCAGCGATCTTGTCCGCGCGTTCCTTCATTCCGCTGAGGCCGAAGTGACCGGCTTCGACTTGTTTGGAAGCCGGATCAAAGCCCCGTCCATCATCGCTCACTTCCAACGTCACAGAGTCGGCTCGGTAGGCGAGGTGGAGGCTGATCATCTTCGCGCCGGAGTGATGGGCGGCATTGGCCACCGCTTCCTGAGCAATGCGGAGCAGGTGCGTTTCCGTGGTGCCGGGCAGGCGAGTGGGTGTGCCGCTTACTTTGGACTCAAAGGACGCGCCACTCACTGTCGCCAGCGGACGAAGCAATTCCTCCATCGCCGCCGCCAGTCCGCGCTGCTCCAGGGTGACGCTGCGCAGTTCACGAATCGTGCTGCGGGATTCCTCACGTGCACGGCGCAGCAGGCGTCTCGCCAACGTCAGGGGTTCGCTCGCCTGAGGGTTGCCGCCGTTGAGCTTCATGGCCGTGTTGTCCAGCAGCATGGTCACGCCCACGAGTTCCTGCTCCAAGGTGTCGTGCAGGTCGCGAGCGATGCGCTGACGCTCTTCGAGAGTCGCCTGCTGCTGCGCCTGCTGGCGGATCACCGACGACTGCGAGCGCACCATGAACTGCAACGTCACGGCCCACACGCCAGCCGCCACCGCCAGGGCTAGCAATCCTCCGAGAATCCAGCGCACTCGCGACTCCGTCCACCAGGGACCGCGTGCCAGCACCTCGATGTCGTCAGCTCCACGCAACTGAATGCGGAAGCCCGTGGCATTGCGAGGGATCACCAGCGGTCTCGTGGTGCTGAACTCGCACACGCCAGTGAGGCGGAGTTTCATGCCCGGCTGGAGATCCTCGTGGGGTTCGGCACCCGGCAAGATGGCTTCGAAAATCTGGCCCTCTGCGCGGCACACGAGCGCTAGTCCTTCGCGACTCGGCATGGCCTCGATGAAGTCCGCATCGAGGGTCACCAGCTCGCATTGCTCGCGGCTGTTGCGAGTGGCGTCGGCGTCGAACTTCACAGGCTCGGGCATGGGCGCGGTGCCCGTCTTTTTCACATCCATCGCGCTGAGGCTCGGACGGAATGGCGTCACCAGAGGATAACCCTCAGCCTCCACCTGATCGCCGCGCTGGACGCTGATCGGTTGTGCCGTCTGCACAAACATGCTGCCGCCTTCACCGCGCAAATACAGTCCGCGCCCCGGCATCACATGCGTGGCCACGCCCTGCACTCGCACTCGCTGGCGCAGGGCCGAGTCCACTCGCAGCAATCCATCGACTGGGAGCACCGGAACCTCGGCCACCGGGCGCGCCTCCTCGTCCACGACAAAGGATTCCAGCCCCGGCACAAACAGCAGCCGACCCGACATTTGACGCTGGTCATTGAAGTGGGTGCCTGCCACGCCACGCACCCGCATCCGCCGCTCCAGCAACTGCCATGGCAACTGCGTGCGCGCCTGCTGCTGAGGCACGATGGCCTTCACGCTCCAGCCATCGATTTGCAAATCCACGACCAGACTCTCATCACTGAACCACGTCCCTTTCACGATGGCCTGGACCTCCACCGGGTGGCAGTCGAGCATCGGTTCAAACAACTGCTCGGCAGTGACGCGTTCCGGCTGGGGAAGTTCGTTATTGCCTCGCTCCTCGAGAATCGAAGGCAGCACCACGGGCAGGAATTCACCCGGACCGGCCACGCCTTCCACATGCAGCTTCGTGCCGGGTGCGAAGTCCTTGTTTCGACGCTCTGCTGGCACGCCCACGCAGATGCCATCCTTGCCATCGTGAACGAACAGCACTCCCCAGCCGATGTGGAAGTAAGTCACCACGGCGTCGATCTTCACCGGCAGGTTTTGTTCACGTTGCTCGGACGTGAGTTTTCTGATCTCAGCGATGCTCGTCAAAGGCATGGCCGCCTCGGCAAACATCACCCCGAAGAGCAAAACAAAGAAACCTATCCAGCGGAACATCATGGCAGCTTATCGGTGGCGGCGTGCTGATGAACAGCAAAAACGCCAGGGCCGTTGAGGCTTCCATCTTCAGTGGTTGATCGGCACATCTGTCACGGATGGGTGCGATTGTTCATTTGTCTAAGCGACAGCTCTGCGCCCCCCCGGCATGATCGCGAGAAATGCCCAATGTCCACCCCATCACCGGACGATCCATGGTTGTGCGCTTTGCGCTCGTCATCGCGATCACCGGAGCCTTCGCGTGGATTGCCAGCTTGCTGGTTCATCATTGATGGAGGCAACGATCAGTGACCAATCATCCATCCTGGACCAACCTCGACACCCCGTATCCTGCTACCCGAATGGCGGGCGACCATTGTCGATTCCATGAAGATGCGGTGATTGGTTGCTGAACGTTGCCTTAGCAAACCCTGAGTGTTCTGCCCTCCACGTCGGCGATCTTGCCGAAGGCTCAGGTCCCTGCGTCCTCACTCAAAGGCAGCCCCAGCACTTCGTTCGCGGTCTTGAAGTGCATCTTGGCGGCACTGCCAAGGGCGTCGGGACCGTGCTTGGCGATGAGTTCCTTGGCTCGCGCTTTGACCTCGGCGGACGCGCCTTTTTGGAGTTGCACGTCGAGTTTGGCGCTGTTCTCATCGAGCCAGCGCACGAAGGATTCGCGAGCGAGGATCGACGCGGCGGCGACAGCAGGATCGCTTTCCGCCTTGGTGCGCTGCACGAGGTCGATCTGCTTGCCGCGTTCCTTCAGCGCGCGTTGCAGCACGGCGGGATTGGCGAACTGGTCGCTGATCGCCTGCGGGCAGTCGGGCTTTCGTTCGAGCAGGTTCTCGATCACGCGCGCATGGCCCCACGCGAGCAGGCGGTTGAGGTTGCCGAAGCTCGCATACATCTCGTTGTAGCGCTTGGGACCGACGACGATCACCTCGTGGAGCAGGCCTGGAGTTTCGCGAATCACCTTGGCGAGCGCGAAGATCTTTTTGTCGGTGCCGATGCGCTTGCTGTCCATCACGCCCTCGGCTTGCAGATGCTTCGCCACACGGCCATCGACATAAACTCCAGCGATCACGAGCGGGCCGAAGAAGTCGCCCTTGCCGCTCTCATCCACGCCGATGTGTGGCGCGAACATCTCAGGATGCAGCACCTCTTCATAGCCGAGTTCCGCCTTCTGTAAGACCATCGGCTCCAGCACCATCGTGACGAAGTCCTCGGTGCCCTTGCCCTGCACCAGCACCTTCGGCCCCTTCTCATACACCAGCACATTGCAACCGGTCTTCGTTGCGGCGTAGAGGCAATACGGCTTGGGCTCGAATCGAAAGCCCTGCTGATCGAGCAGCGGTCGGAGCTTGGCGGCTTGTTCAGCGGTGAGCGGCTTGGTGTAGGAGGTGACGGCAGGCATGGGAAATGACGAATGACCAATGCCGAATGACGAAGGAATGTCGAATGAGGAAGCTCGACGGCGGCGCTCGTATTCGTTATCAGAGGTTTGGTTCGTCATTGGTCATTCCTCATTCGTCATTTCAGATGCCTTCTCCCGCTCATCCTCCTGAAGCCTTCGCCAGTGCGCTGGAGCGATGGTTTGCGGAGCATCGCAAGGATTACCCGTGGCGGCAGACGACGGACCCGTATGCGATCCTGGTGGCGGAAGTGATGCTGCAGCAGACGCAGATCACGACGGTGCTGGATCGTGGCTACTACGTGCGCTGGCTGGAGCAGTTCCCGGCGTTTGAGGCGCTGGCGGCCGCGGAGGAAGACGAGGTGCTGCGTGCGTGGGAGGGGCTGGGTTACTACCGTCGTGCGCGCAACCTGCACAAGCTGGCGAAGCACATCGTGGATCTGCATGGTGGCGTGATGCCGCGCGAGCCGTCGGAGATTCTTGCGCTGCCGGGCATCGGTCCCTACACGACGGGTGCCGTGGCGAGTTTTGCCTTCGGGCTCAAGGAGCCGATCGTCGATGGCAACGTCGCGCGGGTGCTGATGCGAGTCTTCGATGATCGCACGCCGATCGACACGACCGAAGGCACGAAGCGTCTGTGGGAACGCGCGAAGACCCTGGTGCGTGCTTCGACGAAGCCGGGTGATTTCAACTCGGGTCTGATGGAACTGGGCCAGACGATCTGTCGAGTGTCCGATGCGGACTGCATTCGCTGCCCGGTGAAGGCTTTCTGCCGTGCGACGAATCCAACGGAACTGCCGATCAAATCGAAGCGCACGGTGATCACGGAGGTGACGGAGCGTGTGTTCTTCCATCGCTCCGCCGACAGCATCCTGCTCGAGCAAGAAACCGGCAATCGTCGCACCGGCCTGTGGAAGTTGCCTGCGCTCCCCGAAGGCGATGCGCTGCCGACGGTGCTGCACAAGGCGACCTATGGCATCACTCGTTACAAGGTGACGCTCTGGGTCCACGATGCGCCGAATAAGCACGCGATGCCCGACTCGCATCGCTGGATCCCCCTCGGCGAACTTGGCGACCTGCCCATGCCTGCGCCGTATCGCAAGGCGTTGCACGCGGTGATGCGGGCGGCCGATTTTCACCTCGAAGGCTGAGGCGACTAGCGCTTGGCCTTTGGTTGTTTGCTTGGCGCGATGGTGTGGAAGCCCATCTCTTTCCGCGAGCCTGCGGCCGCAGGAGCCATAAGCTGGCGAATGGCGTCGAACACGACCTTGAACTGGCCGTCGTATTTCTTCTCCATGGTCTCGAGCTTGCGGGCGAGATCGGCATTGGTCGCGAGTAGCTCACGCAAGCGGACGAAGGCGCGCATGATTGCGACGTTCACCTGCACTGCACGTCCGCTGCGCAGGACGCTGGAGAGCATGGCGACGCCTTGCTCGGTGAAGGCCAGATGGCCGTGGCGAGAACCGCCGTGCGAACTTGAGATCACAGATTGTGATCTCAAGCCGTCGATCTCCTCGTCGTTTAGCTCGAACATGAAGTCTGCTGGGAAGCGCTCGGGATTGCGTCGGACGGCTTGTTTCAGTGCGCGTGTCTCGACGCCGTAGAGAGTCGCGAGATCGAAGTCGAGCATTACTCGCTGGGAGCGGAGCACGAGGATGTGGCGTTCGGCCTGGAGGGCGAGCGGATCGGTGGTTGGCATGGTGAGATGCTGAGGGTTTGCAGGTTAAAGTTCAAGCCTGGAGCGAGGTGGTGTGCCGCCGACTTCCAACTGGAGGCGTAAGCCGTTTGCAGCCGCGCAAAACGCGCTACACTGCCGCCCCCATGAGCAAGCCCCCCTCCGCCTATCCCGACGCCCACGGTCACTTCGGACCTTACGGAGGCATGTTCGTGCCTGAGACGTTGATGGCGGCGCTGAATGAGCTGACAGCGGAATACGAGCGGGCCAGCAACGATCAAGCTTTCAAGAAGGAACTGGACTTCCTGCTCTCCAACTACGTGGGCCGACCCACGCCGCTCTACTTTGCCGAGCGTTGGACGCAGAAGCTGGGTGGGGCCAAGATTTATCTCAAGCGCGAGGACCTGCTGCACACGGGCGCGCACAAGATCAACAACGCCATCGGCCAAATCCTGCTGGCCAAGCGCCTGGGCAAGACTCGTATCATCGCTGAAACCGGTGCCGGGCAACACGGGGTGGCCACGGCTACCGTTGCGGCGCGTGCGGGACTCGAATGCGTGATCTACATGGGCAAGGTGGACATGGAGCGGCAGGCGCTCAATGTCGCGCGCATGAGATTCCTCGGTGCCGAGGTTCGTGGTGTGACTGCTGGGCAGGCTACCTTGAAGGAAGCGGTGAATGAAGCGATGCGCGACTGGGTCACCAATGTGCGCAGCACGCATTACATTCTGGGCACCGCCTACGGCGCGCATCCGTATCCGATGATGGTGCGCGACTTCCATCGCGTGATCGGTCTGGAGGCACGCCGCCAGATCCTTGAGCACGAAGGCCGACTGCCCAATTTGCTCATTGCTTGCGTGGGCGGCGGCAGCAATGCCATCGGTTTGTTCCATCCTTTCCTCGATGACAAAGACGTCCGCATGACGGGTGTCGAAGCCGGAGGCGACGGCATCATTCCTGAGCGCCACGCCGCACGTTTCCAAGGTGGTCGCCTCGGTGTGCTGCAAGGTGCCAAGACTTGGCTGCTGGCGAATGAGGACGGGCAGATCCAGCTCACGCATTCCGTGAGCGCTGGTCTCGACTATGCCGCTGTGGGGCCGGAGCACGCCTGGCTGCATGACCAAGGCCGCGCGCAATACACTTACGCGACCGACACCGAGGCGCTCGATGCCTTCCAGCAACTGGCCCGCATCGAGGGCATCATCCCAGCGCTGGAAAGCAGCCATGCTCTCGCCGAGGCGATCAAGGTCGCACCCCAGATGAGCAAGGATGAGATCATCATCGTGAACCTCTCGGGCCGCGGTGACAAGGATGTGGCCCAGGCTGCGCGCATGGTTTTTGGCGAGGACTTGAAGTTCTAAAGAGTTCTCGCCGAACCAAGTTTGAATATAACGGATGCATGCGACGGCTCGGATAGCATCCATCGTGTCATCGACGCTTGATCTGGCAAAGGAGTCTGTCGCCACCGATATCTAATGTTCCTGCGATTTACAGTTCTAGCAGCTACCGTGATGGTCAGTCTTACGGGCTTCGGCGGGGAGGTCCAAGGTGAAACGGCGATGCTTCAGACTGGTGGCCCGAGTGCGGTGCGCATCATTGCGAAAGCACACGATATTCTTTCCAATGCACAGGTGTATGCGGTGGGCGGTGTCGGAGTGGCGGGCAGTCCGTCATCGACTTGCTGGGCGCTGACGGTGGTAGTGCGTTACGACCCTTCGGCGAAAGAGTTCCTGAACCGATTGTTGGACTATGCGGAGCCCGAGGGCCGCCTGTATGCAGTCGCGGGGCTATTGCTACTTGAGCCGGATCAGAAGAGGCGGTTTCAGACAGCGAAGTTTGCCGAACGATCAGAGGATCGGGTCTGCGCGCAATTTGGGTGTTCGAGTTTGATCAGTCGGTTCGAGACGCAGGTGAACCGCCTTCTCGAGGATGGAGCGAAGCACTTATTGTTCGAAAAGCTCCCTTCGATCTATGAGACGGTTGACGTTCGACGCCCGCCTTCTCCAAAGAAAAGGTGATGAGTAAGGCGATTCCGATCAATGAGAAGCCGCAGAGGTCGGAGCTGCGATTGGAGCGTGAGGGCGATAGCCTGCTGATCACGCATACTTCCTTGGGATCATCCGCATCGGCACCGCACCACGTCTTGAAGGCACCCTTCCGATCAGCCACGCGGGAGATCGCTCGCAAGCTGAGGAGTTTCTATGAAGAGGTGGGATACGATGGGTTTGTGAAGCACTGGCGGCATCGAGCGCCCAAGGACCTGATCGCTCGTGCCTGGAACGCATTGGCGCAGACGGATTGAGGCAAGCTGTCGGCAACACGAAAAAGGGCCACCCTTGCGGATGGCCCTTCGGTTGATCGTTGTGATCAGTGAGGCGATCAGGCCCAGCCGTGGGCGTTGCGCACCTTGATCATGGTGTCGAGGATGGTGTTCCAGGTGCTGCCGGTTTCGAGCACGGCATTGGGGAACATGCAGCCATCCCAGCAGATGTGCTGGATGCCACGAGAAGGGGCGTCCTTGAGCCAGTAACCGGCTGCCTTCACGATGTCGAGCTTGCCGTTCGGATCGTCGGCCTGGCAATGCTTGCCAGTCTTGTCGTGGGAACCTGCGCCGTGAACGGTGCCGTCGTTCTGGGCGACGTGGAAGTCGATGGTCCAGGGGCGGAGGGCGTTGGTCATCTTTTCATAGGCGGCCCAGAACTCAGCGTCGCTGTAGCCTTCCTTCACTAGGGCGTGCTCGGGGGCATTGTAGCCGAGGGTGTAGAGGTAGGTGTGAGCGAGGTCGGCCTGGAAGCCGAGGGATTCGGGCATGCCCACGCCTTCGAGGACGTCGAGCATGTCTTTCCAGGAGTGCATACCGGCCCAGCAGATTTCGCCTTCGGCGGCAAGGCGTTCGCCATTGTCCTTGGCGATGGCGGCGGCCTTCTTGAAGGTGTCGATGATGCGGGCGGTGTTGGCCGTGGGGTTTTCACGCCACTTGGCGATGCCGAACTCGGCGGAGTCGATGCGAATGACACCATACTTGCGCACGCCGTGGGCGTTGAAGATCTTGGCGATGCGGCAGGCCATCTTGACGGCGCTGAGGAATTTCTCCTGCTGAGCGTCGTCGCCCATGGCGGAGTCGCCGACGGTGCCGGGCCAGACGGGGGCCACGAGGGAGCCGACGGAGAAGCCCTTGGAAGCGATGAGATCGGCGATGCGCTTGATCTCGTCATCGCTGGCCTCGGGATTGGTGTGGGGAAGGAAGAGGAAGTAGTCGATGCCTTCGAACTTCTGGCCGTTGACGTTGGCCTCGGCTGTGAGGTCGAGCATACGCTCCAGGCTGATCGGGGGTTCCTGGCCGTTGCCATCGCCTTTGCCGACGAGGCCTGGCCACATCGCGTTGTGAAGTTTGGGTGCGGTGTTGCTCATGATGGATTTGTAGGGTGATGAGTTAATCTGCGGCTTTCTAAAGCGGCGCGGATGATAGAGGCGAGCGCGAGGTTGAAAAGCAAAAAGCAGCGCTTGGAATCGGAACATGAGGCGCAATGTATTTCCCAGCGGTGCTTCGCTGGACATTGAGACTGCCTTTCCTGGCTTATCATGGCATTGCCTTGTGCGGCTGAAAGTTTGGGCAATGAGTGGCGCGTTTCTTTCCCTAACCCTCCGTCATCCTCTCATGACCCCAGCCCCCAGCCAGCATTCCGAATACGATTACGCGCCTCCTGCGCCGCCGCCGAGCTACACCCTCTACTGGGTGGCAATCTCGCTGCTGACGGTGGCCTTCTTCCTCGCGCTGCTGATCTGGCCGCCGTATTTCTCAGGGGCCGGTGCGACGGGCGAGCCTTCGACTTGGGTCGTCTTCTTCGGCCGCTTCCATCCCATCGTGCTGCATCTTCCGGTCGGCGTGTTGGCCATCAGCCTCCTCATTGAGGTGGGTTCGTTTCGTTCTAGCTTCGAAGAAAAATGGCGTGATCAGGCACTCTTCGTGGCCTTCGTCGGCGCGGTGGGGACGGTGATGGCGGTGATGTTGGGCATCTTCCTTTCGAGGGAAGGGGACTTCGCGGGCAAGGCCAACCTCCGCGCGCACCAGTTGCTCTGCTTGATCAGTGCCTTCACTTCGATTGCCGGTGTGTTCGCACGTCTCATCTATCTCACGAGCATGAAGAAGTCGCTGCTCGATGCCACGCGATTCATCTTGTTCGGCACGGCGGCAGTCATGGGCATCGGGGCGCACTTCGGTGGCAATATGTCGCACGGAGACAAGTATCTCACCGAGTTCGCTCCGCCTGCGGTGGCAGGTCCGATGAGCGCGATGGACAACTGGGTGCGCAGCTTCTTCGAGAAGAAAAAGACAGCGGTCAAAGACGAGCCTGCTCCGGCTCCGACACCTGCGGCCAGCACCAAGACCGAACCCGCAAAGCAGCCCGAGCCCGCGAAGGTGGAGTCGGCCAAAGCAGACCCCGCCAAGATGCCTGCACCTGCGCCCACTCCGCCTCCTGCACCAGCGGCGGGTGGCAATGACAAGCTGGTCTTCCAGCACATCATCCTCCCGATCCTCGAAGCCAAGTGCAACAAGTGCCACAACGAAGCGAAGTCCAAAGGCGACCTCCGCATGGACACGTATGAGCTGGCGATGAAGGGCGGTGAGAATGGCGACAACATCGTCGCCGGAGACCCAGACAAATCCTTGACCGTCCAGCGCATGGTCTTGCCTCTCGATGACGACGAGCACATGCCGCCTGAGGGCAAAGATCAGCCGACCAAGGAAGAGATGGAACTCATCAAATGGTGGATCAAGGAAGGTGCCTCCAACACACTGACCGTGAGCGCCGCCAAGATTCCTGACGCCCTGAAGGCCACGGCTGACGAGCAGTTGAAGAAATAACTGTCTGAAACATTCGCCTCGCCGACTTCCTATTAGACTCCCGACCATCACCCCCAAGCCTATGATCCGATCCACGCTCCTCGCCCTCCTCGCCACCACTGCGCTGCTCAGCGCCCAGGATGACAAAGCCGTGGCTGACATCGTCGCCAAGGTCAACGCCACAGGTGCCTCGCTGGCCCCGGTTTCAGCGGATGCCAAAACCTACCGCTTCACCGCGCTCAACGTCGCCAAGGAATTCACCGATGCGGGTCTCGCTCCGCTGGGTGCCATCGCAGACAAGATCACCTCGCTCGACCTCGCCCGCACGAAGGTGACCGACGGCGGTCTGAAGTCCGTGGGCGCGATGAAGAACCTCGTTGAGCTGCATCTGGAAAACACCGGAATCACCGACGCCGGATTGGATGCCCTCAAGCCCCTGGCGAACCTCGAATACCTCAACCTCTACGGCACCAAGGTGACCGATGCGGGTGCTGCCAAGCTCTCCGCGCTCGCCAAGCTGAAGTCGCTTTACCTGTGGCAGACGGCGGTCACGAAGAATGGAGTTGCTGCCCTCAAGAAGGCTCTGCCCGGCGCTCACATCAACATTGGCTGGACCGCTGAAGATGATGCCAAACCCGTAGCCGTCGCCACTGCACCAGCCGCCGCGCCTGCATCGGCTCCCGCTGCCAAGCCCGCCGACAAAGCCGCCGCACCCGCTGCTGCTCCTGCCGCCGCCGCCAAGCCTCTCGATCCTGCCGTTGCGGGCAAAGCCGTCGTCTTCAATGACGTGATCATGCCCATCCTCGAAGCCAAGTGCACGAGCTGCCACGGCGCTGACAAAGGCAAGGGCAAGCTCCGCATGCACACCTTCGCCGACATTATGAAAGGCGGTGGCGATGGGCCTACCACAGTCGTCGCTGGCAAGCCAGATGACAGCCTTGCCATCGTGCGCGCCAATCTTCCCGCCGATGACGACGAGCACATGCCGCCTTCGGATGAGCCTCAGCTCACCAAGGAAGAAATCGCCATCCTCAAGTGGTGGATCAAGGAAGGTGCGAGCGAAACGGTGACGGTCGCCGCCGCGAAGAAGACGCCCGACATCGAAGGCATCATCGGTGGATTCATCAAAACCGGCAGCAAGCCAGCCGCTGCGAAAGCCGCCGAGAAGCCCAAGGCCAAGCCTTTGAGCGAAGCTGAAAAGAAATCGGTGACGGACCTCGCTGCGAAGATGCAGGCCATCGGCGCATCCCTCATGCCGCTCGCCCTCGATACCGAGCAGCAGCGCCTCAGCGTGATCAATGCGGCTGACAAGTTCACTGACAAGGAACTCGCCATGCTCGCTCCGATTGCCTCCACCCTGTCATGGGTGGACCTCGCCCGCAGCCAAATCACCGACGTCGGCCTCGCCACCATCGGCAAGTTCGCCAACCTGGAGCGCCTCCACCTGGAGAACACCAAGGTGACGGATGCTGGCGTCGCCCAGCTCGCGGGCCTGAAGAACCTCGAATACCTCAACCTCTACGGCACCAAGGTCAGCGACGCGGGCCTCGCGAAGCTTGCCACGGCCACCGGATTGAAGAAGCTCTTCGTCTGGCAGACCGCTGTCACCCAAGCTGGAGCCAAAGCACTCGAGGCCAAGCTCCCAGGGCTGGTCGTGAACATTGGCCTCAGCGAAGCCGAGATCGCCAAGCTCACCGCGCCTCCCCCAGCTCCACCTCCCGCTCCTGCGAAGAAGGAAGAGCCCAAAAAGGATGCCAAGCCCGCCGCGAAACCCGCCGCCGCCCCGGCTAAACCTGCTGTCACGCCCGCAGCCAAACCCGCCGCAACTCCCGCTCCTGCCCCCAAGCCAGCCGCCGCTCCCGCGAAGCCCGCTGAAGCTCCGAAGAAGTAGTCTCGCAGCAATCGGCCACAAGGCCCCGCAAGGGGCTCGGGCACTCTTGTTTCATCGCGTGGCCGGATGCTGGCAAGGTGCCGTGCCTTCCTTCCTGGGATGGGTTATCTTGACTTCAAGAGCTTCGTAAAATGAAAGCGATGACTTATCTTGACGGGAGCCTTGTGATGGTGGGCGATCATGTTGCAATTCGACGCTGGCTCCGCAAACCTTTGTATGGTGTCGTTACACATGTTTACGATCCAACTGCTCCAAGTCCATTGAAGGGAGACAACGACTATGGATATACCGTGGAGTTATCCAGCCGAAGTTTTTTATGGATGGACAAGCAATCCGATTGATCCGGAGAGGCGGTGAATAATTTGGATCAAAGCAATCCGACGCCAAGTGGCTCCCCAAGTCTTTGGACCCAATCCTCATCTGGAGTTCGGTGGTGGTCCAAAGGACCACCGTCATGCAGCCCTAAGGTGGACGCGTCGCGGCCTCCTTGGGGTAAACATCCCCGCCATCGATTGGACCCCAACGGGGTCCCGTCGCGAGGGGGCGACGATTGGTGCGCATCAGCCAGCGAAGCGTGAATGACGGAACCCGTTCCGGGTTCATGCCGCCTCGCGGATCGGGACCCAAGGGAGGCTGCTGCGCGTCCACCCTTGGGCTGCATGACGAACGCCCGTTGGGCGTTGGGGATTCGCTAACTGGCTACGATCTCCCACCTGCCAGAATCAAAATGCACTCGCACTGCCAATCCCTCATCGCTGAGTATGTCGACATAGCCT
>CAUJJC010000105.1 GCA_963204975.1 Verrucomicrobiota bacterium | reverse complement strand
TCGAGCATGGCGGCGATGCACGGATGATCCATGCTGGCGAGTGCCTGACGCTCGTGATCAAACCGCGCGAGCACCTGGGCGGTGTCCATGCCTCGCTTGATGACTTTCAGCGCCACTTCGCGTTGGACCGGATCAGTTTGTTCGGCGCGCCATACGATGCCGAAGCCGCCTTCCCCCAGACGCTCGATCAACTGATATGGCCCGATCCAGTCGCCCGCGTGCTCGGTAGAGTAGGCACCACCCAGCAGTCGCGCGAGCACGCGTTTTTCATTGCCGATGATGTCCGAGGGATGGCGCATGGGGAGGATGTCTGGTTACTGCGCTATGCGACACGGGATGTTACGCCGTTTTTTCAATCAAAAGCGCGGAACAGTTCTCCCACCTCCTGCTGAATGATGGCGGGATCATTCGTGTCCAGCGTGGCAGCCAGTTCGCGCTCGATGCGATCACGAAATTGCATTCGCATCCTGTGCAGGGCCGTGCGCAGGGCACTGGCGGCCATGCCTGCGCTCGCGGCCAGGGCGTCCAGCCGACCTGCATCATCATCTTGCATGAGCGGGCCATGAAGGAGAGCAAAGCGATCCTCTTGCCCCTTCGCAGCGTAAGACTGGCGCAGGGATTCCAGGCTGCGGTCGATCACCGCTCGTGCCCACTCGCGCGCATACAGGGTCTCAGCGGACAAACCGGGGGCGTGCAAGTCCTTGCTGAGGCGGTCCTCGGTGCCGCCGATGTCGTGCAGCGGGACGTGCTCGGCACCTTCGCCACGTTTTTGCCGCTGATCCTTGCGCCACTCGTTCACGCAGTAGTTGTTGAAGGACTTGAGCAGCAGGCTGCGCAGCTTGCCCTGGGTGGCATCCGCCCTGGCGAAGGTGTCCCGCCGCAGGAGGGTGACGAAGAATCCCTGCACTGCATCCTGTGCATCGTGCTCGGTCATTCGCCCGTGGCGGGCGACGGCGTAAAGGGGAGTCCAGTAGGCGCGGCAGAGAGTCTCCAGCGCCATCCGGGCATCGGCATCGGAACCTCCGCGAAGTTTTTGCAGCAACGTCCAGCGTGTGTTGGGAAAGGGAGTTGGAGAGGTTGGCATCAGCGAGCGCACTAGAACGCAGTGTCATGCAGGCTCATTACAGGCAAGCTACCGCAGCGTGCTGTCGCACAAGATTGGCAGTGAAAGTGATCAGCAGGGCAGGGGACCCGAGGTCGGCGGACAACCTTTTCACTTCGTCCGTAACGCGGGAAAAACGAGACTGTCCACGGTGTGGCTCCCATCACTCACCACCGACTACACCATGTCTCCTCCCAGCATGGTGATCATTGCAGTCTGGCGTCTCTTCGATCAGCACAGCGGGACTTGACCAAGGTGGAACCAACGCGTTCGCTGCGGGCGCATGACCCCTCTTCATCATCTTCGCGCAGGCATCATCGGCACCGGCTTCATCGGCCCTGTTCATATCGAAGCCCTCAAACGTCTGGGCGTCACCGTAAACGGCATTTGCGGATCAACCAAGAGCGCACGGGCCACGGGTGAACTCTGGGGCATCCCGGAGGTGTATGGCGATTACGACTTCGAGGCCATGTATGCCTCGCCGAACATCGACGTCATTCACATCACCTCACCGAACAAGGTTCATGTGGAGCAATGCCTCAAAGCCCTCGAGATGGGCAAGCACGTCATCTGCGAGAAGCCGCTCGGCATGACCACGAGCGAGACTCAACTCGTCGTCGATGCCGTGAAGAAGGGGGGCAAAAAGGGACCCGTATTCGCGGTGAACTACATGTGCCGCTTCTTCCCTGCCGTGCTACAGATGCGAGCCATGGTTCAGCGTGGCGACCTCGGACAGATCATTCATGTGCAGGGTCACTTCTTCCAGGACTGGCTGTTGCATGAGACCGACTATAACTGGCGCGTGCTGGCCAGCGAGGGCGGCAAGCTCCGCGCCGTGGGCGACATCGGCACGCACTGGATCGACGCCGTGAGCTTCGTGCTCGGTGCCAAGGCGCAAAACGTCTTCGCCCATATCGAGACCTTCCACAAAACCCGCAAGCGTCCGAAGGGTGAGGTGCAGACCTTTGCCAAGGTCGATCCTGCCACGATGGTGGACTACAAGGTGGACACCGAGGACTTCGGCAGCGTGCTGCTCAAGTTCGGCAAGGCCAAGCACGGTTTCGCCAACGGCGTGCATGCGAATGCCTGCTTCTCGCAAGTCGCCGCTGGCTGGAAGTGCAGCCTCAGCTTCGGCATCTACGGCACCAAGGGCAGCGTGCGCTGGGACCTCCAGCAGCCGAACGAGATCATCGTTGGCAAACGCGATGAGCCGAACCAGATCCTCCAGCGCGCCACCCCCGGCTTCATGGAAGACGTGGCCAACTTTACCGACTTCCCCGGCGGCCACCCCGAAGGTTTCAGCGACTCCCACAAGATGCACTACCGCGCCGTGTATGAGCACATCGCGAGCAAGAAGCAGACGCCCGTCTTGTTCGCCACCGCCGAAGATGGCCACCACGAAGTGAAGCTCTGCGAAGCGATCCTCAAGAGCAGCAAGGCGAAGTCGTGGGTGGCGGTGTGAGCAAATCGCAGGTGGACGATGAGATTCGGCCACGAGGGAGGATTTCGAAATATTTTTCCGAACTGAGCAACACGGGGACAAAAATTGCATAGAACCCGGTGCGCGGCGCGGTCGGACTCTCGTTGTTGTTTCGGGAGTAAGGCCGTGCCGTCGCATAACTCAACCCTCTCGCCTTTGCTCGCCATGCCTCTTCATGTTGTTGGTGCTTCAGTTTCGAATGGTTCCGTGTCTGCCGGTTTCGTCGTCGATACCGTGCGGCGATTGAATGCAAATTTTGGCACGGTCGAGTCCTTGGAAGATTCGAAACTTGGCGATTCTTCACTGCGACAGGAGGTGAAGCTGGGGTCTTCGCTGCGTGTGTTGCTGGCGATTCGGCAGGCCAATGGTGGGGGCACGGCGGAGGGCTGAGGGCCAGGGAATTCGAGAAATTGCAGATTTTGGCAAGGTTGTAGCCAATGCTGCGTTTCAGCGCCGACGAGTCCCTGGCGGGACTGGTCGTGGCCTGCGCCGCTGAAACCCCTCTGTGTTCCTTCCCATGAAATTGACCTTCGCCTTCATCACCCTGACCGCGATCTCGGCCATCGGAGCCGCCTTGCCGGAGTCGGCTCGTATCGATGAAATCATTGCCAAAGAGTGGCAGAAAAACAGCCTGCAACCCAATCCTCCGGCGTCTGACGAGGTGTTCCTGCGACGCATCTATGTGGACGTGGTGGGACGAATTCCGACCATTGAAGAGGCGAGGGCTTTCCTCAGCAGCACGGACAAAGACAAGCGGACCAAGCTGATCGATCAGCTCCTGGCGAGCGATGGCTACTCGGCCAATTTTTTCAACTACTTCGCTGACATCCTGCGTTTGCAGACGGACACCAAGGGGCAGCTCACTGGCTATGCGTATGCGGATTGGTTGAAGGCGGCTCTCAAGAAGAACCAGCCTTGGGACGGCATGGTGCGGGAGTTGCTGACAACTGATGGTGCCTCGTGGGACAGCGGCGCGATTGGGTTCTACATGCGTGATCAGGGGATGCAATTGGATCATCTGGCGGCGACGGTGCAGGTCTTTCTAGGCACTCAGATCGTGTGTGCTCAATGCCACAACCACCCCTTCGATAAGTGGAGCCAGATGGACTACTACCACATGGCGGCCTTCACCTATGGAATGGATTCGAAGAAGGGCTACGGACTGAACTTGGAAGGCAAGACCGCGATGGACAAGAAGGCGAGAAAGTCGCCCGAGGCTCAGGCTTTGCGCCGGGACCTGAAGTCGGTGCAGGAGTCGATCAAGGAAGTGAGCAAGGTGCTGCGCTACACGACGATCTCGGAGACGGATCGTCTGCCCAAGCTGCCTCACGATTACAAATACACGGATGCAAAGCCGAACGAAGAAGTGCAGCCAAAGACGATGTTTGGCCATGAGGCGAGTCAACTGCCTGGCGAAAGTCGCATCGATTCCTTCGCTCGCTGGATGACCGCTCCCGAGAATCCACGCTTCACGCTGGTGATTGCCAACCGTCTCTGGAAGCGCGCCATGGGCATGGGGTTGATCGAGCCGGTGGATGATATGACCGATTCGACCACGCCTTCCAACACGGAACTCATGGCCTACCTGGAGAAGCTGATGGTGGAGAAGAAGTATGACATGAAGGCCTATCTGCGCGTGCTCTACAACAGCGACCTCTATCAGCGGATGCCGAGCACAAAGGACGTGCCACTGGGCGAGACGTATCACTTCACGGGACCTTTGATGCGACGCATGAGTGCCGAGCAGATCTGGGATAGCGTGGCGACCCTGATCAAGGGCAACATTGATGAACAGGCTGTGGAGCCTAACGTGGTGGCCGAGAGAAAGCTGGATGCGCTGGGCAAGCTCTACGAGACCCTGAATAACAAGGATCCCAAGCAATTGATCGCCGATATCAAGGCAAGCGGAGGTGCGGAATCACCAGAGAAGCTGGCCAAGATCAAGGAACTCACCGAGCAGGCCGCCAAGCTGCGCCGTGATGGCAAGAAGGATGAAGCGCAAGCTGTGCAGAAACAGGTGCTGGCCCTGCGCGGTGGCACCAAGCGGGATGCTTTCAGTGCAGTGCTCGGCGAGGAAGGTGCCCGTGAGTTCCAGAAGGAGTATCGCGAAGGCGGCATCAAGGCGAAGGGGGGCAAGGGCAAGCAGGAGGCGCCCAAGGTGAGTTTGACACGCGAGGAGATGGCCAAGATCAAAGAGCAGGCCGGTGGTGACAGGAAGAAGGCTAAGGAACTCATCATCACGGCGCAGAACAGCCTGCGCAAGGGCTCGGGTGCCGTGATTGCCGGAGCCACGCGTGCCGCTGATCTGCCTAGTCCCTCACCGCGCGGGCACATGCTTCGCATCTTCGGCCAGAGTGATCGGGAGACGATCGAGAATGCCAGCCGCGAAGCGGCTGTGCCCCAGGCGCTCGCTTTGCTCAATGGTCCGGTGGCCGATGCGCTGTTGAATGATGTGTCCGATTTCTCACAACATGTGAACTCGGCAGCGACGAATGAGGCCAAGATGGACACGATTTTCCTGGGGCTGCTGTCCCGCTTTCCCTCCGCTGCGGAGAGGGAGATTCTCACATCGGTGATGACGGATCGTGCCGAGACCGCCAAGGCCGATGTGGTGCATGCCTTGCTTAACACCGGTGAATTCCTCTTTGTAAAGTAACCCCTAGCACTGCCCTGAACTATGAATTCTCTCATCGCCAAATCGGATGATTTCTCCCGTCGTGAGTTTGTCTCACGGATGGCCAAGACCTGCCTGGGCGTGACGGCAGCTCCGCTCCTGATGGGGCGTGCGAATGCCGCCTTTGAAGGTGCGTCCAAGGCCAAGCAAGTCGCCACTGCAAAGAATGTTATCTATCTCTACATGTCAGGTGGCATGAGCCATCTGGATACGTTCAATGCCCAGCCTGGAACTGATGAAGCAGGCCCGGTGAAGCATATCAAGACTTCCGCCGATGGCGTGCTGCTCAGCGAGTATCTGCCGCTGACTTCGAAGCACATGCATCATGTGGCAATCGTCAACTCGATGGCCTCCACGCAAGGGGCGCACGCTCAGGGCAATTACTTCATGCACACCAGCTACACGCTGCGCAGCACGATCAAGCATCCGTCGATGGGTGCATGGATGACAAAGTTCCAAGGGCGTAACAATCCCTCCCTGCCTTCGAGTGTTGTCATCACCAACGATAGCAAGCATCCGGGTGCCGGCTTCTTCGAGGCTGCGGTCTCGCCGCTGTCGATTAGTAATCCAAGCTCTGGATTGCAGAACAGCAAGCGCCTTGGCCACCTGACAGAGACAGATCTCGATTACCGGGTTAGCCTATCGCAGAAGCTGGATGCTCAATTCCGCAGCCAGTATGACTACGCCGATCTGCGCGCCTTCGGTGACATCTACAAGGACGCTGTGAAGATCATGAAAAGCGAGGACCTCAAGGCCTTTGATCTCAATCAGGAGCCTGCTGAGATGCACGAGCTTTATGGCAAGGATGCATTCAATCAGGGTTGCTTGCTCGCACGCCGCCTCGTTGAGCATGGCGTTCGTTTCGTTGAGGTGACGCTGGGAGGTTGGGACACGCATAATGATAACTTCGTCCGTGTGCCGGAGAACTGCGCAAAGCTCGACCAGGGGCTGGCCGCCTTGCTCGGCGATCTGGACAAGCGAGGTATGCTTGAGGACACGCTCGTGGTTGTGACGACCGAGTTTGGTCGCACGCCAAAGATCAACCAAAACGAAGGGCGTGATCACTACCCGAAAATATTCAGCAGCATCCTTGCGGGTGGAGGCATTCGTGGTGGTCAGATCTATGGCAAGACGGACAAGGGTGGTCATGAGGCCGTTGAGAACAAGGTTAGCGTGCCCGACTTCAATGCGACAATTGGTTATGCGTTAGGTCTCCCGCTCGATCAGGTGATCTTCAGCCCAAGCAAGCGTCCGTTCACCGTGGCGGACAAAGGGCAACCGCTGACCTCGCTGTTTGGCTGAGGTCTGCTGTCATGAAGGTTTTCTGATGTGCGGACGGATTTGATCTTGCTGATTCCTTTGGCGAGAGCGTAAACTGAACCAATGATCGCCCGCCGCCGACTTCGAGCGCTGATATTGCCAGTGGTGGCAATCGCTCTCACGTCGTGCGTGCCGAGGGAGAATGCAGATGTCGCGGTGCTCGATGAGGAGGTCTGCCGATTGACCGAGATCAATGCTGCGGGCAGGACTCAGCTTTCGCTGCAAAGAGCGGAAGCCAATCGTCTTGATGCTTCGATCCATCAGCTCACGGCGATGACTTCTACCCTCGAGTCTGAAGTGCATCAGCTACGGCTGAAGATTCGGTCGCTGAGACAAGATTTGGCCAGTTTCGAAAAGACTGGCGTAGAGTCCTCATCCTTCGTCCGAGGCGCACGCCTGACGATGCTTGGAATCGGGCATAAGGTCTATCACGACGTCTTGATCGGTGACGTGGGAGAGAAGGACGTGGTCTTCTATCATGCCGATGGAGTGGCCAGATTGAGCAAGGCGCTGCTTGAGGGCAAAGAAGAGCACTCGATCAGAAATTCTCGGCAGAACGTCGGCTCGTCCGCGCCGCAAGTCCTGGCGCTGGTCGCACATCCATCCCAGGCCACACCACAGCTTCCCCAAGCATCGAAGCCACGAATCGATGGTAAGAAGCCTACTTCCGTGCCATTACTGAAACCAGCGCCAATGCCGAAGACCGTTGAGGTGCTGGTATGGTGGGGACGTGGCAATCCTCACAAGATGATGCTCAGAGATGCTTTCGGGAACAAGTTCATGCCGCTGTCCGATACGCCCAAACGGGACCTGATTCATCCGGGGCCATGGGCTCGTTCTTACATTGAGGGATCAACCAGACGCAATCGGGCGGGCGGTTCGGGCGATGCTAGGCAGGGCATCTCGGGCTACAAGCCCATTGGCTGGAACTATACTGGCAGCAGCTTGGACCGGATTTATGGCACTCGTCGATAAGAGGTCCATCTCGTGCTTGCGGCTCAACCTTAAGCGGCTTAGTTGGCGGCTGACATGAAAATAGTCGCCTTCACTCTAGTTGCTGCTGCTTGGTTACTCCTGGGGGCCGGTTGCAAGCCGGATACATCTGCTCTCGAATCGCTGCGCGAGAAGCGCGACAAGATGGAGCCTGAGTTGGTCATCGCCAAGAGAGCGGCGGCAAAGCTCCGCCTCGAACTGGAACAAGTCACCAAACAGCAAAAAGAGGCAAGCGATGAGGCTGATACGGCAAGAGCCAGCGTCATGGCCTTGATAAAGGAAGGGGATGCAATAGACAAGGCGTTTGAAGATTATCGCAAGGAGTATCTGGCGACCATCAGCCAGCGCGCTATTGGCATGAATCTGGGAACGTTGGTCGTTGGATCCAAGACTTATTCATCCGCCAAGGTGAAGGCTTTGGATGCATGGGAAGTGTCCGTCGAGCATTCAGGTGGCATCGCCAGGGTAGCGCTCCGGGAGCTGTCCGCTGATCTTCAGACTTTGCTGGGCTATGATCCGAATGTCGGTGAAAAACCCGCCCCTCCAGTGGTTGTGGGGAGTGTGCCACCGCCAACGCTGGAAGAGTCCGAAGGAGACGATCCCTACATTTCTGCGCCTGCGCCCAGGGCACCGCGAGTCGCGGGCTATACGCCGCCCTCAGATGCTACCCAAAGCAAGTCTTCAGGCAGCGGTTCAACCGCGTGTAAAGACGGGCCATCAGTCGAAGTGCTGACCCGATGGAAAGGCTATACCGGAGGGATAGGGGGTGGTTCGATGGGCTCGAAAGTAAAGGGTGCAAAGGCGTCCGTCCCCAGCGGCTACAAGCCCATCGGCTCCACTTATTCCGGATCGGCGATGGATCGGAACAAGCAGAAATAGCCAGCGCTCAGCCGCAGCCCAGGAGCCTAAAGGGGAACTGGTTTCCAAGAGCGAGGCAGTCGTTCACAGGTTGCAGGCCAAGCGAAGGCGTGGGGTGGGTCATGCATTGGGCGGCGGAGCACACGGCCAGTTGCAGGCGGTCGGCAATGGACCAGCCCTCATGCAAGCCTAACAAATAGCCGGCGGCAAAAGCATCGCCGGCTCCTGTGGCACCTGCGATGAATCCGGGGGGCAGTTCCAAGGAGCCCTGCGTTGTCACCGTGCCATCGTGCGATGCGACGATGGCTCCCTCGACAAAGTGGATGACGACCTCGCTCTTCACCCCACGATCTAGGAGCAGTCGGGCGGACTCGATGCAGGCTTCCACGTTCACCTGATTGCCATCCCGGAGGTTCATGCCGGTCGATTTGCCCGCTTCGATCTCATTGATGATGAGGCAGTCAGTGAAGGGCAGCGCAGCGGTGGCGATCTCGCGGAAGTGCGGGTTCTCGGTGCTCACGATATCGACGCTCGTCTTGAGCCCGCTGCTCTGCGCAGCCTCCAGCACGCGTGAAGCAATGGTGCGTCCATCGGGCAGCATGCGGTCCATCTCATCGAGAAGCATGAGGTAGCCGAGATGGAAGAGGCGCGCCGACGTGGTGCGGAAGTCGAAGTGTGCTTCGCCAAGCAGGGCATTGGCTCCACGTTGATGAAAGAAGGTCCGGCGGCCGGTGCTCGCGACGGTCATGGCGTCCGTGTAGGATGTGGGTGCCTCGCTGGTCTGCTGAAGCTGGCGGGTGTCAATGCCTGCCGCGGTGCAGTCGCGCAGAATCCAGTCGCCATTCGGGTCGCGCCCCACCAATCCTGCGGCAGCCAGGGGAAAGCCCGCCTTCATGGCCGCTAGGTCCTTGAGCACGTTGTAGGGGCCACCGCCGTTCGAGGATGTCTCGCTCGTGATCGTCGCCAGCATGTCCTGCGCGGGGTAGGCATCGATCATCTTCACATGGTCGATGATGAAATTGCCGCCTGCGAGGATGCCGTTGCGAGTCATGGGATCAGGAGTTCACGAAGAGTTGATAGCGAGGGCCGCGATGCTGCAGCGTCACCTTCGCTCCATACGCTTCACTCAGGCACTTGCTTGTCAGCACTTCACTCTTCGGTCCTGCGGCGAGCACACCACCGTCCCTGAGGACGAGCACATGAGTCATGCAGGGCAGGATCTCTTCAACGTGGTGAGTGACCATCACGAGCGAGGGCGAGCCCTTGCGCGCGCTGATCTCCTGCAACCAGTTCAGGAAATGCTCCCGGGCCACGGGATCGAGCCCAGCGCAGGGTTCATCGAGGATGAGCACGCGGAACTTCGCCATCAGAGCGCGGCAAATCAGCACCTTTTGCTTCTCGCCTTGTGACAGCGGACCCCACAGAGCATTCGCGAGATAGGAGCAGCCAAACTTCTTCAACAGCGTGCGCGCCTCCTTGCGCAGCGACTCGGGCGGGGGGTCCCAGAGGTTCAGCTTGGCATCCCGGCCGCTGGCGATCACATCGATCACAGGCTCGCTCGATTCCAGCATCACGGTCAAGGTGCTGGCCACGATGCCCACGCGCTTGCGCACCTCACGCCAGTCGTCGTCGCCGTAGTGTGAGCCATCGATCTCGATGGAGCCATCCGTCGCCGAATCGTAGCCGGTGATGATGTTGATCTGCGAGGTCTTGCCGCAGCCATTGGGACCCAGCACGCACCAGTGCTGACCACGTTCCACGCGCCAGTCGATGTCCTTGAGAATGCTGCGTCCGCGGCGGAACTCGATGCCGCGGACTTCGAGGGTGGGCGATGCGGGAGACGTCGTTTTCTTGGTGGCCATGAGAAGAGCGCGCGAGACTAGCGACGATACTTCGGCCCTCAAGACCGGATGCACTGAGCTGCCACGATCACTTCCGGGCCGCCACCAGGAGCCAGCCAATGATCATGAGCAGGCCACCGATCGGTGTGATGGCACCTAGCCATTTGATGCCCGTGACGGCGAGAACGTAGAGCGTGCCGCTGAAGATCGTGGTGCCGATGAACATCGACTTCCAGCCCCAGCGGCTGATGCCCGCGAGGCCCAGGGCGAGCAGCACGGCGGCGTGAATGAGATGGTAGTGGCTGGCGGTCTGCCAGATCGCAGCCGTGTCGTGCGCAGCCAGTGTGGCCTTCAGCCCATGGGCTCCAAAGGCACCCAGGGTGACGGCCAGGGCTCCGAAGATGGCGGCGATGCGCGTTTGAGAAGCAGTTGTGTTCATGCTGGTGAGGTGGTGCGGCTGCCAAACAATGTCAAGAGACTGGCGCGCGGCGAATCACTCGTTTAACGTTTCCAGCTATGCGCCTTCTCCCAATGCTTCTTCTGGCCTCCGCCGCCTTTGCTGGCGAGCCGTTTGGCATTCAGGTGGTGGATGAAAACACCAGCCGTGGCGTGCCGATGGTCACGCTGGAGACGGTCAATGGAATCCGCCTGGTGACGGACAGCGGCGGTTGGGCGGCCTTTGACGAGCCTGGGCTGATGAAGCAGCGGGTGTATTTCACCGTGAGCACGCCCGGCTACACCTTCCCCAAGGACAGCTTCGGCGTCGCGGGCCTGATGGTTGAGGCCAAAGTCGGGAGCACTGTGGATCTGCGGTTGGTGCGGACCAATCTCGCTGAGCGGGTGTATCGCATCACGGGGCAGGGGATTTATCGCGATTCCACCCTGCTCAGCAAGGAGTCGCCCCTTCCGCTGCCGAATCTCGCAGGCGGCGTGCTCGCGCAGAGCGATGTGCAGATGGCGGTGTTCCAGGGCAAGTGCTTCTGGCTCTGGGGCAGCACGCAACGGGCGGCGCATCCGATTGGCAACCTCCGTGGCGCTGGGGCCACCTCGGACCTGCCAGCCGCGAGCGGACTTGATCCCACCCAGGGAATTCACTTCAATTACTTCGTCGATGATCGTGGTGACACCACACCGATGCTCGCAGGCAAGGAGCCGGGCAGCGTCCGTCTCGATGGTCTCGTGAGCGTGAAGGACTCGGCAGGAGTCGAGCACCTCATCGTTCACTACCAGCGCGAAGAACAAGGCAAGCGTGTGGAGCATGGCATCGCGGAGATCGGCACGGAGCAACAATTCGAGCGCATCACCGTGCTTGGCGAGGACTACACCTGGCAGTTCCCTCAAGGCCATGCCGTGCGGGTGACCGATGAGAAGGATAAGGTGGAGCGCTTCTACTTTGCGACGCCCTTTGCTCACGTTCGTGTGCCAGCGACTTACGAGGCCATGACCAGCCCTGGTAGCTACGAAGCATTGGCTTGGGACGACTCGAAAGGAGCCGTGGTCTGGCAGCAAGTGCAGCCGCCGATGACCAAGCCAGATGAGGATCGCTACATCACCAAGAAGATGATCACCGAAAAAGAGGAGCGCATGCAGCTCAGCTCGGGAGGCACCGAGTTGACTCCCTGCTCTGGTAGCATCCGATGGAATGCGTTTCTTAAGCAGTGGCTGATGATCTTCAGCACCGAGGACAGCGCCATTTGGCTGGCCCGCTCGCCGACCGTCGATGGGCCTTGGCACAAGGCCGTGCAGCTCGCCACCCACGAGGGGCACAAGGCGGATGCGGTGGTGCAGTTCGATGTCTTCGATCAAGAGCAGGGAAAGGTGATCTACTTCCAGACCACGGTCAGCGCGGGCGAGCTGAAGACGCCGCGCTACGATGGCAATGCGATGATGTATCGCGTGGATTTGAGTGATCCCCGACTCAAGTGAGTGCGTAGTGCTTGGCAAGCCGCTATTCCCCTCCACACTGCGCGCCCTATTTCCCATGATCACCGAGACCCTCGTCCGCGACACCCTCAGCACTGTTCCTTATCCCGGCTTTAGCCGCGACATCGTGAAGTTTGGCCTCGTCAAAGCCATCCATGTGGCCGGGGCGGATGTGGAGGTGCAGATCAGTCTAGCCACGCGGGATGCCAATGTGCCGCGCCAGATCCATGAGGCAGCGATGAAGGCGTTGGAGGCGCTGCCAGGGGTTGGTCGCGTGCGTCTTGAGTTTGACATCAAAGAACCACCACAAGCCGCGAGCAGCGCCGATGGCCTCGGCAAGTCCAGCATCCCAGGCGTGAAGCACATCATCGCCGTCGCGAGTGGCAAAGGTGGCGTGGGCAAGAGCACTGTCGCTTCGAACCTCGCCGTCGCGCTGTCGAAGACCGGCGCTCGAGTAGGTTTGTGCGACTGCGATCTCTACGGTCCCAGCATCGCGCACATGTTCGGCACCGATGAACGCCCGCTCGCCAATGAAGAGCAGCAGATCATTCCGATTCATCGCCATGGCTTGCAGCTCATGAGCATGGGCTTCCTGCTGGAGGACAATTCACCCGTCATCGTGCGTGGTCCGATTGCCACGCGCTACACGCAGCAATTCCTTCGTCAGTGCGCGTGGGACAACCTCGACTACCTCGTGCTCGACCTTCCGCCCGGCACTGGCGACATCCAGCTCACCATCGTGCAAACTGTCGCACTCGACGGCGCGGTGATCGTCACCACGCCGCAAGAAGTCGCGCTCATCGACGCTCGCAAGGCCGCCAGCATGTTCGCCAAGGTCAACGTTCCGATCCTCGGCCTCATCGAGAACATGAGCTACTTCCTCTGCCCCGATAACGGCAAGTCGTATCCCATATTCGGCAAGGGCGGTGGCGAGGGCGAAGCTCAGCGTCTCGGCGTGCCATTGCTCGCCCAGATCCCCATCGAAATGAGCGTCCGTGAAGGTGGTGACGAAGGTCATCCCGTGGCCCTGCTCGACCCCACGAAGAGCGCTTCGAGCAAAGCCTTCCATGACCTTGCTTCGTCCGTGAAGGCGATAGTGAAGTAGCAGGCTTAGTTCTGAACGGCGACGTGAGCACCGTGAGCCTGCCTTTTCATTTTTGTTACCACTGCGGCTCCGATCAGCTCGTGCAGCGGTCGTGGCGTGAATTGAAATGTTCGGCTTGCAGCTACAGCCAGTATCTCTTCGTCACCTCCGCCGCAGTGGCGCTGGTGCAGGATGCGCAGGGGCGATTGCTGCTCATGCGTCGTGCCCATGAGCCTGCCAAGGGCAAGCTCGGCCTGCCCGGCGGCATCATCGAGGCCTGGCAGACTGCTGAGGCAGCCTGCTCCCGCGAAGTGCTGGAAGAAACCGGCATCACCGTGCCCGAGGACGCGTGGAGCTATCTTGGCACCTTCAACAATCGCTACCAGTTCCAGGGCTACATCTGGCCCACGCTCGACATCGTGTTCATGGCAAAAGTCGATGACTTCAATGCCGCGATGGCAGTCGATGGTGAAGCCAGCGAAGTCATTGCCTTGCCACTGAACGAGATCGAGGTGGAAGACCTCGCGTTTCAGACGCACATCGACGCCGTGAAGCGCTTGATGGCGAGAGTGTAGAACGCTGCAAAGCAACGCGCGTGGTCGGCGTTCAGTCCGGGCCATGAGCCGCTCTTTCATCCTCGCCCTCGCGTTCGTCCCTTGTCTCAGCTTTGCACAGCAGACCAAGCTGCAAAAGCAGGATACCACCCTCACGCCCCCCAAGAACCTCAAGACCAAGCTGGCTCCGGGTTACACCATTCCCATCGTAGATATCAGCGGTGACAAATCCCGGCAGGTCATCGTTGATCGCGAGCCCGGCCAGTATTTGGGCCACCCCACCACGGTGCTGCTGGAGGACAACAAGACGATGCTCACCGTGTATCCGAAAGGTCATGGACGTGGTGCGATTGTTTATAAGCGCAGCAACGACGCGGGCCTCACCTGGACGGATCGTCTGCCCACGCCCAAGTCCTGGGAGACCTCGCTGGAGGTGCCCACACTTCATCGTGTGGTGGATGCGAGCGGGAAGAAGCGCATCATTATGTTCAGCGGTTTGTATCCCATTCGCATGGCCGTCACCGAGGACGACGGTGCTTCGTGGAGTGAACTTAATCCCATCGGTGCCTTCGGAGGAGTGGTAACGATGTCCACGGTGATCAGCCTGAAAACACCCGGCGAATACCTTGCCTTCTTCCATGACGATGGTCGCTTCATTCGCGGCGGCGATATGGAGAAGTATCGGATTAAGGGACCATCGAGTAATCACACCTCGCCCGCAGCGAAACCCTGGCGCTTCTGGGTTTACACCACACTGAGCAAGGATGGTGGTCTCACCTGGAGCACGCCCGCACCCATCGCGATGCTGCCAGATGCCAACCTCTGCGAGCCCGGCGTGCTGCGTTCGCCCGATGGCAGACAGATTGCCGTGCTGCTGCGTGAGAACTCACGAAAATACAATTCCTGCGTCATCTTCTCCAACGATGAAGGTCTCACCTGGACTGATCCGAAGGAGTTGCCCGCCGCTTTGACCGGTGATCGTCACGTCGCCAAATACACGCCCGATGGCCGCTTGTTCATCAGCTTCCGCGACACCACGCATGTGAGCCCCACGAAAGGCGACTGGGTGGCATGGGTGGGCAAGTATGAGGACATCGTCAATGGCACCGAGGGAAAGTATCGGGTGCGCATCATGGACAACACCAAGGGCGCAGATTGCACCTATCCCGGTGTCGAAGTGCTGCCCGATGGCACCATCGTTACCACCACTTACGGTCACTGGAGTGAAGGCGAGCCCGCCTACGTGGTGAGCGTTCGATTCACTCTCGCCGAACTCGATGCGAAGCTGAAGTAAAACTGCGTTTGCACAAAAATACCGATTCACGGCAGAATCCCCGTAGCCGGTTTTCGCTTGGCCATTCAATGTCCTGCGTTCTCCAATTGAGCTGCCATCAGGGGTGAAAAACAGAGAACTGAGAACCGCGAACTGAGAACCAATCACCATGGGCAAAGAATACAGCATCACTCCCGTCACCGTCCCGCACGTCGAAACCAAGTATCGGAAGATCGTCACGCAGATCCCGCATCCCGATTCCGTGCCGACACTGGAGAAGCTGCGCAAGCTGGAGCCGACCTCCATGCGCGGGATGCCGCAGATCGTGTGGGATCGTGCTGAAGACATCCAGATCTATGACAAGCACGGCAACATGTGGCTCGACTGGAGCAGCGGCGTGCTCGTCACCAATGCTGGCCACGGTGTCAAAGAAGTGCGCCAGGCGATCATCGATCAGGTGAACTCCGGGTTGCTGCACAACTATGTGTTCCCCAGCGAAGAGCGCGCTGAACTCGCCGAGTTGCTCATCAGCGTCGCGCCGGAAGGACTGGAGAAAGTCTTCCTCCTCACCACTGGCAGCGAAGCCACCGAGTGCGCCATCAAGCTCGCGAGAACGCACGGCATCAAGGTTGGCGGCAATCGCAAGATCGGCATCATCGGCTACACCCGTGGCTTCCACGGACGCACGCTCGGCTCTCAGCAGGCCGGCGGCATGGCGGGCCAGAAGAACTGGATCGTTAACGAAGATCCGCGCATCCTGAACGCTCCCTTCCCGGACGGTTACTGGACCGAGGACACCAGCTTCGACACCTTCCTGAAGTTGCTCGCTGACAAAGGCCTCACGGGTGCCGACATCGCAGGCGTGATGATGGAAACGTATCAAGGCGTGGGCCCTGACTTCGCTCCAACCGACTACGTGAAGAAGCTCCGCGCTTGGTGTGATGAAAACGATGTCGTGCTCGTCTTCGACGAAGTGCAGGCAGGCTTCGGCCGCACCGGCAAGTTCTGGGCCTTCGAGCACTACGACGTCACGCCCGACATCATCTGCTGTGGCAAAGGCATCTCTTCATCCCTGCCCCTCAGCGCCGTGATCGGTCGCGAAGCTTTGATGGATCAATACGGCCCCGGAGCCATGACCAGCACGCACACCGGCAATCCCGTCTGCTGCGCCGCTGCCGTCGCCGCCATTTCCAAGATCCTGCGCGAAAAGATGACCGAGAACGCTGCCGCGCTCGGCCCCGTCCTGCTCGAAGGCTTGAAGAAGATCCAGGCCAAGCATCCGACTGTGATCGGCAACGTCAGCGCCACTGGCCTCGTCGGCGGTATGCAAACCGTGAAGCCCGGCACCAAAGATCCCGACCACGACCTCGCTCATCGCATCATCGAACTCTGCGTCCAACGCGGCCTGCTGCTCTTCGCTCCCGTCGGTGCCTGGGGCCAGACCGTGAAGATCAGCCCCCCGCTGAGCATCCCCCGCGACGCCCTCGAAGAAGGCATCGCCGTCCTCGTGCAGGCTACGGATGATGCGGTAGCAGAACTGGTGAAGTAAGCGCCTGCGTTGAATTCACGCAAGTTCATGAACATCACACTCCCTCTGGGCAGCTGCTTGGAGGGGGCTCTTTCATCGCTGATCAGCGTGATTTCGCGCTTCTATGACCTTGCAGGCTCCGCTGCCAGACGCTGAACTGAGGCTCGTGGGCAGGCCATCGTCGAAGCGCACATTGATCGTGCGTCCCGACAAGCTGCCAGATCCATTCATCAGGTAGCCATTGCCACTGCTGCCAAATCGATAAGTCACAGTCCAGGTGTTGTTGGTCGCAGCATCGTGAAAGCGCAAGGCGTTGACGCCCTTCGCCAAGGGCTTCGATGAGGCGAGCGCATCGCTGATCACCCTACAATCCCGGTAGCGATCAAGCGATGCTGGTGCTCGGGTGACCAGAGCCGCCGGGCGCGATGTGGAAGCCGTGGACTCCCCCGCACGGAAGAGGCGACGAACTCCGTTCAGCACACTGTAGTAGTTCTCCACGCCCTTGTTGTAAGTGATGGTTTTCTTCGCATCGACGAAGATGCTCCGCACCTGACCTGCGATGGGTTTCATGGAGTCATCCAATCCCTTTGATTCTGATTCGTCGAGATGCACCTCGGCACGGGCGAGGAGTTCGGCAGCGGTGTCGAAGTCCTTCGTGTTGTTGGCGTGCGTGAGCAAGGCCATCTGGATAAACGCGAACATGAGGTGCTGGGCTCCGATGTCTTTGTCGGAGGCAGATAGTGGCTCTGGACATCTTTCGGCGACGAATTTCTCGTCCTTGGTCAGAGGCAAGCCTTGTTCAACGCGACCGAAATCAATGCACTTGAACGCGTTGGAAATGGCTAAGTATCGGGTTTCAGGAATGTGCGAGAGATCCCACATCCGAAGATACACGCGGAATGCCGTGGGGTGATTCTTCTGGGCATCGGCGGCCTGGGCTTCTTCATAAAGGGGCTTCAATCGCTCGATGGTAGCCTCCGAGTAATCTGCGGTCTGAGCATCACAAAGCGATGCTGTTTGGCCAAACGCCAGAAGCGCTAAGCGTGAAAGGCGAGTGAATGAACGCATGGCATTGAGACAAGTCGGTGGTTCTGAGCATTGGCGACAGGGCGGTCGCAATAGTTGGGTCCATTGCATTGTTCGCCCAACTCTCGTCGCTGAGCGACAGCATGGCTTCGAATGCGACAAGGTCTAGCATTCTTCATCCGCGAAATGAGGGAATCGCGGGGTCGATCACAGGGCTGCTCGGAACAACTCAACGAAGTCGCTCTCCGTTACCGGGCGTGGATTGAATTGCGCGGTCCATTGCTTCGCGGCCATGGCGGCGAGCTTGGGCAGATCGGCCTCGGTGATGCCGTAGTGGCTGATCTGGCGCGGCATCTGGGCTTCCCAGAGGAGTTCGCTCACGCGGTCGGCGAGGTCGCCATCAAAGTAGCTCTCATAGATCGCCGCGATCTCAGGCAGGTGCGAATTGAAGCGGATGATGTGTGGCAGCATGACGCCGACCGCTTCGCCGTGGACGACATCGAAATACGCCGTCAACGGATTGGCACAGGAGTGTGCGGCGCCGAGCATGGAGTTCTCGATGGCGATGCCAGCGTAGGCCGCGCCTAGCAGCATCTGGCCGCGCGCGTCCACATTGGTCGGTTCGCGCAGCACCTTGCTGAAGCCGCCATGGCACAGGCGGAAGGCCTCGCGAGAATACACGGCGGAGAGAGCGTTGTGTTTCGTCGTCACGGCGGATTCCAGCGCATGAGAGAGGGCGTCGATCCCCGTGCAGACAGTCACGCGATGAGGTTGTGAGATGGTGAGATCGGGATCGAGCAAGGCGATGCGAGCGGCGGCCTTGGCATCACCACAGGCCATCTTCACATGAGTTTCAGCGTCCGAGATCAACGCGAAGCTCTGGCATTCACTTCCGGTGCCCGCCGTGGTGGGGATTGCGATGAGGGGCAGCATGGGCTTCGTAGCCTTGCCCACACCCCAGTAGTCCTTCATCTGTCCGCCATTCGTGAGGATGAAGTTGCAGCCTTTCGCTGTGTCCATGCTGCTACCGCCGCCAAGCCCGACAAGGAGGTCCGCCCCGAAGTCGCGAGCTACGGCAACGCATTGGTCAACATCGGTGGTTGATGGATTTTCATGCACCTCGGCGAAGACCTGAGCGGCGATGCCTGCCGCCTCGATCAGGGCCTGCGCCTGTGCTGGATAGCCAGCTTTAACAATGCCGGGATCGCTGACGATGAGGGCGCGGGTGGCTCCCAGTTCACGGGCTAGCTCACCCACACGGCTGGTGCATCCCGAGCCGAAGATCAGGCGGGTGCGAGGAGTATGATCGAAAGATTTCAGTTCCATGCGCCTAGAGAAGTCCACCGTTGCACTGCCGGGTGATGGGGGCACGAGGCGTCAGCACTGTGAAGGGCTGACTGACGAGACTGAAGGCGGAGATCATGGGCACGAGGGAAGGGGATTGGAGGGACGAAAGCCAAACGTTCGGCATTAGACACACCTTGCGTCCAGGCTCAACGGCTTTGGCGGGTTCTTGGATGCATGTTTGCAGGCTGATTGTTCAAGGCGCTGCCTTTGATGGCAACGGCTCGGGCTCGCACGAATCACCATCCGTCATCAGAGTGAAGGTCTGGCATGTGCAGGGTTCGACCTTTGGCGAGGGGCGTCGATATTCCACTGCGTTTGAAAACTTGTTTGGCGTCTTCTTGGGGGGTGGTTCACAGTTCGGCGATGACCATCAACTCAATCGACCATCAGCTGCCCTTCACCACCAAGGACGGCAGCACCATCCGCAGCATCCTCGACCGCACAAACGCCCCCGTGCAGAACCAAAGCCTCGCCGAGGCCACCGTCCCCGTCGGCAGACCGACTGAGCGCCACTACCACAAGCTCAGCGAGGAATTCTACTTCATCCTCGAAGGGCAGGGGACCATGGAGATCGACGGCGAAACTCGCGAAGTCACCCCTGGCGATGCGATTCTCATCCCGCCCGGTGCCTGGCATCAAATCACCGCCTCACAGACGCTGCGCTTCCTATGCTGCTGCGCGCCGCCGTATTCGCATGAGGATACGTATTTTGCCGATTTGTGAATACTTGGTAGGAAGGCGAGTGATCGCTTGGCTGAAATTATTCCCGACTTGAGGGCGAGGCTTTGACCTGGAGGCGTTTCCTTCGATAATAGCGGCCCTCGACTCCATGCAAATCAAGTGGTTCATCCGCATTGCCCGCCTGCTGTTGGTTGCGTTCTGCGTGATCATCGGTCTGGCTGCGGCGTCCAGCCTGGAAGGCAGTCCCTGGCTGTGCGGTGGCATCGGCGGGTTGTTCGGCGTGCTCGTGGTGCTCGTGGATATGTATCTGGGCAAGGTGAGCATCCGGCACATCTCGCATGGCGTGTTTGGCCTGCTCGTCGGCCTGTTCGCCGCCTTCTTGGTCGCGCGGCTGGTGCTTTTGCAACTGGCCTGGTTCAATTCCAACGACCTCATGGCCTACACCATCCGCAACGCGGTCGAGGTCTTCCTTTACGCCGCCTTCGGCTTCATGGGGGCCACAGTGGCCGTGCGCAGTGATCGCGACCAGTTCGCTCTGATCATTCCGTATGTCCGCTTCCGTCGCGATGCTTCGGAGGGCGAGCCCTTGTTGCTCGATACCAATATCGTGATCGATGGGCGCATCCCCAAGCTGGTGGAGACCGGCTTCCTCAGCGGCACGCTGGTGGTGCCCCGGCTGGTGCTGGATGAATTGCAGCGGCTGGCCGACTCGCATGATTCGATCAAGGCCGAGCGTGGCAAGCGCGGTCTCGCGGTGCTCGCTCAGATGCGGGAGATTCGCGATCTGGACCTCACCGTTCATGAAGACGGCACCACGGACAATGTGCCCGTGGACACGCGGCTCGTGGGGCTGGCCATCGAGCTTAACGCACGACTGCTGACCAACGATGAGAACCTGGCCCAGGTGGCCCGTCTGCGCGGTATCACGGTGCTCAACGTCAATGCCCTGAGCCGTGCCTTGCAGGCCGAGTTGACCGCTGGTGATCAGATTGAGATCACGCTGGTGAAGGCAGGCAAGGACAAGCACCAGGGCGTGGGATACCTGCCCGATGGCGCGATGGTGGTGGTGAACCAAGGCGCGAGCTTCGTGGGCCAGCATGTGAGGGTCAACATCTCGGGCACCACCCAAACCAGCGCGGGCCGTCTGGTCTTTGGCGACATCGCGAACTGATTCGGAAGCATGGTTGCCGATTCGCTTCATCGTCCGCTGCAGGACCTCCGATTGTCTGTCACGGATCGCTGCAATTTCCGCTGCACGTATTGCATGCCGAAAGAGATCTTCGGCCGCGATCACGCCTTCCTGCCCAAGGCGGACATCCTCAGCTTCGAGGAACTCGCCCGCGTGGCGCGGTTGTTTGCACGCCTGGGAGTGAACAAGGTTCGCGTCACGGGTGGCGAGCCCTTGCTTCGCCGCGACCTCCCGCGACTCATCGAGATGCTGGCCGCGATTGATGGCATCACGGACCTCACCTTGACCACCAATGGATCGGCCCTGGCCGCGCTGGCGAAGCCCCTGCGACAGGCGGGGCTTCAGCGGCTCACGGTGAGTCTCGACTCGCTGGATGAAGCGACCTTCCGCTCGATGAACGATGTGGATTTCCCCGTGTCACGAGTGCTGGAAGGGATCGACGCCGCCGTGGCCGAAGGCTTCTCGCCAGTGAAGGTGAACATGGTGGTGAAGCGTGGCGTGAACGAGCACGAGGTGGTGTCGATACTGAAGCACTTCTCCGGCACCGGCGTGGTGGTGCGGTTCATCGAGTTCATGGATGTGGGCAGCACCAATGGCTGGCGATTGGATGATGTCGTTTCCGCAGCCGAGATGCTGCGCCTGATTGCACGCGAGTTTGAAGTCGCACCCGTGGCACAGGACCTGACCGGACTGGTGGCGCGTCGGTATCAATATCCAGGCGGCGAATTCGGCATCATCGCCTCCGTCACCCAGCCCTTCTGCCAAGGATGCACCCGCGCACGCGTGGCCGCCGACGGACAGTTTTACACCTGCCTGTTTGCCTCCACCGGGCATGACCTCCGCGCCCTGCTCCGCAGTGGTCTGGATGACGAAGCCCTGCTCATGGCGATCCGTGAAATCTGGAAGGCACGCAATGATCGCTACAGCGAAATTCGATCCGCCGAGACCACCGCGATGCCCAAGGCCGAGATGTCAAAGATCGGCGGCTAGAGACGAGCACGCGGTGGGCATTCCGTGAGAATAGAGGGTGGCGAAACCCGTCACCTCCCACGCACGCGGCAGGTCCTTGCTCTCCGGGCCATAGGTCTGCGAGACGATGAAGTCGTTGCTGACATCGGGGGCTTAAGGGGCTCCTCCCAGTCTTCGGCGATGCGGAGCGAGGACCCATCGCCTCAAGGCTCGACTCCAACCTCGCCTGCGTCGCACCGGGCGATCCCGGAGCTTCGTCATCATCCGTTGGAGTGGAGGCTTCAGCCGATTTGTCCTCGCTGCGTTTCTCGGGGAACTGGCTCACACCCGCTGGCCCAAGCGTTACCATAAGGGAGCATCCGGAAACTCGGTTTTGGGAGCCGCTGGAGCATTCGGCTCCACACCTCTCCGGCCTCATAGAGACCGGCTTCAACCCAAGGCGCGCGGCGTGTTGAAGCCGTGGGTTTGCCTTCGGCTATCTCCGCATCGCTTCGGATGTGACCCCGGAGAGGTGTGCTATCGCTCCGCCCATCAGCCTCTTCTTCGAGTTTTCGGATCTGCCCATAAGACAAGCCCGTCACTGGCCACGAGACCCGCCCTTTTCCGAATGTCCATCGCCGCGCCTGTGCGCACGCGATTTCCCTCCAGGACTACGTTTTTGACGACTCGTGCGGCTTGTTTTGATTTCCAAGAGCGTGATTGACGACTCATGCGGCTTGTTTTGATTTTCGGCAGCGAGATTGACGACTCGTGCAGCTTGCTTTGATTTCCGGGAGCGAGATTGACGACCCGTGCGGCTTGTTTTGATTTTCGGGAGCGAGATTGACGACTTGTGCGGCTTGCATTTCAGCGCGGGAGGACCTCCCGAAGCACTCCTAGCGCGCTCGGAAGGCCCGCAGGACCTCGGGACCGTTGGTTATGCTTGCCTGAAAGACGGGACTGTGAACAATGACCGCCATGTCTGAGCCGACGCCGCCTTCCCCTGCGCCGAGCCAGCCGTTGCGCTGGTCGGAGGACGAGATCTTCGCCGTGATGAGCAACCACGCCCGCCGACGAATCATCAAGGCCCTCGCCAGCGGCCAAGGGCGGACGGCGACCGATCTGACCGCGACGACGGGCAAGAAACTGGACGCCACGATCAAGGACTGCTGCATCCTGGCCAAAGCCGGGTTCCTCCAGATGAGCCCCGATCCCGTGGATGGCCGCAAGATGCGCTACACCCTGCCACCCCACCTGCCCATCACGCCCACGGCCTCCGGCTGGGAACTGGACTTCGGCTGCTGCGTGCTGCGGGTGTGAAATCGAGGGTCGAGTGGCATCCCACGGCCAGCAGAACTCGGTGTGGGATGCGGTTCCCCCGAGGACATGGCGGCGCAGTTGCAGCGTTGACCGCCGTCCCCGGATCAGGCATCTTCGGAAAAATCCACCTTCACCCTCATGACCTTCACCGCCGTCCTGTCCGCTGACATCGCCTTGCCTGAGGAAACATGGCTGCACGCTCGCGTCCGCAAGCATGGTCGCGAGTTGGAAATCACGGCGGAAGAGACTGTCGCGAAGGTAACGGAGCCAAGCCGCGCTGAGGCATTGAATGCATGGCTGCAACGTTGCGCCGAACAGCCTGCCAGTCAGTTCTCCGATGCAGACCTTGACGATCTGCGTTGGCAGGGACTCCAGGAAAAATACGGACTCTGAGTCATGCGTGTCTTTGTTGATACCAACATCTGGCTCGATGTGGTGCTCGTGCGCGCTGGATACTCAGACTCGGTGGGATTCCTGGTCCGCTGTGCGGCGCATCAGGATGAGTTGTGGACGGCATGGCACTCACTTTCGAACATTGATTACATTCTCGGCAGAGCCAAACAGACCTCAGTGCAGAGGGAACAGCATCTGCGCGATCTTTTGCGTCAGTCACGCGTGGCAGCCACGGATGAAAACGATGCGCTGTTTGCTCTCGGCTTGGGTTGGGCCGACTTTGAGGACGCTCTCCAATATGCTGCTGCGACGCGTGTGCAGGCCGATGTGATCGTGACAGGCAACACGCGTCACTTCGCGGGCTCCAGCATCCCCGTGATGACGCCCGCTGAGTTTCTTGTGCGCTACCCGTAGTCAAAACGGCAGCAAGCCTTTCACCTCACCTCCCACGCGGGCGGTAGGTCCTTGCTCTCTGGCCCATACGTCTGCGAGACGATGAAGCCGCTGGCTTGCGAGGTGTAGAAGATGCGGCCGTTACTGACGACGGCACCGAGACACTCGCGGGAGTCGATGGCGGGGCCGGTGCTGACGAGTTTGCCGTCCTGGCTGAGGTCGATCATGTCCATGTTGGCTCCGAGGACATAGGGTTCGCTCATGGTGAAGCGGCAGCAGGCGTAGTTGGTGTGGATGCTGTAAACGTCCTTGCCGGTGTTGCTGTTCCAAATGCCTCCAAACGTGATCGAGAGTGGTTGCCAAGTCGGAAGGAAAACGGTAGCAAAGGTTTCAAAGCTTTAGTATTCGGATCATTGAGAAATGAACACACCGTGTGCCCCAACCGCGGGTGCAGTCTCACCACAGGCGCACTTCGCTCAACTTAACCACCGCCAAGCGCACAATGATTGTTAAACGCCTCATTCTCAAGAACTGGCGGAACTTCAAGAACGTCGATGTGAGATTCGGCGATCGGGTTTTCCTGGTTGGACCTAATGCTGCTGGAAAGTCTAATTTTCTGGAGGTCTTTCGATTCCTCCGCGATATCGCACGTAGCGATGGTGGAGGTTTGCAAAAGGCTATTGAGACGGCTGGCGGTCTGCGGAAAATACGCTGTCTGGCGGCGCGGCGAAATCCAAACATCCACGTCACCGTCCATATCGGCGACGCGACGCCAGGCTCCCCGGAGTGGAGGTATGCCATTGTATTAGCGCAGGATGCAAAGCAGAAGGAGAAGCCGTATTTGATCTCAGAAAGAATTTCGCGACATGAATCCCGACCCTATGTGATACAAGGTCGCAACACGTATTTCTATGGGCGTCCGACTTTCGTTCGCTCCCGTCCAGACGACGAAGACAGGGCGGACAAGCGGAGGCTCACTCAGACTCTCCTCGAACAAACTTTTGCTAACAAAGAGTTCCGTGAGGTATCTAATTTTCTCGAAGATGTTCGATATCTGCATCTCGTCCCCCAGCTTGTCCGGCACGCTTCTGAGTTTGTCGGTCCACAGATGATTGGCGATCCATTCGGTCTAAAATTCATGGAGCGACTGGCAAGAACCGATGCACCGCACCGCCGAAAGTTTCTCAGCCGTATTGAAGGTGCGCTGAAGATCGCTGTTCCTCACTTCAAGCAACTCAAGTATGTCGAAGACGAACGCGGCAAGCCCCATGTTGAAGTTGTTTATGCTCATTGGCGACCAGGTGGGGCTCGACAACGAGAGGACCAGTTTTCGGATGGCACCATTCGCCTAATTGGATTGTTCTGGGCGCTGCTCGAATCGGGTGGACCTCTTCTGCTGGAGGAGCCAGAATTGTCACTCAACAACGAGATTGTGAGGCGAATCCCAAGTCTGATGAACGACGTGCTACAAGAGTTTCCGCGACAGGTATTTGTTAGCACCCACAGCTATGCATTATTGAGTGACCCAGGCATAGGCGCGAATGAAGTTCTGGTGCTGCGCCCACATGGTGAGGGAACGAGCGTGCAAAACGCAGAAAATATCGAAGACGTGAAGCTCTTGGTGGATGGAGGCATGACCGTGGGCGAGGCCGTCCTTCCGCTGACTGCACCGAACGATGTTTTCGATATGAAGCTCTAACCGTCTCATTGGATGTCTTTATCAATTGCAATCGTGGTCGAAGACGAATTGAGCGACAGGGTCGCGAGACGTCTTGTTCGCCACACCCACCGCGAATGGACTGTCGGAGTTCGTTATCCACTCAAGCAACTGCCTGGGGGCCGCTCCAATCCAGTAAACATCAAGGAACGCCGCGGGATGTCAGGATTTGGGCAGATCAAGGCGAATCTGCCCGCGTTCAACAACGCAGCAAAAACACGCCCTTACCTCATTCTCACAGATATTGATGTTCACGTTCCCTGCCCTGGCGATTTGTGGACGAAGTGGATGGCTCGTGTTCCCCAGCATCCGAATTTGATTTTTAGAGTCGCGGTAAAAGAGGTGGAGGCATGGTTGCTCGCGGATCGTTCTAACTTTGCTGACTTCCTGGAAGTGCCGGTGTCGATATTGCCTTCGTCAATCGAAGCTGTGGCAGACCCAAAGCGCGAGAT
>CAUJJC010000104.1 GCA_963204975.1 Verrucomicrobiota bacterium | reverse complement strand
CTACACGGCGGTGGTGAACACGATCTCCACCAAGGAGGAGGCGCTGGATGTGAAGCGGGCGGCCCTGCGCGCGCACGACCGATCGGCGGACCAGCTCAACAAGCGCTGGTATAAGATCGCCAAGGCGCAGAGCGACCCCGGCAGCGATCTCTACGAGGCGCTCAATGGCATCACCACGGAGCCAAGCACGCCCGCACCGGATACCATTGAGATCAATACCGTGACCCAGGGCGGGGAGGGCGGCCTGGAGGTGCTGGTGGCCTACGTTCCCGGCGGCGGTGCGCACGCGACGACGAAGCTGGTCAAGTGGCAGGTGGTGGGGGTCGATGCCGACTTCGCCCACTCCGCCCCGCTGGACGCGAGCGGCAATGCGCTGGGACCGTTCGTGAAGGACCAAGTCATCAAGATCATCACCGAGGTGAGCAACTCCTCAGGAACGCGCACCACCGCGCCCCGAACGATCACCATCGCGGAGCCGGTAGGGTGAAGGAATGACGAATGACGAATGACCAATGACCAATGACCAATGACCAATGACCAATGACCAATGACCAATGACCAATGACCAATGACCAGTGACCAATGACCAGTGACCAATGACCAATGACCAGTGACCCCTCATGAATGATGCCCTGACTGAACTGCAAGCCACCGTGACGGCGCTGCGCGCGGAGGTGGACTCTCTGAAAGCGAAACTGGCGCTGATGGAGGAGGTGATCACGGTGAAGACCTTGCCGGATGGCCGTCACAAGCGAAGCGTGGAGTGTGAAACGGTGGTGGTGCGGGATGCGGAGGACCCGCGTTGGATGGCGTTGCACCTGGGCACGAATCGGGAGCTGGGGAGCTTCCTGCACATGAGCTACTTCGGGGAGGAGCACGGGCACAAGACGGCGGTGTCGCTGAAGGTGACGCGGGAGAACGAGCCGCTGATTCAGATCCGGGGGACGGACTGGAAGATGCGGGCAGGGATGTGGCTGGACAAGGACTGCGGGGTGGTTGGGGTGATGCGCCCCGGCGATGTGGCCGCGGCGGTGATGAAGGGGGTGCCCACCGGGGGCAGCGTGGCGGTGGTGCAGCCGAATGGGCGTCCGCGCATAGCGATGCTGCACCAGGAGCCGTCGGACCAGGAGGGCATGGAAGGCGGGCGCACGGAGCTGGTGCTGCTGGATGCGAAGGGCAAGCCTTGCCTGAACGTGGTGGAATTGTCGGGCGGTCCAGTCATCCGGCTGAACCACGGGGAGGGCCAGGCATTGCTGATGGCGGCGGAAGATACGGTGGGACTGATGGTGGACGGGCCGGAGAAAAAGACCAGTGCCATGCTGGTGGCGGCACCGCAGTTGGCGCGGATGTCTGTGAGCGAGGGGACGCTGGAAGAGGGCACGCAGAAGGGAGCGGTGGAACTGACGGCTGGAGAGATCGGCGGTGATGTGAGCCTGTATGGACCGGACGGAAAGGAGCGGCTCTCCATGGCAGGGATGCAGAGCAGCAGCCTGCTGCGAATGCTGAGAGAGGACGGGAAGTCGGCGGTGACGCTGCAACAGGCAGACGAGAAGGGGATCGCCCAGCTGATCCTTCACGCGGAGGAGGACGAGAAGGAGCGGGTGGCCCTGCGGGCGACGAACGATCTCTCGGCTCTGTGGGTGGGAGCGTCTGATGGGGCGCACACGGGCCACCTCACTCTGGTCTCGAAGAACAGTCCGCTCTACTCATTGAAAGTGGCCGGGGAGACCCGGGTGGGACTGTCCGTGAGCGACGATTGTGGTGTGGTGACAGCTTATGGCCCGGGCCCCAATCCCAGTGAGCCGAATCGCGGCGGCATGGCCAGCCTGTGCGGCGGAACCGTGGCGGGCGGGGTGGTGGTGGCCACCGCCGATGGCACGCATCAGGTGGAGCTAAGCGCCACGGATCATGGCGGTCGCCTGCTCATGAACAATGACCTGGGCTTCCAGCGCATCGCGATGGGGGTGCATGAGGACTCGGCAGGCCTGCATCTGAATCATACTGGCAGCCAGGGGGTGGGCGTGGTGGCGACTCCTGCCGGTGGCGTGGTGACGGTCTATGACGAGGACGGGAACATAAGCTCGTCTCTGCCACCCTCGGACTGGAACGGGGACTGATCGCCCTCGGTGGCTGCGACTAAAGTAGCCCCGTTGCGCCGCAACTGGGGGCACAGTGGTAGCGAGGGTGATCGACCTAGCACTAGCATCAGGCAGCCGATGGGCGAGCGGCAGGAGTTGATCACCCCCCGTGAGCCATGAACAACCAGTTGCGGCGCAACTGGGCTACGATGAGGGGACGATGCGACCTTACCGAAACAACAACGGCGCAAACTGCGCGAGGTGTCTGCGCCAGACGGGCCAGGCGTGGGCACCGTCGGTGGTGAGGTAGGTGTGCTTGACGTTCTTCTCGGTGAGGAGGGCATCGAGCTTTTGGTTGGCTTCGAGGAGGAAGTCGTCTTTGCCGCAAGCGAACCAGAGCAGTTTCAATTGGGAGTTGGCGCGGGCGACGTCTTTCCAGAAGGGGGCGAGCTGGGTGTCGGGCTCGCGGATGGCGCTGCTCATGCCGCCGACCCAGGCGAAGAGGTCCATGTGGTTGAGGCCGATGAGGAGGCTTTGATTGCCGCCCATGGAGAGGCCGATGATGGCGCGGCCTTCGCGGTCGGTGCGGGTGCGGTAGGTGGCGTCGATGAGCGGGAGGGCGTCGCCGAGGAGGTCGCGCTCGAAGTTCTCGACGTTCTTGTTGCGGGACTCGGCGGCCTTGGGTGAGTCGCGAGGCACGGGGGGAACGGTGTGGCCGTCCAGCATCGCGATGATCATTGGCACGGTCTTGCCCTGGGCGATGAGGTTGTCGAGGATGTCATGCGCGCGACCGAACTCGGTCCAGGTGGCTTCATTGTCGCCGGAGCCGTGCAGAAGGATGAGCACGGGATACACGCTGGTGCGCACGGCATCGTAGCCGGGCGGGGTATAGACGCGCAGTCGGCGCGTGGTGCCGGTGGCCTTGGAATCATACTCGTGCAGATGCACGGTGCCGTGACCGACGGGCTGGCGATCCCACACGGAGGGCTTGTCGTCGGGGACGTTGAGCACGTTGGAGAAGCCGCTGCGCTGGGGCTTGAAGCGGTTGTTGAGCGGATCGGCGACGGTCTTGCCCTCGACGCTGAAGGTGTAGCTATAAAGATTCGGCACGAGCGGGCCAGCGCTGACGCTCCAGGTGCCGGTGTCGTCTTTGGTCATCGGTCCGGCCTTGCCGAAGTCGCCGCTGACGCTGACCTCGGTGGCCTTGGGTGCCGCGTAGCGGAAAGTGACGGTGCGATCGGGATGCACTTCGATGGAGGAGTCGAGCGCGAGCAACGGTGACGCGAGTAGCAGGGCGAGGGCGATGAGTTTCATGGTGATAAAGGTAGGAAGATTGGCGGTAGGAAAATGGGGAGTGAAGAAAGATCGCTTTGTGCCTTAGCGATCACCGAGGAACACAGAGAAGGGGAGGATGAAGTTTCATTTTCCTACCGCCAATCTTCCTACCTCTGCATCACTTCACGATCTTCACGTTCCTGAAGCCGGCGCTCTCGCCGAAGACGAGGAAATTGGCTCCGGTCTTGGGTTCAGCGAAGGTGGCGTGCTTGGCTTTGGCGATGGTTTCGTTGACCTGAATGGTCGCCTCGTCGCCGTGGAAGGTGATGCGGACGGGATACCATTGACCGGCGTCGAGGCTCAAGGACTTCCGCGCGAGTGTCTCGACGGCGTCGGCTCCCTCGCCTTGCGAGGGGTTCTTCGCGACTTCCACGGCGGTGCGCGAGATCACAAAGCGGTAGCTGCCCTTCTTGCCGCCCCACTCGATACGTAGGGAGGTGCGGTTCGCGCCTTGGAGATTGAGTTCGAAGTCGATCATGCCGTCGCCGAGGTTGAGTGGCGCGCGCATCACGGCGGCCTTGTCCGCCTTGCCCTTCTGGCTGCCCCACAATCCACCGTCGCGGGCCTGCCACTCGCCGGGTGAGATGGTCCACGGCTTGGTGGGCAACTCCGTCAGTGGCGCGCTCATCACCACGGCAAGCGCGGTAGGCGCAGGCAGCGTGGCGACCTTGGTGGTCTTCGGCTTCACATCCGCAGGCGGCAGCTCGCGGCTGTAGCCACCGTCGCGGTAGCGGTTAAGCAGGGCAGTGAGTTCCTTCACGACCTCGGGATGCTGCGCGCTCACGTCCTTGGTCTCAGCGGGATCTTCCTGCGTGTTGTAGAGCTGGGAGCGATACTGATCGGCGTTGGCTTTGCGCTTCGCCTGATTGATCTCATCCACGGGCACGCCTTCGATCCACTTCCACGGACCCTTGCGAATGGCGAACACACCGTCCGCGCTATGCACGATGATGTCGTCGCGTCCCGGTGCATCGCCGAGCAAAGCAGGCAGGAAGCTGCGGCTGTCCTCGGCGGCCTGATCTTTCGGAGGCAAGGCATCGCCGACAATCTCCGACGTGGTGGCCAGGATGTCCGCGAGACTGATCGTCGCCTTGCTTACCGAGCCCGCCTGCACCTTCGCAGGCCAGCGCGCGATGAAGGGCACCTTGAACCCGCCTTCCCACACGTCGTGCTTGCCGCCGCGCAGGTCGCCATTCACGCGCAGCCCGGCCTTGAACGCAGCGGTCTGGAGCAGGCGCTCGACGGTCGGCTTGAAGACGCCGCCGTTGTCGCTGGAGAAGATGACGAGCGTGTCCTTCGCGACGCCCATCTCATCGAGCGTGGCGAGCACGCGACCGACGCTGCGGTCGAGTTCGTGAATCCAGTCGCCATACAAACCAGCGGCGCTCTGGCCCGCGATGTCCTTGTCAGGCGTGACGGGATTGTGAACGGCCACGGGGGTGAAGTAGAGGAAGAAGGGCTTGCCTTTTTGCTGCTTGAGCCAGCCAGTCGCCTTGTCGGTGAGCACCTTCATGACGCGCTCGTTTTTGCGGCGCGGTGCATCGAGGTCGAGGATGCGGCCCGTGCCTTTGCCATTCTCCGTGTCCTCAGGGCCGTAGGTCGCCTTGTAGTCGTCGGAGTCCGGCACCGGTCCGGCAATCTTCATGCCAGCGGGGATCTTGCCAGTGCGCAGGCCATAGACGAAGCGGTTCTCCACGAACACGCCCGTGAGATCGCCGTGATTGCTCGGCACGGAGAAGTGATAGTCGAAGCCGATGTCGAGCGGCCCAGGCGACAGCTCGCCAGTGTAGTCGGTGCGCCACTTCGGCGAGTCGTCCGCCGTGCCGTAGCCGAGGTGCCACTTGCCCACCGAGCCAGTCGCGTAGCCATGCTTCTTCAGCAGCGAGGCCATGTTGAGTCGCGTGGTCTCGATGTGCAGCGGCGAGAAGGTGCCGAGCACTTCCGACTTCAGCGACGTGCGCCAGCAGTAGCGGCCCGTCATCACCGAGTATCGCGTGGGCGAGCACACAGAGGAGGTCGTGTTCGCATCCGTGAAGCGACGACCCTCAGCGGCGAGGCGGTCGATGTTCGGCGTCTGCACCAGCTTCGGATTCACGCCATAGCAACCTGCGCTGCCATAGCCGTAATCATCCGACAAGATGACGACCACATTCGGACGATCCGCCGCGATCAAAGCGGAGGCGAGGAGCAAGGACGAGAGCAGCGCGAGTTTCATGCGCGTGCATCAACGCGCGGCGGTCACGGAGCTTTCGCCGTCTCGGGCTTCGGGTGCTCTTTGAAAAACTTCACGATCAGCGTGGGTGCTTCCTTGAGGAAGGCGTGATTGCCGGGATGAATGCAGGTCACGACGGGATTGCCGGAGGACGAGACGTATTCGGTGCAGAGCTTCGAGCCGCCCCACGGACGGCCTTCGCCGCAGTTGTTGATCTGCCGCACCTTGTCCATCGCGAGCTTTTGCCACTCGAACTTCACGAGCGGATCTTTTTCGCCTGCGACGTGCAGCACAGGCTTGGGCTTCAGGTCCATGTCGTCCTTGCGCGCGCCTGCGGCGGACGAGGGAGCCATGGCGGCGAAGACATCGCCACGCGCAGCCCAGAGCAGATAGGTGAAGCCGCCGCCGTTGGAGTGGCCGGTGCTGTAGATGCGGCGGTCGTCGATCTTGTAGTCGCGCTTCAACTGCGCGAGCACGGCATCGAAGAGCCGCAGGTCGCGGTCGCCCTGATCGCCGACGCGTCCCTGCCAGCCGGGCTTCTTGCCTTCGGGATCGGTGAGGCGTCCGGGCGTGTTGAGGCCTTGCAGATACACGCTGATCGCCTCGGGCCAGAGCTTGTGATAGCCGAACGAGTTCGCTGCATTCTTCATCGAACCGCCGTGGCCATGCCACGCGAAGATGATGGGCGTGGGCTTGGATTTCGCGCTGTCAGGGATATGCACCATGCCGTCGCGTGTGACGCCGTCGATCTTCCAGCTCAGGAGCAAATCGCCCGTCGGTGGCGAGGCTTTGTCATCAGCGAAACTCGGGAGCGCAACGGCAGCGCACAGGGCAAGGAGGAGGCGTTTCATAGCCGCGATGGAACCCAGGGCGTGGACTTTGGTTGCGGCATAACTGGCCTACTTTTCCCGGTGCATGGCGTCGCCAGCGCGTGCATGATGGCGCCATGAAACGGTCTTTCATCCTCGGTCTCGCGCTGGCGCTTCCGGCGCTGGCCCAGCAGCCTGCTCCGAAGCCCACGGGCATCCCTTTGCAGCCTGTGCCATCGACGGCACCTGCCAAGACGACCCCAGCTGCGAAACCCACGGTCGCTCCCGCAACCAAGACTCCGGCACCCAAGCCTGCGGCTGACAAGCCCGCTCCCTCCAAGGCATCGACGCCTCCTGCGAAGCCTGCGCCATCTGCCCCACCGCCACCGAAGCCGGAGAAAATCGAGGACGATCCGTATGTGCAACTCCAACTGCTCACGACCGCGATGCAGATGATTCGCGAGAGCTACGTGGATGAAAAGAAGGTGACGTATGAGGAGCTGATCGCAGGCGCGCTGGATGGCATGTTGCGCAAGCTGGACCCACACTGCGAATACATGGGCAAGCAGTTGTTCGAGGACTTGCAGCGTGAGCAGACGGACACCTCGGAAGGCGTTGGCATCACCATCGCTCTCAAAAACAGCCAGCTCACCATCGTGACGCTGCGGGAGGACGGACCCGCCTCGAAGGCCGGGATGCTCGCGGGTGATCAGTTGGTGCGTATCAATGATGTGCTCACCGAGTCGGTAGGAGTCGCCGAGGCAATTCAACTGCTCAAGGGCAAGGTGGGCGAGACGGTGCGGCTGACGATTCGACGGCCCGGCACCAAGCAGTTCCTCGACTTCACCATTGTCCGCGAGCTGCTTCAGGAAAGCTCAGTTCACGATGCGATGCTCGTGCATGAGAAGCTCGCGAACCCTTACAAGATCGGTTACGTGCGCATCTCCGAGTTCACTCAGCCGACGGTGAAGGATCTGTCCATCGCGCTCGATAAGCTGGAAGCCGAGGGGATGCAGGCGCTCGTGCTCGATGTGCGCAACAACCCCGGAGGCCTGCTCGACAGCGCGGTGGGTGTGTGCGGTGAGTTTCTCCCCGAAGGCACGCCTGTGGTCACACAGGAGGGGCGCAAGGCAAGCGAAGACAGCCCGCCCTACCGCACACCGAAGCGCAATGGCAAAGCTCCGCGCACCTACCCGATGGCGGTGCTGGCGAATCATGGCAGCGCCTCGGCCGCTGAGATCGTAAGTGCCGTGCTCCAGGACCTTCGAAGAGCGATTGTGGTGGGCACTACCACGTTCGGCAAAGGCAGTGTGCAGACGATTCTTCCCATGAAAGACGGCAGCGCCATGCGTCTCACCACGGCGAAGTATTTTACCCCCAGCCATCGCACCATTCACGAACATGGTGTGACGCCTAACATTGTCTCCACTTTGACGACGGATGAAGAGATGAAGCTCACACGTTGGCGCAGCGCCCACGGCACGGGTGAGGCTGCCGCCTTGGAGCAGGCGAACCTGGACGACCATCAGCTCGAGCGCGCCGTCGATGCCCTGAAGGGTGTGCTTGTTTTCAATGAGTTCAACACGCCCACCTCCACGCCCAAGCCGCTGAAGGTCAACATCGAGCCCGCGCCTGCAAAGCTCGATGCTCTCATGGCTCCACCTGCGGTGATGAAGCCAGGCAAGGAAGACGCGCCGGTGCAGAAGTGACTCATCCACCGATTTCTCACACACACTTCCTCATGAGTTCGTCATTGGTCATTGGTCATTCGTCATTTTCATGATCCTTGCTCTCGAAACCTCGTGCGACGAAACCGCCGCCGCCATCTGCACACTCGATGGTCGTATCCTGAGCAGCCGACTGTTCTCGCAGATCGAGATTCATCGCCAGTTCGGTGGCGTGGTGCCAGAGGTGGCCTCGCGCAACCACATCACCAAGGTGAGGCCGCTCGTGGATGCCGTGCTTGATGAGGGGGGCATCGCGTTGAGTGACGTCGTTGCCTTCGCTGCCACCTGTGGTCCTGGTTTGGTCAGCAGTCTCTTGATAGGCACCAGCATGGCCAAGGCGCTGGCGGTGGCAGAGAAGAAGCCGTTCCTGGCGATCAACCACATGGAGGCACACCTGCTCTCGCCCTTCGTGGGGCGCGGCGGCATCGAGCCTGCACTGGGCCTCATCGTCAGTGGTGGACACACCATGCTGGTGAACATTGAGGCCGTGGGTCGCTACTATCTCATGGGGCACACGCGTGATGATGCCGCAGGTGAATGCCTGGACAAAGTCGCGCGCATGTTGGGCCTGCCGTATCCCGGTGGCCCTGAGATCGAGAAGGCAGCGCAAGGAGGTGATCCAGGCTTTGTGAAGTTTCCGCGCAGCCGCTTTGCCGATGCCCCGCTCGACTTCAGCTACAGCGGTCTGAAGACCAGCGTGCTGTATGAGTTGCCCAAGCTCGACCTCAAAGCCGAAGGGGTGATGGCGAATCTTTGCGCCAGCGTTCAGGAGGCAGTCATTGATCCCTTGCTGGACAAGGCCGTCCTCGCGGCGCGTGCCACGGGCAGGCGGCTCATCGCAGTCAGTGGTGGTGTCAGCTGCAACAAGCGGTTGAGGGAGAAGTTCTTCGAGCGCTGCGAGCATGAAGGGCTCTTCGGCATCTTCGCCCCGCCGCATCTCTGCACCGATAACGCAGGCATGGTCGCCTTCACGGCTGCCCATCGATTCAATGCAGGTCATCGCTCACCCATCGAGCAGGAAGTCGATCCCAACTGGAGCGTGGCGTAAATGATGAAGTATGGATGATGAAAACAAGCCCGGCATTCGGTATTGATTCAACCTTCCGACTTCATCATTCATCCTTTCTCCATCATGCGTCACTACCTCATCGCTGAAACCAACTGGAAATACATCCAGGCCAATCCTTATGAAGTCGCGGTGCTGCCGTGGGGGGCGACCGAGGCGCACAATTATCACCTGCCTTACGCGACGGACAGTTTGCAGAACGAATACATCACCGCCGAGTCCGCACGCATCGCATGGGAGAAGGGTGCGAAGATTGGCGTGCTGCCGAACATCCCCTTCGGCGTGCAGAGCAGACAGCTCGATATTCCTTTCTGCATCAACATCAATCCGAGCACCCAGCACGCGATCCTCGACGACATCATCAGCTGTCTCGAAGACGTGGGCGTGCCGAAGTTCGTGATTCTCAATGGTCACGGTGGCAATGACTTCCGTCAGATGTTGCGCGAGTTGCAGGCCGATCATCCGCGCATCTTCCTCAGCACGGTGTCGTGGTTCCAAGTTCACAGCGGGCAAGGCATCTTCACGCATCCAGGCGATCACGCGGATGAACGCGAGACCAGCATGATCATGCATCTCCATCCCGATCTCGTGCTGCCCAAAAGTGAGTGGGGCGATGGCACGGAGAACCCGTCCAAGCTGAAAGCTATTCGCGAGAAGTGGGCCTGGGCTCCCCGCGCCTGGACCAAGGCCACCAATGACACCGGTGCTGGCAATCCTCACGAGAGCACCGCCGCGAAGGGCGAGCAGTATCTCAAGCTCGTCACTGAAAAGCTGGCGAGCTACTGGATCGAACTCGCCGCCGCAGATGTGAACGACCTTTACGAAAAGGCGTAGCCGAGATCACTTATACTCGCCGCGCAGGACGCGGTCGTTGTAGGTGTCGGCGATGTAGAGAGTCTTGCCGTCGGGGCTCATGCGGACGCCGTGGGGGCGCTTGAGTTCGGTTTGCAGCCAGGTGCTGCCGATCTTGGTGCCAGCTTTCGGTGGGGCTCCGGCGAGGAGTTCGATGATACCGGTCTGGGTGTTGAGGCGGCGCACGCAGTGGTTCTCGGTGTCGCAGATGAGGACGTTGCCGTTCGGGTCCATGGCGACGTATTTGGGACCGTTCATTGTGGCATCGCGACCAGGGCCGCCGTCGCCGCTGTAGCCTTTCTTACCAGCGGCGTTCACGACGGTGCGAGTCTTCCCATCCTTCACGGCGACGAGCGAATTGCCCCCACGCAGCAAGACGTAGAGCGTGCCGTCCTTGGCCTGCGTGACGGCGCGGGTATCGCCCATCGCGGCGTCGAGTGCGTTCGAGTCGTCGGCGGGCAGACCTTTCTTGCCGTTGCCTGCGACGGTGCTGACGATGCCGGTCGCGAGGTCGATGACGCGGGTGCGGCTGTTGCCGATGTCGGCGATGTAGATGCGCTTTTCGTCAGGCGACAACGAAGCCGTCATGGTGATGCTGAAGGTGGCTGCGGTGGCAGGTCCGCCGTCGCCGCTGAAGCCCGACTTGCCGGTGCCAGCAATGGTGGAGACGTGACCGCTGGCGAGATCGAGCAGTCGCACACGATTGAAGAAGGAGTCGCCGATGTAAGCCTTGTCGTCGCCGGTGATCTGGATGTCGTGCATGCCGTTGAAGATCGCCTTGAGCGGATCGGTGCCGTCTTGCACATCGTCGGCTTTCTTTGCGCCTTTCACCTCGGCGTTGTGCTGCGTTCCGGCGATGAAGCTGAGCTTGTCGCCCTCGTATTTGAAGATGCGGTTCGACTTGGTGAACTCGACGCCATACATCGCGCCCTTGGAATCGAAGTCGATGCTGAAGGGCTCGCTGACGTGCTCGGTCTTAGGCTTGCCGACGACGAGTTCGACGGCGGAGCAGGGGAGGGTGAGCAGCGAGAGAACGGGAAGGAGAAGGCGCTTCATGAGGCGGGAGGAAACAAGGTTTGTGCGCTGATACTTGCAGCTTGTGCGAGAGCGGCAAGGTGATCATCGTCTTGGCCTTGTCATGAAATCGCTGCTCCTTCTTCTCGCCTCCGTCTCCTCGCTCAGCGCCGCTGAGTGGACACTTTCCACCTTCGCTGGCACCGGAGAGAAAGGCGGCAGCGGTGATGGCGGTCCAGCGACGGCGGCACAGATCGACAATCCCTTCGGCGTGGTGCGCGGTCCCGATGGCGCGATCTGGTTCTGCGAATACACCGGTCAGCGCATCCGCCGCGTGGCTCCTGATGGAACGATCAGCACGATGGCTGGCACGGGAGCGAAGGGTTACTCGGGCGATGGCGGCCCCGCGTTGAAGGCGACCTTCAACCTCCCACACGAGATCCGCTTCGACAAAGAAGGGAACTACTACCTCACGGACATGACCAACCATGCAATCCGTCGTGTGGATGCGAAGACGGGCATCATCACCACCTTCGCCGGGACCGGCAAGGCGGGCTACAGCGGCGACGGCGGCCCTGCCGACAAGGCGGAACTCAAGCAGCCGCACAGCCTGCAATTCGGAGCCGATGGCAACCTTTACATCTGCGACATCGGCAACCACGTCATCCGCTGCGTGGACATGAAGACGAAGATCATCACCACCTTCGCAGGCACGGGCAAGGCGGGTGTGACGCCCGATGGTGCGCCGATCAAGGGCACGCCGCTGAAGGGGCCGCGTTCCATGGATGTGGACAAAGATGGCAATTTCTGGCTCGCGACACGCGAAGGAAATCAGGTCTTCAAGATTGATCCCAAGGCTGGCATCATCCATCACATCGCGGGCACCGGAAAAAGCGGCTTCACCGGGCACGGTGGTCCTGCCAAAGACGCGCTGCTCAGTGGTCCCAAAGGCATCGCCGTGGCTCCCGATGGCAATGTCTGGCTGGCCGATTGCGAGAGCCACAGCATCCGCATGATCGACATGAAGTCCGGCAACATCGAACTCATTGCAGGCACAGGCGTGAAGGGCAACGGAACCGATGCCAATCCTCTGAAATGCGAGATGGCCCGCCCGCACGGTGTCTTCGTCGATGCCGACGGCTCCGTCTTCATCGGCGACAGCGAATCGCACCGCGTGAGAGTGTTGAAGCGGAAGTAAAGCTCCTACTTCGCCAGCCGGTCGAGCACGTTGCGCGTCACGCGATCAACGATCTTGTCGCTGCCTTTGAGACCGTGTGCCCAGTCCGTGCTAGCGCTGGTGAAGACGGTGCCGCCTTGGGTGTAGAGGCCGAGCGTGGAGTTGCCGATGGTGTCGGCGCTCCATCGTTCATACCAGGCGGCATCGTCGGGGTGCCAGCGCACGGGGCACGTGGCGAGGACTTCGAAGGTCTTCGGCGTGCCGTCCTTGAAGGTGGGGAAGGGGAGCCCATCGCGCCATTCGAGTTCGCAGCCATCGCACTCGTAGCCGACGATGGTGTCCTTGTTGCCGAAGACATCGCCGCGCTTGAGTCCCGTGCCTGCGAAAATCCAGTGATCGGGGCGATGCACGGTGTATTCGGCTTTGTCCTTCATGAACTGGCCGTGGCTCTGACGGTAGCCGCCTTGCAGGAAACCGACGCCGGTGAGCTTGTTCTCGGGCCGTCCCACGAGGTGGTGGCTCCATGCGGTGGAAAGCAGGCTGCGATCTTTTTCCTGCCACACGGGATCATTGCCATAGTTCTGCTTCCAGCAGGTCAAAGCGCGCCCGTCGTCCTCGCTGCGGACCTGCCAGCAGACCGAGTTGCCGCTGAAGAAGGCGACGTTGCCGCCCTTGGCGATGAAGGCTTCCAGGTTGTCGCGCATCGGGCTGCTCCAGTATTCGTCGTGGCCCACGCTGAGCACGAGCGCGTAGTTCGCGAGGATCTCGGGATGGAATTCGAGGTCGCTGTTCGCCGCGTAGTCGAGCGCGTAGCCATTCTGCTCGCACCAGGCGACGAAAGGCAGTTCCCAGCGTGCGAACTGCGAACTCTGCGGACGCTCGAACGAGACGCGATGGCCTTGGTTCTTCGACACCGCGTTGTAGCCATACAACGAGAAGCCGCCGTAGTTGGTGTAGGCGTTGTAGGTGTTCGTGCAGAGCTGGAGAAGGATCTTCGCGCTGGGCTTCGCAGGCTTCACGATGAAAAACAAGGTGCTACTCGCGGTGCGTGCGCCGCGTCGCGACCATGGGCCGCCGTTGTCGCGAGTGCTGAGTGTCATCTCGTAGTAGCCGGTGGGCCAGTCCTTGCCGATGGTGACGCGGAAGCTCTCGGGCCAGCGGCAGCCATCCGCAGCGGCGGTGTCGGGCACGGGCGAGTGGCGGCCAACGATGGCTTTCTGCTCGAGGACCTTTGTGCGTTCCTTGCCCACGCGCTCGATCACGGCGTCGAAGGTGGCGGCGGTGGTCGAGATGTGAAACGCGGCCTCTTCACCCTGCGTGTAGCTGGAGTGGTTGGGGTAGCCTTCCACATAGATCGCGGGTGGCTCGGCGATGTCGGCGTGGGCGAGCAGAGGGACCAAAGCAATGGCGAGGAGGAGTGTGCGCATGGTGTGATCAAGTCGCGTGCTGGCGGCGTTTTCTTGCCATGAGACTCGCGGCGCTTTTCGTCATCGCGCTCGTTTGCCCGGTGGTGGCGGACGAGCCCGTGGTGCCGTTGGCCGCATTGCCGCTGAGCACGGAGCATGCGGCATTGGCTGTGGAGATCGAACTCGGACGCGAGCTGTTCTTCGATCCGGTGCTGTCGGCAACGAAGGCAACCTCATGCGCAACGTGCCATCAACCGCAGCTCGGCTGGGCGGATGGTCGCGAGACGGGACTGGGCTTTGCGCCGTTGGCGCGCAACACACCGACGATTCTCAACACGGCCTTCAACGCGGACGGCGTGATGTTCTGGGACAATCGTGAGCGCACACTGGAGGCGCAGGTGCTGCATCCGATTCGGGCGCGCGATGAGATGCGTGGTGACGCCTGTGAGGAAGGCGAAGTCGTGGAGCTGATCGTGCTGCGAGTGCAGGCCATCGAGCGCTATCGCACCGCGATGGGTGGCACGGTAACGATGCCGAAAATCGCGCGCGCCATCGCGGCTTTCGAGCGCTCGCTGGTCACACCGGACACGCCGTTTGATCGCTTCATGCGCGGCGACAAGTCAGCGCTGACACCGCATCAGCAGCGGGGCATGAAGGTGTTCGAGGAATCGGGCTGCATTCGCTGCCACGGCGGGCCGATGCTTTCGGACTACAAGCTGCACGTCGTCGCTGCACCCGGCGAGCGGCAGGCCTTTCGCACGCCGTCGCTGCGCAATCTGCGCCACACCGCGCCCTACATGCACAATGGCCGACTGCGCACGCTGGACGAGGTGCTGTTGTTTTATGAGCAGCTCATGGATGAGGTGAGTGAAACGCTGGAGGGCGGCGATGCGGCCGCGCAACCACCGCTCGATCCGCTGTTGAAGCATCTGTCGGTGAAGCCGGGCGACTTCCTCGACTTGAAGGCTTTCCTCGAATCGCTGAGCGCGGATCGCTACGACCAGCGGGCACCGGTTTTTAATGGCCAAAGATGAGGCGCATGAGATCGTTTCCATCTTCAATCCTCAACATTATGCGCGCTCGATTTTTCACCCTCGTTTTTGTGTTAGGCATCCACGCGCTCCTCATTGCGCAGACTCCGCCCGCGCCCATCAATCCCTTCGACGAACTAGCCAAGCCCGCTGCACCATCGGTGGAACCGCCGCCCGCCGCACCATCCTTGCCACCCGAACTGGCCAGTGTGGTGGAAAAATTTCAGCAGGCAGCGAAGGACTTTGAATCGAAGAAGAAGGAGATCGCCACCACCGCGCTCGGACGGTATTCCTCGGCAGCGCAGAGCGAGCTTTCTGCGGCGCAGTTTTTCCTCACCTGTCAGCAGATGGTGCAGGCACGCCTGCCAGATCTCGACGGAGTGACGAAGAAGGACGAGAAAGAAAAACAGGAGCGAGTGAAGCAGATGGCGGATCGCATTGAGGAGGTCCCAGGACGTGCGGCTGTGTTTCAACTCCAGCTTCAATACCTTGTCTTCACGATGGAAGCAGCACAGATGAAGGATCACGGCGCGATGGTGAGTCGGCTGAAGGACTTCGCCAGCAAGGGTGTCAGCCTGATCGCTACCTATGCGGGCGTGCCCACGGATGAAACCAAGGAGAAAGAGCGCACCAATTCGAACAATCGAAGCCGACGTGAAGCTGAGAAAATCCAGGACCAGCGCGAGCTGGAACGTGCCCGACGCGACCTCGTGCAACAGGCGAAGACGGGAGTCATGGGTTCAGTCTTCGCCCAGGCCTTCAACCTGCAAAACTACTTCGAGCCGCTGGAGAACTGGCCCGATTCGCCGCTGAATCTCGAACAGATTTTCAAGAGCTTTGTGTTCCCCTACCGTCAGCAAAACAAGCCTGAGCTGCTGGCGAGCGATTGGGACGAATACATCGCCCATCTCACCCACCTGGAGCGGTGCTCGCAGGACGAGCGAGGATATTCGAAATGGCTCGTGGGGACCTACAAATCACTGCTGTGGAGCAAGTGGCGGGACCTCATGAAGCATGGTGTCAATCGCGCGATGGCCGCTGATGAACTGGTGAAGCTCATCAAGGAAAACCCGACAAATGAAGCCGTGTCTGGATGGGTGGAAGACCTGTCCTCGCTGACGGAAGAACTGATGAATCCGCCAGCGGCACCACCTGCCGAACTGAAGCCCAACTGATCAGGCCGGAATATCGAGCTTCAGGCGTGGTTCAGCCTCGATTGCTGCGGCCAGCGATGGCCATCCATCAGTGCGCTGCATCTGGAACATGTGGAGGTAAACGGCCACCTTCTCGGGAGTTTCGCTAGCGAGCAGGGCGGCGACTCCAGCCTTGGCCTTCTCATCGGAGATTTCTTCCGGAAGGGCATCCACTTCACCCTTCTTGTGCTCGATGCCCACGGCGTCGAGGAAGGTGGTGAGCATACCGGTTTGATTCTTCAGCAGCCAGATCTGCAGCACCTGCTCAGCGAGGCTGTTGTTGGCGCGCATGCGGAGCTGTTCAAACACCCACACATACTGCTGGGGGCGCGTCTTGCGCTCCAGGAAGATGGGGCGCAGCTTGCGCTGGGAGGCCAGGGTGGACAGGACCATGCGATAGGCATTGAGATGCTCCGTGTCGAGGTAGCTGATGATCTCGGTCTGCAAGTCCTTGCTGATGGCCTGGATGAGCTGATGGGCTTTCATTGCGAATGCGGTTGGATGATTGGAAAAGGGCGCGTCTGCTACCACCTCGCCAGATTTGGTGCAATGCGTTTTTGCCCCTCAAGTCCGGCGCACCGCAAGGCACTGGAAGGCATCCCCCGCACCCTCGTGCGCGACCCAGGCATCGGCTTGCGTGGAAGCCTTGGGCGCGAGGCGCTGGAGGAAACCATGTTGGGTCTCGTAGCTCAGCTCGTATGCGCCGTGCTCTCGCAACCATGCGCGCATATCCGTGAAGTTCACATCGCAGGTGATGTCCTGGCGGCCGGGGTTGGCAAAGACGTCCGCGCCTTCCAGTCGCTGCTGCATCAGGTAAGCCCGCAGCGTGCCCCGAGGACGACGACGATACAACGCAGGGAAGTCGCCGCCGTAGTCGATGGTGAGCATCGAGCCCGCGTGCCACTGCGGCACCCAGTGTTGCAGCCATTGGTGCACGGATGTTTGCAGCTCACAGCGTTGCGGTTGGCTTGGCTGGGATCGCAGCGCGCTGAAGGCATCGGGATTGGGAATCGTCAGCTCACGCAACTCTTCGCGCGCGCCTTGATCGGACCAGACTTCGCGCCATTGCGTGCCATCCCACTGCACAACCTCCACAGGAAAGGCATCGAGTAATTCATTGTGGTAGATCAAGGCGTGACCTTCGCACGCGGCGAGCGCCTCGGGCAGTGTGGTGAACCATCCTTGCACGCGCTTGCCCAGTCGCGTCTGCTGCTGCGAGGTGAGCACGGGCGAACTCTCCACCATCAGCACTCGCACGCGTAGCCGCTGCCACCAGCCGAGCGAGTCCAGCACGGACTTCATGAGCGATCCATCACCACCACCCACTTCAATAATGGTCCGCACGCCAGTTTCGTGACTTTCTTGTTTCAGCCAGGAGGCAATGGCCTTGCCCAGTCGAGGTGAAAGGGTGGCCGTGGTGCTGAAATCACCGCGAGCACCGACGGTCTTGATCCTTGCCGTGTAGTAGCCGCGCTGCGGATCATACAACGCACGCTGCATAAAGGCGGAGAAGGGCTCACTCGCCGACATAGTTCCGCAAATCAAAGTCGGGCGTGGTCTTCACCACTTCCCAGCGAGCATCGGAATTGAGCCGGAAGGAACCCACCCAGCGCTGATGCCATTGCTCAGGGGCGATCATGCTGAGGGTGTGCTGGCCCTCGACATCGTAGAGATGGTAAGTCTCGCCGATGATGGGTTCGAAGCGGTAGTGCGATTCGTAGATCAGCTTGTTCCAGTTGAAGCTGTCAATGACTGCCAGGTAGCGCTCGCGGAGTTCCACGAGTTCCTGCTGCAACTCGCGCTCCACCTTGGTGATGCCACGGGTCTTGAAGCTCGTGAGATCCTGCGGAACGATCTTGGCCCCGAGGCGAGAGGTAGGGTAGGCAAGGAAATTGCCGCGCGCCGCTGGGTCGGCACCGTCGCGTGGCACGGATGGTTCTTCAGTCATCATGGGCTGAACGTTACGAAGCGCGCTCCGCGAGAGATTGCAATCAATGGCGTTTTCAGAACCTGCTAGGCGAGCACCGGCTTGATCACATGCTTCTCTTCCACACCGGTGAGCTTGTTGTCGAGGCCCTGAAACTTGAAGCTGAAGCGCGTGTGATCGATGCCCATCAGGTGCAGGATCGTGGCGTTGATCTCATTGATATGCACGGGATCGGCCACCACGTTGTAGCTGTAGTCATCTGTCTCTCCATGAGTCACGCCGCCTTTGAT
>CAUJJC010000103.1 GCA_963204975.1 Verrucomicrobiota bacterium | reverse complement strand
CCAGACGTCCCCCGGCATCGCCCACATGTGGCACATGCCCGGCCACACCTTCTCCAAGCTCAATCGCTACGACGACGCCGCGTGGCAGCAGGAGGCCTCCACCCGAGTCGATCACGCTTACATGATGCGCTCACTGGTGCTGCCCGACCGCATCCACAACTACGCGCACAACGAGGAATGGCTGATCCGCACCTGGAACGAAATGGGCCGCGCTCGCGATGGCATCAACCTCGCCAAGGCCTTGATCGAGAACCCGCGCCATCCGGACCTCAACCACCTCGACAAGCAAGCGAGCAGCGCCAGCTACGGTCGCACCCGGCTGCTCGAGACGCTGGTGAAATGGGAGCAGTGGACCGAGCTGCTCAAGCTCAACGAAACGCCCTTCCTCGAGCCCACCGTGCAGAACAGCCACGAGATCACCCGCCAGCGTTCGCTCGGCATCGCGCACTATTCCTTGGGTCATAACAAGGAACTCGCCGCCAACATCACCGCGCTGGAAGCCATCGAGAAGAAGATCGCCGCTGAAGCCGCGAAGAAGAAAGCCGAGGACGCCAAGAAGGTCGCCGAAGCCAAGAAGCCCGAGCCCGCGAAGAAGCCCGCCGCAGGCAAAGAAGAAGTCCGCAAAGCCGAAGTCGCCGCCGCCAAGCCAGCCGCGAAACCCGAATCCAAGCCCGAGCCGAAGAAGGACGAGAAGAAGCAAGACAAGCCCGAGACCAAGGCCTTGAACGAAGCTCTCGCCGAACTGCGTGCGCTCAAGCTCATCCTCGACAAGGCCAAGCCCGACGCCATCCGCACCGCGCTCGACAAGGCGAAGGAAACGCCGAAGCCGCGCCTCATCCGCTACTACCTCGCTATTGAAGACAGCGCCAAGGCCGCCGACCTCGCCAAGAGCGCGCCGCAGGATCTCGACGGCTCCATCGCGCAGGCCGAGGCCTACCTTGCCGCCAAGAAAACTGACGAGGCGAAGAAGGCCTTCGACCGCGTCCGCGACAAGTCCTACGCCATCGACAAGGACCTCCCCGTGCTCGCCCGCCTGGACAAGATCGCCACCGCACTCGAGATCAAAGACGGCTGGCGCAAGCCCGCCCCCGTGCGCACCGATTCCGGCAAGCGCCCCACGCTCGACTCGCTCGGCCCCGTGCACTGGTCGCCGCCCGCCGCCCCCGCGTGGAGCGGCACCGGCATGGATGGGAAGGCGATCAGCAACCGCGACTTCGCCGGCAAGCCGACGCTCGTCATTTTCTACGTCGGCCACGACTGCACGCACTGCATGGAGCAATTGCGCGCCTTCGAGGAGCAAATGGCCGAGTTCAAAAAGCAGGGCATCAACATTGTTGCCCTCTCCCCCGACAAACTCGCCGACGCCCCACGCGCCAACAAGTGGGCGCAGACCAAAGGCGGATTCCCCTTCAAGCTCGTCTCCGCCCCGGACATCAAGACTTTCCAGGCCTGGCGCGCTTACGACGACTTCGAGAAATTCCCTCTCCACGCCGTCGCTCTCGTCGATGGCCAGCAGCGCCTCCGCTGGCTGGACGTGAACTACAAGCCCTTCATGGACGTAAAATTCCTCGTCCAGGAAAGCAAGCGCCTCCTTGCCCTGCCGGAGTTGGACAAGGTGGTGGCACGCTGATCACTTCCACCATTCCAGCCACGCCTTTTTCTCACCAGCAGTGGCAGGTGCCAGGGGTTGAATGCGACGGCTCGGCACTTTCGGATCAGAGACAGATTCGGGGGAAGGGGTCGGCGTAGCGTTCATCGCCAGTTCGGCTGCAAGCCAGCTCGCCGGGCGAGGGATCGGTTTGATGGCCCCTTCGGACATGGGTTCATGGGATGCCGTCGCCAAGGGAGACGTCATCGGCACATCGCCCGCCGCGAGCGGAATCGCGAGCTTGGGCTTGGGCAATTCGACCGCCTGCACAAGAGGGACTGTCTTGGGCCGAACATCCACGTTTTCCAGCACCTTGTTGAGGAACCCTTTGGTGATCGGTCTCATCGCTGGGTGATCGATCTGCGGGACAGGTGGGACATCGGCTGGCACCTGGGCGATGTGTTCAGGGATTTCGATCCGATCAGGGAACTCCGCCCCCACATTCAGCGCCATGGACGAAGCTCCATTCACAGCAACGCTCGATTCCGCACGACCCTGCACAACGGCGACCGCACCAGCCGCCGAGATCATGGGCATCGGCTCCAATCCCAGCAACCATGCGGCGCTGGACATAAGCTGGGTCTCGGGACCAGGATGCCCGACCAATACAGGCTTGGCCTCCACCTCGACTGCGGGTGAAATCGACTCTTCAACGACGGGCTCGGGCTGCACCTCCACCCACACGGGCTCGGAAACGGCTTCGAATTCACTCGTCGGAATCGCACCCACCACGTCAAACCCGGACGAGGCTTCTGCTGTAGCCACAGGTTGATCCACTTCCCGAACGCCGGGCTCTGGCTCCACCTCTACCCACACAGGATCGGAAACGGCTTCAAACTCGCCAGTCGGCGTTGCCTCGTCAGCTTCAACTTCTGAAGAGGCCTCCACAAGGCTCTCTGGCTCTGACTTGGCTTCCTCAGCCTCGATCACCTGCGAACTCACCACCTCAGCAGAAGGTTCCGCCTTGATCTCCACCTCCGGCTCTTGTCCCGCCAACATGTCGGCAATCGTTAGGTTGGCCTGGAACACGGCGTCGGGTGCTGAGGAGGTTTCTTTCCAGTCGTCCGCTGGTCGATCAAGCAACAAAGCCTCGGCCAGCATGGGAGCCCACTTGGAATCGTCACTCGGCTTTGTCTCTGGCACCACAACGGAAGGCTCGATAAGCCCGAAGGGACTGGCTTCTGAAAAGGGCTGGGCCGCATCGCACGTTGGCTCGGGAGCCGCGAAGGCCGATGCGGTGGGTTGGTGCTCCGATTCGCTCCAATAACTTGCCACCAATTCCGAAACGTGGGCGTCCACAGCACTCGCGGGAGCAGGCTGGCTGGGTGCGGACACTGGTGGCGGAGCGACGGGCGTGCGGTGATGGAGGTAGCGCCAGACGAGGCCTCCTGCCGTGGCGAGCAGGGCAAGCTTGCCAAAGCGAGTGCGTCCAGCCACCAAACCCGCGACCAACCCGGCAACGATCATGATTTCCGTGTTCCAACGGCCTTGCCCACCTTTGGGGGAGGAACTGTAATTTTGGAAATCCTCGGAGTTCATTAGGAATTCTAAATATTAAGAGTCTCCCGATCTTTCGGCAAGACATTTGTTGCCCATCAAGCAGCCCGCCTCAACCATTCGACCCTTCCTTTCGGCTTTTGAGCCAGTAGTCAAAACAAGCCCTGGGCTCCGAGCAGACGCCATCTTCCGCTGCGTGAACCAAGTTCGCCATTTCACGCGCGGTCACGAAATGGACGGCGACATTGGCTTCACGAGGAAGCACGGAGGTGAAGTAGTCAAAGAAGGCCGTCATCGGCTGGCCCAGGAGCATATCGGAATTGGGCGGAGCAGCCCCATGGGTGTGGAGCTTCACGAACAACCAGTCGGGCCGTCCCTGGACGTGGATATTCTGGTTCAGCCACAGATTCATCCGCTCGGCAGATGGTGGGTTGGCCTGGGTGAGGTCGGCATTCTCAAGGCGTGGCAGCACTCCCCATTTCCGGCGCTGCCAATTAAGCGCCAGGGGTCCCTGAACGAGGAGCAGGTGGTCCAGCTTTGAACGCAATGACGAGGTGCCGCCTTCGCTCGCGGGGCGCAGATCATCGAGCGCCCTGGCTGAACCACACGCCGCCGCGTAGCCGATTTGATTCACGGCCCTCGGCTGCGTGGGACTAGGCGC
>CAUJJC010000102.1 GCA_963204975.1 Verrucomicrobiota bacterium | reverse complement strand
GCAAAGCCTGCGCCTCGTCGCCGCCGAGTTTGTCCAAAAACTCAGCACCACACAGCCGCGATCCAAGGAGCGCTTCGATGTATTCCGCACCTACTTCCCGAAAGTCCGCGCCCTGTTGGAAGGCGAACAGCTCCCCAAGTTCGATGAGTTGACCCAGCGCCATCGCGCCAGGATGGATCGCTCACTAGAGTGAAGGCGCCACGTCACCGACGGTGAGCACATCGCCCACGCGGATGACTCCATCGTTCAAGATATTCGCCCGCAGGCCACCGCGATTAGCGAGCGGCTGGAGCAGTTGCTTGCCCGTCACCTTGTTAAGATGCGTGCAAGGCGGGCAATGGCGGATGCCTTCGATCAAGACATCACCGATGCGGAAGGTGCGGCCCACGAGGTCGTTCAAGCGAATGCCTTCCGTGACGATGTTTCGCCTGATCTCTGACGCATCGAGCCCGAGTTCTGCGAGCACTTCGCCTTCGATCAGAGTCAGTTCGCGACCTGGGCCTTTCGGTTCCCAGTCGGAGAACGTGCCCTGCTGCTGGAAGTAGCGATCGCCCACCAGCCCGCGTTGCGCGCAGGCTTCCACCTGCTTTACAGAATGCGGCAAGACCTTGGCGGTGGGTGAGATGTAGATGGCGGCGACGACTGCGGACATGGGCCGATCTTCTCAAGATGCTGGCTGTGAGCAATGCGAAAGGATTCGCAATGAAGTTGTAACCTTCACCGAGCACACGGGGCTTCCCCGAGCAGAATCCATCTGCCGAATGAAGAAACTCCTCCTCACCTTGCTCCTCTCCACTTCTGCCGCTGCGCAAACCATCACGAATCAAACGGTCGATACCGGCTCCGGCGGTCGTGTGGGGCAAAACACCTCGCTGGCCGTTGTGGCGGGGAATCCGGCGATGATCTACCGGGACTTTGTGAAGTCGCATCTCGTCTTCACGCGTAACACGGCGGCAGATGGCAGCGGGTCGTGGGTGAAGACGAAGATTGCCTCGGATGTCGGCACCATGGGCATGGCGGATTCGCACGCCTTGCGCATCGTGGCAGGGAATCCGGCGGTCGTGTTTTCCACGGACGCGGGTGTCATGTTTGCCCGCAGCAGCACCGCAGACGGTAGCGGCGCTTGGACGGTGACGGTGCTGTCGGACGGCAGTAACTCCGCCTACTCGCCCGCCTCGCTGGAGATCGTTGCAGGCCACCCGGCGGTCGCGTTCTTCAAAGGAGAACTCACCTTTGCCCGATGCAGCACGGCGGATGGCAGCGGTGCGTGGACGCAACTCACGGTGGATGCGCAGGGCGCTGCGGAAACGGTCTCGCTCGCCATCGTGAATGGCAAGCCGGCCATCGCTTACCGAAAGCAAACGAGCTACGTCGATCTCGGTGAGGGCACCGGTTACTACGTCGGCGATCTGCGTTATGCCCGCTGTGCCACGGCGGACGGCCTCGGTGGCTGGACCACGAGCAATGTCGAGAGCAACACTGGCTCCGGCTACTATGCCTCGCTCGCTGAAGTGGATGCTCGTCCGGCGATCAGCTACTACGACCCCGCAAATGATGATCTGCGATATGCCAGCAACAGCACCGCTGATGGCAGCGGCACCTGGACGCTCACCACCGTGGATGCCACGAACAGCACCGGCACCTACACCTCGCTGCTCGTCGTCGATGGCAAGCCAGCTATCGCCTATCGCTATGAAAGCAGCGCGGACGTCCGCTACGCTCGCAATGCGGCGGCGGATGGCACGGGCGCATGGACCGTCACAAACGTGGCCACTGCCGGCACCACAGGTGCCTTTGCCTCTCTCGCCATCGTCGATGGCGTGCCCGCCATCGGCTATTACTACGCGAGTGGCTTTGATTTGATGTGGGCAAAGAACGCACTCGCTGATGGCAGCGGCGTGTGGACGCTCGCCGCCGTGGACATTGCATCTAACACGGGCCGTGTGGGCAAGTCTTCCCAACTCGCCATCGTCGCAGGCAAGCCGATGGCGGTGTATCAAGACGACTGGAATGCGCGGCTGAAATTTGCCGCAGCCTCCACCACGGATGGCATCGGCCCATGGACCGCCTCCACGCCATCTTTCACGAGCTTCAGCGCCGACGGCTCGCTGGGAGAGGTAGATGGCAGGCCCGCCATCGCCTATGCGGATGGCAGCACGGGAAATGTGAAGTTCAGCCTGAATGCGAACGCAGATGCCAGCGGCCTGTGGACCACCAGCACCGTGCTCACGGGCGTGAACAACAGCACGCGTCTCGCCACCATCGGCGGATATCCGTGCATTTTGCTTCGCGCCAATCTCTCGCCCTACAGCGTGCAAGTGGCTCGCAACTCCGCCACCAATGCCACCGGTGCATGGAGCACTTCGGTCACCGGAGTCGGCAGCACAAAGTTCAGCGCCCTCGCCGAGATCGCGGGCACGCCTAGCTTTGCCTATGCGGACAGCAGCACGGGCGAACTCAAGCTTGCCCGCCACAGCACCGCCGATCTCACCGGCACTTGGGTAACGAGCCTCATCCTCTCCGCGCCGCCTGTGGGTGAGTATCTCTACGATCCCGAGCTGCTCATTGTCGGTGGCAAGCCCGCCGTATTCTTCGTCTATACCGACAGCCTCGGCAGCACCACACGCATCGCCATGAATAGCGCCGTCGATGGCAGCGGTGTGTGGACGATCAGCACGCTCGGCAGCATTTCCGGCATCGAGATCAGCGCCGGATTCGCCGGAGGAAAGCCTGCCTACACCTGGTTCGACGATCCCGATGATGATCTCATCGGCGAACTCAAGCTGGTGCGAAACACCGCCGCCGATGCCAGCGGCACCTGGCTCAGCTACACGCTCTCCAGCAACGCCGGAGACACCGGTTCCTTTGTCACCATCGGCACCCAGACCGGAGTCAGCTACTACGATGCGTTGAACCGTAACTTTGAATACGCCTACTTCGACATCGGAACCGCCAGCATAAGTGTCGAGCAACCCACCACCAGCGTGCTGAATCCCACCAGCGCCGCCGTGGCCTTTGACTACACCACCATCACCCAACCCGCCCCTGCGAAAACTTTTACCATTCGCAACAACGGCAGCGCCACGCTCACCGTCACCGGCATCACCAAAGACGGCGCGAATGCTGCCGACTTCGCCCTCAGCAGCAGCGCCGGCTTCACGCTCGCACCCGGAGCCACGCAGAGCTTCAGCGTCACCTTCACGCCCAGCATCGCAGGCATCCGCACGGCCGCGTTGCATGTCCTCAGCGACGACACGAGCCTCTCCAGCTTCAACATCGCGCTCACCGGCACGGGCCTGCCATTCACCGGCATCGAAACCTGGCGTCAAACCTGGTTTGGCATCACCACCAACACCGGCAGCGCCGCCGATGACGCCGATCCCGACACGGACGGTATCACCAACTACCTCGAATACGCCTACGGCCTCAATCCGACCACCACGAGCAGCATTCCCGGCGCACAGTTCACGCTCAACGGCGGCAACATTGAGTTCACCTACACGCGCGGCACGCAATCCGTGAACGAGATATGGTTCGCCGTCCCCTGGACCGAAACCCTCGATGGCTTCGATTGGAGCTACGCCGACACGTCCGAACAAATCCTCAGCGACAACGGCACCCAGCAAGTCATTAAAGTCACCATCCCCATGGGCACCAACGGACGCCGCTTTGTGCGGCTGGAGGTGTGGTGATGGCTTGGATCAAACTGGAATCACCCCAGCGCCTGAGGGCACGGGGCACTTGAGGAACGCGGGATCAATCCTGGACCACATCATTCGAACTGCCTCAGCAAGGATGGCCACATCGCCACGAGCATCATGGCGGCGCACACTATGCGGATCTATTTGCAACCGATTCAAAATCACATCCAACCCATGACCACCACCACGACCCCACAGTCGGCGGGAAAAGGCGATGGAATCGATAAAGCTAATCGGACGCACGGGCGTGCTGTTGCGCAGACAGGTCTCGCGGATGAAGGGCATGTCGAAACGCTTGCCATTGTGAGCGACAAGTGTGGCATCGCCGACGAATTTGGAGAATTCCGCCAGCGCGTGAACCACGCTCGGAGCGTTATAGACCTGGGCATTCGTGATGCCGGTGTAGTGCGTGATGAAGGTTGAAATCCGGCGACCAGGATTCACAAAGGTCTCAAAGACCTCGCTCTTCAGAATGACGCCGTCACGCATTCTCATCGCAGCGATCTGAATGATCTCCTCGCAGTAGGGGGAGAGCCCTGTGGCCTCCAGATCGAATACAACCATATCCATTATTCCCGCCTGCATGGAGGCGAACGAAGACAAAGTCAATGCAAGGCGTCTCGCGGCATCAAAAGATAACTCGATCATCATTCCAGCGTTTGAATGCCGCTCATGAATTTTCGCGTCACCTGCCTCATCGTTATCACTGCTTCCATAGCCCATGCCGACTGGCCCCAATGGCGGGGGCCTGATCGCAATGGCGTCTCCTCAGACACATCGCCGCTGGTGAATGCCCTGCCTCCCGAAGGCTTCAAGAAAGTGTGGGAAAGCAGTGCCATTCCCAGCGATCACTACGGCGGTCACAGCAGTCCCGTCGCCCAAGGGGAAAGCGTCTTCATGGCGGTGGTCTGGCATGAGCGCGTGCCTTCGGAGACGCGCGAGATCGACACGGAGACGATGCAGAAGTTCAACCACCGTGGATTGCCCCCGGATCTCGCGGACCGACTGGAGAAAGCGCGTGAGGAACTCAGCCCCCGACTGCGCGGTGAAAAGCTGGATGCCTGGATCGAGGAATGGAACAAAGCCAACCTCACGCCCGAGCAGATGATCGCGCTGGGCTCCTGGACAGCTTCACGCTTCAAAGCCGGCAAGACGGCCATCCCGCTCAAGTGGCTGAACAAGATCGCCAGCCGTGAAGGCAAGCCATTTGAAAACGCCGAAGCTCTTCGAACCTGGCTGACCACGGAGGGTTTCCCCGAGGACCTGAAACAAAAGGTCATCGACACCGTGCCTAACACCGTCATGCGTGCCAACGATGTGGTGCTCTGCCTCGACTCCAACACGGGCAAGGAGCGCTGGCGCTGGTCCGAGCCCGGCACCCCCTCGGGCCGACGCTCGTCCAGCACCCCGGCGGTAATCGATGGAAAGGTGTATGCGATGCTGAGCCATCACGTCGTGTGTGTGAATCAAGCCGATGGCAAGCTGGTGTGGAAATCACCCATCGGCACCAAAGGCCCCGGCTCGTCCCCCCTCGTCGTGGACGGCAAGGTGATCTGCAATGCAGGCACCACCACCGCTTTCGATGCCAAGGATGGCAAGCAGCTATGGGCACAAAAGGAAGCCAAGGAAAGCACCACCAGCCCCACCTGGTGGACTCCATCCACCGGCAAGCCCACCATCGTGGTGCAAACCAACAACAAGTTGCTCGGCCTCAGCCCCGCAGATGGCTCCGTGCAGTGGACATCTGAAGGCGGTGGCCAGAGCACACCAGTCGCGAGCGGAGACTGGCTGGTGATTTACAGCGGCACCAAGGATGTGGGACTGCGAGCCTACAAGGCCGATGCCGAGGGCAAGCCCAAGGCTGCCTGGTCGCACTACTGGCTCACCCGCCGCTACAGCGGCACCCCGATCATTCACGACGGATTGGTCTTCCACATGTGCGGCGAGAAGCACCTCTGCGTGGAACTCGAGAGCGGCAAGATTCGCTGGGAGGACAAGATCAATTCCACCATCAGCAGCCCCCTTCTCGCTGATGGAAAAATCATCGTTCAGGAAAACAACGGCACCCACATCCGCCTCATCAAGGCCGACCCCACGAGCTATCAGATGCTCGGCCGTGCCAAAGCCGATGCGATGGGATGTGCATCGCCCATCGTGTCGAATGGTCGCATGTTCGTCCGCCAGAAGGACAAGCTGGTGTGCTTCGATCTGAGGCCGACTCCGTAAGCGCGACTATCAACCAAAAGTTGAAGCGCGTGGAACAAACACAGTTCATCGGGGCGTTTGAGAGCCCTGATGAATCGTCGCCACTTCCTTCAATCTGCATCGAGCGCAGCGCTCGGCACGGCTGCCACTTCCTGCTCCACGTTGCCACTAGGCAAGCCAGATGCGCTGATCATTGATACGCATCAGCATCTCTGGGATCGCACGCAGATCAATCCGCCCTGGCTCACGGGTGCGCCCGATATCCTGCGCCACGACTACCGCACTGCGGAGTATCTGAAGGCCATCGAAGGGCTGAACGTGAAAGCCATTTACATGGAAGTGGACGTAGCCCCCTCCGATCACATCAAGGAGGCAGACACGCTGGTGCAGCAGTGTCGCGATGGCCGGACACCGACGATTGCCGCGACGATTGGCGGACGCCCCGCCGCGCCTGACTTCGAGCCATATATAAAACGCTACGCTGGCAATGGCATCGTGAAGGGACTGCGCCAGGTGCTCCACGGAGGCTCGACGCCCCAGGGCTTCTGCTTGAGCAAGGAGTTCGTTCATGGCGTGCAGACTCTGGGCAAGCATGGGCTCAACTTCGAACTCACCATGCGGCCCACCGAGCTAGCCGACGGCGTGAAGTTGATTCAGCAATGCCCGGACACCCGATTCGTGCTGGATCACTGCGGCAATGGCGATCCCAAGGCCTTCAATTCCAAGCTGGCTCCCGATCAGAAGCGCAGTTGCACCGCCGATGAGTGGAAACGCGGCATCGACGCCGTCGCTGCTCAGCGGGGTGTGATGTGCAAAATCAGCGGCATCGTCGCCTTCGTGCCTCCAGGTCAGTGGCACGCCGAAGACCTCGCGCCGGTCGTCAATCACTGCCTGGATGCCTTCGGCCCTGACCGCGTCTTCTTTGGCGGCGACTGGCCGGTCTGCCTGCTCGGCAGTCCCGTGCGTGGCTGGGTGGATGCGCTGAAACAAATCATCGCCTCCCGCCCCGAATCCGAACAGCGCAAGCTGTGGTCAGCTAACGCGATTCGGTTCTACCAGCTCAAGGTCTGAGGCGATATCATTTCGACGCCGCTTCCTCTTTTTTGCGTGCTTCGGCTGCTTCCGCCTTGGCCTTGTCGAGGTCCTTAAGTTCGGGCTTCTTCTCGTTGCCGGCTACGAACTTCAGCGCTGCCGCATTGATGCAGAAGCGGCGGTTGGTGGGGGTGGCATAGCCTTCGCCTTCGAAGACGTGACCCAGGTGAGCATCGCAGCGTTTGCAGACGGTCTCGATGCGAACCATGCCGTGCGAGGAATCTTTCTTTTCGAGCACGCCTTTGGCCTTGCTGGTATCGTAGAAGGAGGGCCATCCGCAGCCGCTGTGAAACTTCTCCTTGGAGGTAAAGAGTTCGGCACCACAACAAACGCAGAAGTAAGTGCCTTCGCCCTGTTTGTTGAACTCTTCGTATGCCTCGCCGAAGGGACGCTCGGTGCCAGCAGTGCGGGTCACGCGGTATTGCTCGGGCGTGAGCATTTTGCGCCATTCATCTTCGGTCTTCACGACCTTGTCGGTTTTAGTTTCCACGGCGGGTTTCTTGTCGGTGGTTTGGGGCTTCTCTTGGGCGCAGACGATCAGAGCCGTTGCGGAAAGCAGAGTGAGAGTGCTGACGAGTTTCATGGTCGGAGTTACGTGCGGGTTCAGCGATAAGAGACGCAAATGGCGGGGTTATTCCTTTCAAGGAGCACGAAGGTCGTAACAAAGAAAGCGCTGCTCCGTGCCATCGACCTGATCGCGATCATGCTGGCCGACATAAAGGAGGCCGCGACTGATCACTGGCAGCGCCCAGGTATTCGGTGCGATCCAGAGCTGCGTGCGCTCCAGTTCCTTGCAGCCTTTCGGCGAGAGGTCCAGCCAGTGCAGGCTACCTGTCTCACCCAGGCACAACGTGCTGCCATCCACGTCCAGCAAGCTCGCGCGCAGGATGCTGAAGTTGTAGTTCTGGCCTTTGATCGGCATCTGCCAGGTGATCTCGTGTTCCCACACTTCCTTCCCTGTCTCGGCATCGAAGCAGACCAGACGGGCTAGGCGCTCGGTCTCGCCGTCGATGGCATAGAGGTGCCCTTCGCGATACAGCGGTGTCATCCAATGGCAGGCGATTTTGGCGCTGCGCCAGACTTCCTTGGCCTTCCACTGCGGATCAAACTCCAGCATCAATCCGCCAATGGGTTTGCCTTTCGGATAGGCCGTGGTGACGAAAACGCGATTCTTCTCCGCGATCACGACCGGGGAGCTGGCGTTCACCGAGGTATACATATCAGCCCGCCAGAAAGTGCGTTCATAGACCTTGCCATCCTTCGGGTCGATGCAGAGCAGGCCACCGGTCACGGGATTGCTTTCGCCACCGGCGAAGACCAGGAGACGCAGCTCGCCGTGCAGCTTCGCCATCACAGGATTCGCGTAACTGGCACCCCACTCATCCTTCACCTGCCAGAGTTCCTTGCCCGTCTTCAGATCAAAAGCCGCCACGCACACGCCCGGCGATGCGAGCTTCTTCATGCGGTCCTGCTGGCCTTCGTGACCATCAATCTTCTCGCCCTTCCCACCCACGTTCACGAAGACCTTGCCGTCGTGAATCAAAGGAGTCGCGCCATGCCCGAAGAACTCCTGCGGCACCAGATACTCCAACGCGAGATCGTGTTTCCACTTCACCGCCCCCGTCTTCAAATCGAGACAGTGCAGCATGCTCGTCACGCCGAGGGTCACCACGCAGTCCTCGCCGATCACCGGGCTGCCGCGGGGCCCGTTCGCGTAGCCAAGCCGGTCCTGATATTGGATCTCGTAGCCGAAGTTCCAGAAACGTTTGCCCGTCTCGCGATGCAGGCACTCCACGGTCTCTTTGTTGTCCAGAGCGTGGAAGATCACGCAGTAGTCACCCACGATGCTGGGCGAGGTGTAGCCATCGCCCTTGGTGACTTCCCAGACCTTCTTCGGTCCCGCTGGACCCCAGTCATGAAGCAAGTGGGTCTCGGGCGACTTCCCATCGTCCGTGGGGCCCAACATGCGGGGCCAGTCACTCGTCTTCGCCTCGGCGGACAAGGGCTTCGGTGCCGCGTGAAACAACAGCCGGTCAAAGCCCTGCGGCTCCTGCGCTGGGGAAATGAGAGCGAAGATGAAAATGCAAAACAGGCTGGACGAACGAATCATGGAGATGAAAAACTAGCGGCCACTATGAAGAACGCCACCACCAGTCTTTTTGTTGTCGCCGCTTTGATGCTCAGCTCGTGCGCCACGAACAATCGCAGCACCTGCCCCTTCGCCAAACATAAAGCCGGAGGCATTGAGCACATCGTGCTCGCGTGGCTGAAGAATCCCGGCAACCAAGATGAGCAGGCCAAAGTTATCGCCGCCGCCAAGTCGCTGAAGGCCGACATCAAGGAAGTGAAGTCCCTCGCTGTGGGCCGTGCACTGCCGAGCGATCGCGATGTGGTGGACGACAGCTTCGACGTGGCCCTGGTGATGCACTTTGACAGCCCTGAGGCTCTCGCCAGCTACGAGAAAGATCCGGTGCATGTGAAAGCCGTGACCGATACGCTGAAGCCACTCACCAAGAAAATCGTCGTCCACGACATCGTGAACGAATAATCACTGCTTAGCGCCCGGAGAACAGGTGTCGCCGAACAAGGTCCTGCACCGCATTCACGGTCTCCATCTTTTTGGTGCAACTGTGCCCTGATTTCACCGTCACCTCACTCTTCGCTTCGTCGAGGTGACTGCTGCGGTAGGGCACGATGCCGTCGCTCGTCTCCTGGAGCACCGACTTATCCTTGATCACCGCGATAATGGAGTGGCAGGGCACATTCATGGGGCGCTTGGCCATGGCTTGAAGCACAGGGTGTGTGGTTGACAGTCCAGTGATGCTATCAGCGCCCAGTCGTTTCATTTCCAGGCGCGCGGGATTGATCAATTCGGCGTCCAGGGTGGCCAGGGAAGTCACGGCCTGCATGAGTTGCATCGGCGCTCGAATCAGCTTCGACCCCAGGTGCCCGATCCAGCTATCGGCCACCTCGCTGCCCCGATGCGGCGTGGCAATGAAGACCACCCGCTTCACACGGGAGTTGGCATTAAAAAGCAACGACGAGCGCATCATGCGATCAGCAGCACCATCGAGCGGGACTTTCTCCGGCGGCTGGGTGAACCAGGTGTGCCAGAAGTCGAGCCCTGAGTCGATCACCTGCATCCGGGACAGCAAACCGCCCATGCTGTGCCCCACCAGCATCGTGCGATTCATCCCAGGATCGTCTTTGTTGGGATCGAGGATCTTGTCTGCTTCCTGAAGGCTCTGCCGCAGCCGGGCTGCGGATACCGGCACCGGCAGTCCCGAGGGATACATGTAGCACCAGCACTGCACACGCTTGCCTAGCTCGGGATCGGCGCGAATCGCCACGATCACATTTTCCCAGATGTGCGGATCACTCATCAGCCCGTGCACGAGCACGATGGGCACTTTGTCAGCGCGATACGGCTCCTGAATGAACAAACCCTCATCGTCCCAGAATCGCCCGGGCCTGAGCAGGCCGCCCAATGCCCGACGCACAAACGAACGCCGATCAAGCAAGGCGTGGACCGAGGTGGCGAAATCCGCGGCCAGCGGGACCGTTCGACGGCCAACACGCACGGTCTGCAATTCACGCGGGTCGTAGAGATGAAGCGTGGCCGATTTGGTTCCGGCACCAAACTCCAGCACTGCTGTCACCGGCAGATTCTGCTTCCCCTGATAAACAAACCGCGACTGGCTGTCTTCCTCGTCGTCCACACGCAGACCATCGACCGGCAATCCCAGGCCCTCCCGCAAGGCACCCGGCACTTCCGTCTTGGGCTTCTTCTCAGGGATCTCCAGCTCATCGAACAACTTCGGCGTCCACACCTCGTGCGACTTGGTCGAGCCACCATTCACGCGAACCGTCCAGCCATCGCGCAGACGGACTTGGGAAGGCCACTCGTTGGGACTTCCGAGGCCGGCCATTTCCTGGAGCACGGCAGCCACGCCCTGGCGATAAGACGATTCCGTGCGCGCATTCGGACCATCCTCGGCCACGCGTTGCCAGGCCTCCGCCGCCTGCTCGATGCCCGACGACTTCGCGGGCCTGACCTGCACCGAAGCACAGGAAGCCAGGACAAGGAGCAAACTCAGAGATCCAATTCGTGAGAGCCAGTTCATGCGCGGCTGTGATGGCGTGGTGGCTGGCGCTACGCAATGCCAAAGAGCGCGGCAAAGTTTTGCTCCACCTGCGCAGCCAGTGCTTCGACGGCCAGTCCGCGCAGCTTCGCGAGTTCGCGATACATCAGGTCGATGTTCGCCGGATGATTGATCGGTTTGTCAGCCTGATCGCGCAGTGGACGCGGATTGATCGCATCCGGCGGCCACATGTCAGGCGCATCGGTCTCCACCAGCAAGCGATCCAACTGCACGCGACGAAAGGTCTCCCACTGACGTGCCTTGCGCTCGTGCAGGAAGTAGGGCGACACCGAGAAGTAGGCCCCCAGCTTCGCGAAGCCCTCCACCATCTCCACCGGGCCACCATATGAGTGCAGCAGAAAGCCGCGAACTGGACGCTCGTTGGTGCGCAGCACTTCATCGAGCAAACCGAAGGCACGCAGGCAGTGAATCGTCGCAGGCCGGTCATCGCGAGCCGCGAGATCGAGTTGTGCTCGCATCATACGCACCTGGAGATCCACATCCGCGTTCTCGATCCAGCGATCCAAACCAATCTCGCCTACACCAGCGTTGGGGAAGCGCTGCAAGTAGCTCGCCAGCGTCGAGAGCCAGTCCTGCGGCTGTTCCTTCACATACCACGGATGCACGCCGAACGACGGCAGGACCCACGCGTGTTCCTCCGCAAGCGCTGCGACCTGCTCCCAGTCATCCACTCCCGAGCCCGCGACCACCGCACGCTGCAAGCCGATGCCAGGCAGCATCGCGGCGATGGACTCGCGCTGGCCATTCAGCCGGTCGTCCTGGAAGTGGTTGTGCGCATCGTAGAGTCGCATGACGATTCATCGGCGGCGCAGCGGACGCCGCAAGGCCGGGCATGTGCATTTCAAATAGTGCCCGGTGCGTAAATGGGCTTCACGACGGGCGTTCGTCTCTGTAGCATCCGCCCAACTTTTTATGAAACGCCTCATCCTAGCCGCCGCCGTTCTACTTTCGTCATTCGGCATTAGTCATTCGTCATTCGCGGCCGACCCGCTCCGCGTCTTCATCCGCGCTGGAGCCAAATCACATGGCCCAGGTGCCCATGATTTCCCGCAGTTCCTCAAGGACTGGGTGCCCATGCTCAATGAGCGCGGCGCGAAGTGCGAGGGCTCGCTGGAGTTTCCGACCAAGGAACAGCTCGACCGCACGGACGTGCTGATCCTGCACGCGCAGGAGGCGGGCAATATCAAGATCGGCGACGAGCGAAAGAACCTCATGGAGTTCCTCGCACGCGGCGGCGGCATCGTGACGATTCATGCAGCCGCAGTGTCGCGTGATCCGGGCTGGTTTGCCTCGGTGGTCGGCGGCTCGTGGAATCATCAGCGCCCCACGAAGTGGCTGGAGGCACCCATGCATCTCTACTTCACCGATCGCGAGAACCCCATCACCACGGACATGGCGAACTTCGCGATGGACGACGAGATCTACTACGACATGGACGTGCTGCCCGAGTGCCGCATCCTCGCCGGAGCCTACACGCCGAACCCGAAGGACACCGGTGGCAAGGGCAACAAGGAAGCCCAGGCTCGCGCCGCCGAAGCGGTGGCGAAGAAGAAGGGCGTCAACATCTACGACATCCAGCCGCAGGTTTGGACTTATGAGAAGGACAAGTATCGCTCCTTTGTCTGCATCCCCGGCCACTGGTATAAAAACTTCAGCCACAACACCCTGCGCACGATGATCCTGCGCGGCATTGCCTGGGCGGGCAAGCGCGAGAACGCGGATGAACTCTGCAAGCCGGAGGAACTCGGCGATGCGATCCGCTATCCCGAAGGCGGCCCCGTGCATCCGAGCAAGGCGGCGGAGAAGCTCGAAGTGCATCCTGAATTCAACATCTCTCTGGTCGCCTCCGAGCCGCTGATCAACAAGGTGATGAACGTGGACTGGGATGAGAAGGGTCGCCTATGGGTCGTCGAAACGCCCGAGTATCCGAACGGTCGTCGCGAACTAAACGTGGAGGTTTGGAAGGACAGTGGCTCGTGGACGAAGAAGCTCGACCGCGATCCCATCGACCGCATCTCATGGCTGGAAGACACGAACGGCGATGGCGTGATGGACAAGAAGCATGTCTTTGCCGACAAGCTCGAACTCGCCACCAGCTTCGTGCTTTACAAGAATGGCGTCATCGTCTGCGCCGCGCCTGACATCTGGAACCTTCAGGACACCGATGGCGACGGCGTTGCTGACAAACGCGAGAAGATCTACACCGGCCTCGGCATCCGCGACACGCACGCCGTCATTAACAACCTGCGCTGGGGACCTGATGGCTGGATTTATGCGACGCACGGTTATAGCTCCGGCGACGTGACCGCGCTCGGCACGCCTGGCAAAGCGCCTGTCACCATCGGCAGCGGCGTCGTTCGGTTCAAACCCGACGGCACTGAGATCGAGCAATACGCATCCAAAGGAGGCAACACCTGGGGCCTCGACATCACCTCCGATGGCCAGGTCTTCTGGACGCAGCCCACCAGCGGCACCGTGTTCTTCCACACCGTGCTGCCCGAGTATGTGCTGGCCAAAGGCAAGATCCCCGGCACCAACAGCTACAAAGGCATGATGGAACACCAGAAGAGCTACCCGCTTATGTCATGGCCGGAGCAAGCGTATGTGCAGATCGATCTCGTGGGCGAATTCACCGCCGCTGCTGGCTGCGCCATCTATGAAGGCGGTGCCTGGCCGGCGAAGTGGAACTACAGCTACTTCACCACCGAGCCCACGCTCAACATCGTTCATCACGAGTTCGTCGAGAAGGACGGCGTGACCTACAAGTCGCACAAGGAACCGGGCCGCGAGGAGACCGAGTTCATCCGCAGCAAAGACCTCTGGTTCCGCCCGATTGAAACCCGCGTTGGGCCCGATGGCGCGCTTTATGTCGTCGATTTCTACAATCAAGCCGTCATCCACAACGACACACGCGGCCCGATCCATGGTCCCGCCAATGCCGCCGTGCGCCCCGACCGCGATCATTACTACGGCCGCATCTGGAAGGTGAATCACAAGGAAGCGAAGCAGGTCGCCAGCACCTATCGCCACCGCCCAGAGTCGAAGGGGGAGATCGGCAGCGCCGCGCTGCGCACGTTCGAGTCGAAAGCCGAACCGCTTTCTGCTTTCAAGTCCGCACAGGATGATTGGACACGCTCCGCTGTGATCGCAGCCTCTGCGGATCACGCGGATGATGTGATCGCCAAGGCGCTTGGTTCTCCTGAAGGCGTGGACTTGCTGGTGAAGTCGCTGCTGCCTCTGGCCAAGTCTGCTGAAAAGTTGATCGAAGCCTGCGCTAGTGCTGACACGAAGGCCGACGCATTGAAGATCATCATCCTGCAAGGCATTGCACAGCAGGTGAACGACATTCCCACGCTCACACCAGCGCTCACCGAAGCCATGAAGAAGTTGCTCGCACAGCCCGCACTCGCTCCGGCGGCGCTGCCGCTCGCAGTGAAGTGGGACAAGGGCGGCGCGCTTGCCGATGTGATCAAGACGCAGATCGCCAGCCTGAGCGGTGTGCTTGGCAAGAACGGTGCGCCGCTGCCAGAACGCATCGGCGCCGCGAAGGCTCTCATCGCGCTGGGTGGATCGAATGCACAGATTGGTGTCGAGGCACTGGCTGATCCGACTTCGCCCGAAGAACTTGCGCGTGAGATCATCACCGCGCTCGATGAGAGCGGCAACGCAGCACCGCTGGTGATGGCTTTGGACACGCTGAAACCTGCGCTGCAACAAGTCGCCTTCGATGCCGTGCTGAAGCGTCCTCAAGCCACACAAGCGCTGCTCACCGCGATTCAAGACGGCAAATTCGACCCGAAAGTGCTCGGGCCTGGCAACATCGCGCGTCTCCGCACGCATCCGAACAAACAGGTGGCCAAGCGCGCCGCCACGATGATGGAGAAGCTCAACCCGAACGCGAAGAAGCGCGCCGAGTTGATCGCGCAGTTCACACCGATCGTGGAGCAACCAGGCGATGCCGCGAAGGGTAAGGTGCTTTTCACCGCCGCGTGTGCGGTTTGTCACAAGCTCGGTGACATCGGCAAGGACGTGGCACCACCACTCGTCGGCATGGGCGCGCATGGCCCTGCTGAACTTGTGATTCATATCCTCGATCCCAATCGCGAGGTGGACCCCAGCTTCTACAACTGGAACATCACCAAGAACAACGGCGAGACACTCGCTGGCGTCATCGCCTCCGAGAACAGCGCCAGTGTCACCTTGCGCAATCAGGCAGGCGACTTCGAAGTGAAGAAGCCCGACATCAAGGAGCGCATCAATACGAAGATGTCGCTCATGCCCGAAGGGCTCGAAGGTCTCGGCGCTGAGAACATCCGCGACATCCTCGCCTTCATCGTCGGCGATGCGGCGAAGCACTTCCGCGTGATCCCGCTTACCGATGCCTTCACCGCTGACAGCCGCGATGGGCTTTTCGGCAGCCCTGATCCTCGCGGTGGGCAGGTGAAACTCGCGAAGTTCGGCAACGTCACCGTCGAAGGCATTCCGTTTGCCGTCGTCGATCCGGCCAAGAGCGCGACCGGCGCGAACCTCATCGTGCTCAAAGGCGGCCCGTCGCCTGATGTTCATGGCCAGACCTTCCCCGCGAAGGTCGAGGTCGCGCTCAATGTGGAAACCAAGCGCCTCCAGCTTCTCAGCGGCATCAGCGGCTGGGGCTTCCCGTATGGACAGGACAAGGCCACCGCGCTCCTCGCCACCGTGGTCTATGCCAGCGGCGAGCGTGAGGTATTCGATCTGAAGAACGGCGTCGAATTCGCTGACTACATCCGCCCCGTCGAAGTGCCGGGCTCTAAGTATGTCGAGGACCTCTGCAACGGCGGCCAGGTGCGCCTCGTCACGCTCAAGCTCACGAAGAAAGGCGTCGCGAAATCCTTGATCCTCGAAAGCCCGAACGGCAATCGCACCACGCCCGTCGTGGTCGCCGTCACCGCTGACATCGAAGGCCGTGTGGAAGCCAAAGGTGAAGCCCGCGACACACCCGCACCTCGCGGAAACGCCAAGGGCAAGGGCAAGCCCGAAGCCGCACAGAACGGTCCCGCGCCAGCTGATTCGCCCAAGGAAGGCGGCAAAGGCGATGGCCCGCTCGTGCCCACGACTGCTCCCGCGTGGGAAGCCGGCAAGGCAAAGGTGCTCGTGATCGGCGGCGGCTCCTCGCACAACTTCGCCAAGTTCTTCGGCGACACCGACGTGGCCACGCTCAAGGCCGCTGGCTACACCGTTCACTACACCGAAGACCGCGACCAAGCCGCCGACCTTCTTGCTGAGGCCGACGTGGCCGTCATCAGCGTGAACCGCAAGTTCTTCGACACCGCCAAGTATCGCAAAGCGCTTTTCGATCGCGTGAACGCTGGCAAAGGCGTCGTGATGCTCCATCCCGGCACTTGGTATGGCTTTGGTGGCTGGCCCGAGATCAACAAAGAGATCGTCGGCGGCGGTTCGCGTGGCCACGACAAGCTCGGCAATTTCAAAGTCAACGTCACCCGCCGCGATCACGCCATCATGGTCGGCGTGCCGGACAGCTTCGAGGTCTTTGACGAGCTGTATTATATGAACGCCGAAGGCGCGCCGGAAGGCACGAACAAGATCGAAGTCCTCGCCGAGACCTCGCCCTCGCAGAAATACAACAAGCCGCATCCGAGTGTCTGGATCACCGATCATCCGAAGGCACGCATCGTCGGCATCGCCCTCGGCCACGACGACAAGGTCCACGACATGCCTGCGTTCAAAGCGATCCTCGCGAATTCGGTGAAGTGGGTGGCTGGGAAGTAAGTCTCACTCGCCCTGCTCGAACGCAAAGCCGCCAAAGAACGTCACGAGTTCTTTGAGCGGCTCGTGAAGCTCAACTCTTTTGCTTGAGGTAGCCATTCAGCACCTCGGGCGGGCCATTGCGGGACTATTTCTTGTCCGCTTCAGGCGCGCTATCGCGGCGACGGGCACGATACTCGGCGATCTCGCGCTCACGCTCTTTCTGGTAGGTCTCGCGCAGCATCTTGAAGGCCTCCATGCGCCCTGAAATGGGGGCGGCTTCGAGCTTCGCTGCGGCGTCCTTCACCGAAGGCAATTCCACCAGACGCTCGTGCAGGTGGCGCATGGCTTCGCGTTGTTCGGGCTTGGCGATCGAGAGCATTTCGAAGCCGAGGCGCATCGTGGCCATGCGTGGGAAGTTGGGGTCCTCGGGATTTGGCATCGGCGGCGGACCACGGTGCGATGGCCAGGGGAAAGGCGTTTTCACCTTGGCCATGATTTTGGCAGCATCGGGATCACTTTTCTCCAAGGCCGTGCGCAGCGTAGTGCGCATCTCCTCAGTGGCCTTCATGATTTTATCTCGCGAGGCAGCCACCTCGGCGGTGTCCCAGACCTTGTCGATGGCCTCACGGAGCTTCTTTTTTTCGTCCTCATTGAGCTGATCCCAACCGGACTCTCTCATGCCGCCCCCCATGCCAAAACGAGGTCCGCCGGGACCACGAGGGGGCTTGCCGTGCTCGTCACCCGGAGGCTTCGGCGGGGGAGGTTCCTGCGCAGACAGAGCTGCCACCCCCAGCGTCAGCACCACACAAAACATCATCGACAGACCTCTCACCATGATGGCGGGAACGGTCGGTGTGATTGTGGACTTGGCAACGGGCAAGACGGATGAAGACATGCAGACTAAAACTGGCTCCGTGCTCAAAAGTTGCACCCGAGACGTGCGGCCAGAGCCAGGGTTGCACTCGGCACATAAACTGCTAAACGCAGGACTCCGACGCCACTCCAGGCGGCGGATTGTTTCATCGCCAACCTCCTAGCCCCCGCCTCATTCTCATGCCTGTAGCCACGCCTGCCCAGTATCGCGCCATGCTCGACGCCGCCCAAAAGGGTGGCTACGCCTATCCAGCGATCAACGTCACCTCCCTGCCCACGATCAATGGCGCGCTGAAGGCCTTCGCAGAAAGCAAATCCGACGGCATCATCCAGATCAGCACGGGCGGCGGTGAGTTCGCCTCCGGCACCGCTGTCAAAGACATGGCCCTGGGTGCCATCGTGCTTGCTGAGGCCGTTCACATTCTGGCCGCGAAGTATGACGTGCTCGTCGCGCTGCACACCGACCACTGCCATCCGAAGAACGTCGAGAAGTTCCTCAAGCCGCTGATCGCAGCCACCGCCGCGCGCCGCGCCGCTGGCAAGGGCAACCTCTTCAACAGCCACATGTTCGACGGCTCCGAGCTTTCCCTCGCGGAGAACATCAAGCAGTCCGTGGACCTCATGAAGCTCTGCGCCGAAAACGAGATCATCCTCGAAGTCGAAGCCGGCGTCGTCGGTGGTGAGGAAGACGGCCACGACACAAGCGGCGTTGCCAACGACAAGCTCTACACCACACCCGAAGACATGCTCGCCGTGTATGAAGCCCTCAGCCCGCTGGGCCGCTTCATGTTCGCCGCCACCTTCGGCAACGTGCATGGTGCCTACAAGCCCGGTGCCGTGAAGCTGAAGCCCACAATTCTGAAGGATGGCCAGAAGGCCGTGACAGACAAGCACGGTGCGGCAGCGGAGATGGACCTCGTCTTCCACGGCGGTTCCGGCACTCCGCTCGAAGAGATTCGTGAGACCCTCGGCTACGGCGTCATCAAGATGAACATCGACACCGACACCCAGTATGCCTTCACCCGCCCCATCGTGGCCCACATGATGAAGAACTACGACGGCGTGCTGAAGATCGACGGCGAAGTCGGCGACAAGAAAGCCTACGATCCTCGTGGCTACCTGAAGAAGGGCGAGCAAGGGCTCTGCGAGCGCATGAAGGTCGCCTGCGATGACCTGCTCAGCACGGGCAAGACGATCTTCGGAACGGTGTAATCAACCGATCCATTTACAAAGCCAGGGGCCGTTAGGCTCCTGGCTTTTTTGTGTCCTTGGATCGCCGTTCGCGAAGACTACGAGAACAACTCCTTCACCGCCTCGCCCTTGCCATCGACGGTGGCGTAGAAGGGGCGCTTCTCGATGTCGTAGGCCGTTTTGGGGCTGATGCCCATGGCGGTGAAGATGGAGGCGTGCAGGTTGTCGATGCTGACCGGGTTCTTCACGGCCACGAGAGGGCGTTCGTCGGCTGTGGCACCGTAGATCGAGCCCTTCTTCACACCGCCGCCGAACATCACCACGCTGGTGCCGCCCGTGAAGTGACGGTGCAGGCCGTAGTGCTTCATCTCGGCGAGCTTGTCCGTCTTCGCGCGGCTCTGATCCTTCGCGGTGCTGCCGGGCACGCCTTCGATCATCATGTCGCGACTGAACTCGCTGGCGATCACGATCAGGGTGCGATCGAGCATCCCTCGCTTTTCGAGGTCGAGCACGAGCTGGGCGATGGGGGCGTCGATTTCCTTCTTCATGCGCACGAGCGTGTCGTGGCCGTTTTCATGCGTGTCCCAATGGAGGAAGGGAACGTATTCGGTCGTCACTTCGATGAACCGGGCACCCGCCTCCACCAGTCGGCGTGCGAGGAGACATCCGCGACCGAAGCGCCCTTCGCCATAGGCAGCGAGGGTCTCCTTGGACTCGAGCGCGATATCGAACGCATCCTTCTCCTTCGAACTGAGCAATCGCTGAGCGTTGTCCATGCTCCGCAGCATGGACTGCTGCTGGTAGTCGCTCATGAACTCGCGATGCGGACTGGCATCCACCAGCTTGCGATAGGCCTTGTATCGATTGCCGAATCGCCCGGCATCCATGCCCTCCGGTGGTTTCACGGACCGTGCGGCATCGTCGGGGAAGGGCAGATTGAAAGGACCAAACTCGCTGCCAAAAAAGCCGCCCGTGGTGAAGGCCTTCAATTCCTCCTGCTCGCCCACGCCTTCCAGACGCTGGCCGATATTGATGAAGGGAGGGATCACTGGGTTGCGCGGACCAAGCACCTTGGCCATCCACGCGCCGATGTGGGGCGCGGCAACCGTCTGCGGGGGCACATAGCCCGTATGCCAGTGATACTGATGACGGCTGTGCAGGATGCTGCCGAGATCGGGCTGCACAGCACTGCGGATCACCGTGCCGCGGTCCATGATCTTCGAGCAGTTTTCCAGTCCCTGGGAGATCTTGAGCCCATCCACCACGGTGTCGATGGCCGGGAAGGTGCTGAGGATCTTGTCCACCTCCAGCCCCACCTCGAAGGGCAGGTAGCGCTTCGGGTCCCAGGTCTCGGGAGCGGCCATGCCACCAGCACACCAGAGAACGATGCAGCAATCCGCCGTCGCCTTGGGATGCTCGACTTTGGTGTTCCCAAAGGCTCGCGGCTCGTTCGCCATCAGGGCAGCGAGGCTCGAAGCACTCAGCGCCTTGACGAATTCGCGGCGGGTCTGGGCTGGAGTGAGAGAGGAATCGAAGTTCATGGCGGAAGCATATCGCGCTGAGCCGTCTGGTTCTTTGCGCGATATGCCATACGCTCCAGCCTCAGGGCACGGGCTCGCCCGAACCGGTGTAGAACCAACCTTTCACCCGACCACCGGCCACGACGGCTTGAGCCTCGGCGGGCTGGAGACCAAAGACGGTCTCGGCATCGAACTGGATCTTGATGCCCCAAGCAGGCTTGCCCTCGAACTGCATGGCCACGGGATCGCCCCAGCTGTGGACATTTTTCGACTTGATTTCATTGACCTCGCCGCTGTTGAGGTGGGAGACGAGCAAAGGGTAAGCTCCATCGCTGCCACGGGTAGGAGCCTGGCTGCCATCAGCTACGGGAGCAGGCTCCGGGGGAGCCGTCGCCTTGCTGGCCATGCGGCGTTCGCGAGCGTCTTTCAGCCAGGCAATGCGCAGGACCTTCCACTTCTCGTAGTTCTCCAGTAGCACTCCCTTGAGGTCGGTGTCATCGAGCGGCACGGCTGCCCGAGCGGACGAGGACACAGTAGGAGCCAGGGTGAGCAAGCCATTGTCAAAACCCAGCGCCGTGACTTCAGCACCTGCGTTGAGGTTAGAGCTGCCCACGCTCATCTTGAACGGCACCGCCTTTTTCAGATGCACCTGGCGGGGGAAAGCGGTCTTGGGGATGAAGGTCCAGCCCTTCGTGAGGGTTTCGAGCGGCTCGAACTTCGGCACCGCCATGCCGGTTGGATTTGGCATTGGAGGCGGGGCTTCGGTAGTCGTCGGCGCGGGAGCGGGTGCTGGAGTCTCCTTCTCTGCCGTTGAAGGTGCCTCGGCTTTGGGCTTGTCCTGAGGGATTGCGGGGACAGGAATCCCTGAGTCGGTGGTCGCAGGAGCCGCCGGGGCGTCTGCCACCTCAGCACCGACGTTGAGCGACTTGAAGATCATTTTCTGGCCGGGAGGCGCAAGGAAATAATCATAAGCGGTAAAGGCACCGGCGAAGATGAGGATGGTGACGAAGAGGGCTTTCATGGTTTTTGGGGAGGGTTTGGGGGGCGCAGCCGCTAGGGCGACGGATGCATTGACGCAAACGAAGCGCTTTGCTTTGAAAAAATTGTAAGCTGTTTGTCATTTCGCACTCCAAGGTCGTCCTGCGACCCGCAGTCGATTGAGCACCTGATGGCTTGAGCTGTCCCAGTCTCGCCGACGCCAGCGGGCTCTCCAGGTTAGTCAAATAGCCAACTCCGCAGGCTTTACGCCGCTGGCCAAATGCGTCAGCCTCAGCCCCCCTCGACTTCTCGCTCTCGCCATGGACCGCCTCTTCACCTCCACTTTGCTTGGCCTGCTGATGCTGCTCAGCCGCGATCTGCACGGAGCGATCGCGAACGCCTGGCACATCCCGTCGATCACGCAGACCGGCATTCCTTCGACGATGCGTGATCCCTTTGTCGAGATCGCGCCGACTTCGTCATTCACCGTGTATTCAGGCTTTTTCAAGAATGGAGGCGCGGGCGGCAATCAGACGGGTGGTTGGCTGATTTACAAGAATCTGACGACCAACGCCGCATGGCAAAGCGTGGCCTTGGGTTATCATGCGGATGTCGGCGGGAATCAGTTCTGGAAGGCACCGATCAATGCCGCATCCTTCGGGGCAAACGACGTCATCGCCTACTACCTCAAGCTCACGTTCAGTGATCGCGATGACACTTATCTCTATGGCGGCGACATAGATGGGAATCATCAGAGCACCGGGACGGAGGCGACGGCTCAGGCGTCGCCGTATTCCTTCCGCAATCGTCCCGCGTGGATCTTCCATGCGAGCAATCGCGTGGTGTCCGGGAACAGCGTGAGTTTTTGGTCAAAGGTGGGCTACATCGGCGATGTGAACACGCCATCCACTCAGTGGGCGACCAACGGCGTTGTTTACTACACCACGGACGGTAGCACACCGGCAGGCTCGCTCGGCGTCGGCAGCGGCACCACGCAGGTAGCCCTGTGCAGCTACGATCATCCTGAGCAGAACTTGAACGAGGCGGGCAGCATCACGGGAGCCAAGCCGATGTGGTGGGTGGCGACAGCGCCGAGCCTGCTGCAATCCCTGCCGTTGGGCGCGACGATCAAATACAAGGTCGGCTTCTGGCACAGTGCGAACACCGAGGAGCGATTCGCTGATTTCAATGCAGCGACGAACAACCAGGTCTTCACCTTCACCAACGGCACGCTCGGTGATCCCGTGCTCACCGTCGCGAGCCCGACGACCGGGACGCTAAACGGCAACTACACGACCACGAAGGTCTTTGCCGATGAAGTCGCGGCCACGTCCGTGCCGATCACCATCAACTTCGCTCCTGGCCAGCCGAGCATCATCGCCGTCGAGGTGGTGACGAACTTGAACCAACGCGACTACGCAACGAGCGACAAGAACGCGAACGGCATCGAGGACGGCATGGAGTTCAATCAAACCGAAAGCCTCATCGGCACTGGCAGTGACTTCTACTATCGCAGCTATCCGATGACACTGGTAAGCGCGGGTAACTACACGCTCACACTGAATGCGATCAAGACCGGGGCGTATCGGCTGAGCGCACGCTGGAAGGTCACGGGCGACACCAACTGGCGCTGGTTCACCAATGTCAGCGCAGGTCGTCGCGATCACGCCATCACCGTCTCGCCGGTGACGGCGCGCACGATGAACATGTATGAGATCAACACGCTCACCATTGAAGCGAAGGCCACGGGCAGCTTCATTGAGCGCTCCACCTTTGAAGATCTCTACGATGCACCCGGCGCGCCACGCACGGTGGATGGTCGCGGGTTCAATCTCGATTACCTCGAAGGGCTTGGCGTGAACATGCTGTGGTTTCAACCCGTGCATCCGGCAGCCATCGAAGGTCGCGAGACTGATCCAGCCACAGGCCAGCCGTATTCGCACGGCTCGCCCTATGCGGTGAAGAGCTTCTTCGAGATCGATCCGTGGATGAGCGCGAGCTACAACGGCACCGACAGCATCACTGGCTCCAGCGCTCGAGCTGCGGGGATGAGTTCGTTTCAGGGATTCGTAAGCGCAGCGGACACGCGCAGCATCGGCGTCATGCTGGATGCGCCGTTCAATCACACCGGCTTCGATGCGGAACTGGGTCAGCCAGGCATCGACTACTTGCAGCGCGATGGCGAGACGTGGTCGCCTTCCGATTTGATCAAGAACCGCGAGGCGCGCTTCTACTCACTCGGCGGCGACTACGCACAGCGAGCAAGCGGTGCAGGAACTATCGCCGTCGCACCAGACCGCGGTGACTTCGGCAAGTGGAACGATGTCAAAGATGTGTATTTCGGTCGCTACAGCGCGCTGGTGAACACGAACCCCGCCGACAACGGCAATCATCTGAACGAGAACGATGAGTTCCTCTACGGCGATCCGAATTGGACCAGCGACGATGACGCCAGCACCAACCGCGATGCCAATGTGACCAAGCAGGTGTGGAAATACTTCGCGCGCTACGCCACCTACTGGCTTGAGAAGACGCGGCCTGTCGGCCAGAACCGGAACAGCACCATCAGTGACGGCACCCTAACGCAACGATATGCCTTCGACGGCCAAGGCATCGACGGTCTGCGCTGCGACTTCGGCCAGGGCCTGCCTCCGCAGTGCTGGGAATACATCATCAACACCGCGCGCTCGAAGAAGTGGAGCTTCGTGATGATGAGCGAGTCGCTCGATGGGGGCGCGGTGACGTATCGCAGCAACCGCCACTTTGACGTGCTGAATGAGAACATCGTCTTCCCGCTCAAGAGCGCGGGGAATGCGCCGCAGTTCCGTCAGATCTTCGAGGATCGCCGCAGCGCCTACGGCCAGGGGCTGGTGCTGCTGAACACGACCAGCCACGACGAAGAAAACTACGGCAACATTTTCCACCCGCTCATGCGGCACTACGTAACCTGCACCATGGATGGCGCACCGATGGTCTTCATGGGCCAGGAACTCGGTGTCACCACGACCAGCGGGTTCACCTTCTACGAGACGAACTTCGGCAAGCAGATCGCCCACTTCAAAAAGTTCAACTCGATGCAGCCCGCGTGGCTGAATCGCAACACGAACGCCTTCGGTGAAGCACGCTTGTTTGATGCTTTCGCCGCCGCCAGCCTCGCCCGCAAGAACAGCCCGGCACTCCGCAGCAGCAAGCGCTGGTTCCTCAACCTCACCAACGGCAGCACCAGCAACGAGATCTGGGCCGTGGCCAAGTATGAACAGGAAGGTGTGTCGCCGAACTTCCAGGATGTGGTGTTCTGCTTCTCAAATCTCCGCACCGAGACGGCGAGTTCCGGGAACTTCAATGTCGGTGTCTTCAACAACGCCTTCGTTAACATCTTCGGGATGAAGCCGGGGCGAAGTTACGGCCTGAAAAACATCGCCGCTTACATCGGGCCTGCCGGACAAGGTTACGACCAAACCCGACGGGACACATGGTTCATCTACAACTGGGCAAGCAGTCTTTACTTCAGCAATGGCATCCCGGTCACCCTCAATGCGCTGCCCTCCACCAATGACGGCTGGAAGACCGCCCCGTTCGAACCTTTGTATTACAAACTCTATGACACCGGTCCACCCGTCGCCCCCAGTGCACCAACCACGCTCAAAGCCTACGCAATTGGCAATCAAGTCACCTTCAACTGGAACGCCGTCACCGACACCGAGGCTGGGATTGCGGGCTACAAGCTCACCTTGCAAGCACCAGATGGCCTAGGCGGTTACTCTGAGGTCTTCAATAGCTCCGTGGGCAACGTCACCTCTTACACGTTCACCGGCACCGTCGGGCAGACCTATTATGCACAGATCTGGACGGTCAGTCCTGTCGGTGTCGAGAACTCCAGCACGTCTGGCACGGGCGTCACTCTGCTGGACGCCAATGGAGACTACGACGGCGACGGCATGATCAATGCGAACGAAGACCTCGCTGGCACTGATCCACTGAGCGGCACGTCGTCGCTCAAGATCAACACCATCTCCTCGCCCGCCGCTGGCAGTTTCACGGTCACTTGGGCGAGCGTGAGTGGAAAGACTTACCGCGTGCAGGCATGCGACGACTTGATCAGCGGTTCGTGGACGGACGTTTCATCTGATATTGTAGCCACCAGTGACACGAGCACATGGACGGATGCATCGGCCACGGGCGGAAGGAAGTTCTACCGAGTGCGGTTGGTGCCGTAAGGTCAGTTCACCACGTTCCAGGGCTTCTCCCCGAGCAGCACACGGCGGACGTTGCGGCTCGATTTGATGCGCATGTCTGCCAGACCTTCCTCGGTGTAAAAAGCCGCGTGCGGATTGATGATCAGGCGGTCGTGGGCTGGATGCTCAGGATCGCGCCAGGCTACCATGAGGCGGTCATTCTCATCAGGCGGTTCCAGAGGCAGCACATCAAGCCCCGCTCCAGCGAGATGGCCCGAGGTGATGGCATCGAGCACCGCGTGTGGATCGACGATGCCACCGCGGGCGGTATTGATCAAAAAGCCGCCCGGCTTCATCAGGGCGAGCGTCTTCGCATTGATCAGCATTCGGGTTTCATCGTTGAGCGGACAATGCACGCTGACCACATGGGACTGCGTCATCAAATCCTCTAGCGTCTCGACGCTCCGAATGCCCAAGGCCTTGTCGATTCCCTGAGGCACATGCGGATCGTGGAAGATCACGTTCATGCCGAGCGCCTTCGCCCTTAAAGCTGCGACAGTGCCGATTCGCCCAATGCCAATGATGCCAAAGGTCCGATCACGCAGTCGCCAGATCGGTGCCACCTGTGAGTAGTGCCACGGCCCCTCGGCGCGGCGGAGACGGCTATTGAGCAAATGCACGCCGCGCGTCAAAGTCATCATCATCGCGATCGCGGTATCGGCCACATCCTCGGTGCCGTAGTCGGGCACGTTGGCCACATCGATGCCGCGTTCGCGAGCTGCCACGCGGTCCACGTTGTCGAAGCCCACGCCACCCCGGACGATGAACCGGCACTTCCGCAGCCGCTGGATGGTCTCGCGGCCGATGGACAGGAGGTGATAAAGCACCACCACGTCCGCCTCTTCGATCTGGCCGATGAGTTCGGGTTCGCGCTGCGCATTGAGAGCGATCACATCGGCGACGTCGCCCAGGATTTCGTGTTCGTAAGTGAGGGGTTCCTGGATGAAGTCCGTGATGATGACCTTGGGTTTCATGGCGGCGTGATCCATCCCCGCCATCGCGCTGCGTGCAACAACCTTCGCGGTGCAGGCGTTAGCTTCCGCCCATCGTCCCATGCGAATCGTCCTTTTCACTCTTCTCTTACTATCCGCTGCCCAGGCCGCAGATGATGTGGCCTTCTTCGAAAAGAAGGTGCGCCCGCTGCTGATCGAGCATTGCCAGGAATGTCATGGACCCGACAAGCACAAAGGCGGACTTCGCCTCGATCACCGCGAGGGCTGGCAGAAAGGCGGCGACAGCGGCCCTGCGATCATCGCAGGCAATGTGAGCGCCAGCCTGCTCGCGAAAGCAATCAGTTACTCGGATCGCGACCTGAAAATGCCGCCCAAGCAAAAGCTGGATGCCGCCGACCAGGAGGTGCTCAAGCAATGGATCGCCAGCGGTGCCTATGATCCGCGAACCCTGGCACAGACGACAGTCGCCAAGGCAAGCCCCGCAGCCGCAGCGACCAGCCACTGGTCCTTCCAACCCATTCAACGCCCCGCTGCACCCAAGGTGAAGGACGGCTCGTGGGCGCGCAATGACATCGACCGCTTCATCCTCGCCAAGCTCGAAGAGAAGGGGCTGCAGCCAGCGCCGGATGCTCCGCCCCCCGTGCTGGCCCGCCGTCTGTCCTATGACCTCACCGGACTGCCGAGCGAGAACAAGGACCCCGAAAGCGCCGTCAGTGAATTGTTGTCATCAAATTCATACGCGGAGCGATGGGGCCAGCACTGGCTGGATGCGGCGAGATTCTCCGAGTCCTCGGGCGGAGGCCGCACGCTGCCCTTCAAGGATGCATGGCGCTATCGCGACTACGTCATCGAAAGCATTCGCAACGATGTCCCCTTGAACCGCTTCATCACCGAACAAATCGCTGGCGACCTATTGCCCCACCCCACGGCTGCGGACCAGCGACGCCATGTGACGGCCACTGGCTTTCTCATCCTCGGTCCGAACAACTACGAGGAACAGGACAAGTCGCTGCTCCGCATGGACATCGTGGACGAGCAGCTCGATGTGATCGGGCGTTCCCTGCTTGGCATGAGCCTGGGCTGCGCTCGCTGCCACGATCACAAGTTTGATCCCATTCCCACCCGCGACTACTACGCGCTCGCCGGCATCCTGCGCAGCACCAAGACGATCCGCGACCCCAAGGAGAACGTGGCTCACTGGGTGGACACACCGCTCATGCTCGACGGCAAAGCTGAGAGCGAAGCGAAGAAGCACGAAGCTGAACTCGCGGCCCTGAAGACCGAACTCGACGAGGCAAAGAAACAATTCAAGAAACTGGCTCCCAAAGCGGAGCCCAAGGATGGCAATGGCCGTGCTCTCGCCATTGATGAAGTGCCGGGCATCGTCGTCGATGACAGCGAGGCCAAGGCCGTGGGCGAATGGAAGCACTCGACTTTTTCCTCCACCTACATCGGCAAGGGTTACGTGAATGATCGGAATGAGGGCAAGGGCACCAAGACGCTAACCTTCATGCCCAAGATCGAGAAGGCCGGTCGCTATGAAGTGTGGTTCGCCTATCCGCCGCTGGTGAACCGGTCCAAAATGGTGCCCGTCACCGTTTTTCACGCCGATGGCGAGGAGGTGATCAAGGTCGATGAGTCCGAGGTGCCCGCAGTCAATGGGCGCTACGTGCGCCTGGGGCAGTTCCGCTTCGAGTCCACGGGACAAGGGTTTGTGATGGTGGGCACGGACGGCACGACAGATGGTTTCGTCGTGGCGGATGCTGTCACGTTCATCCACGTAGATGAGCTGACGAAGCTCGCGATCGCCGATGAGAAGGAGTTGGAAAAAGATCCACTCATCGCCAAAGCGACCAAACTCGTAAAGCAGCTCGAACGACGCGTAAAGGAGGCCGAAAAAAGCGGCCCTGCCAGACCTGAGGCGATGGCCGTCATTGATCACGAAGAGATCGGCGATTGCCCGGTTCACATCCGTGGAAACTTGCGCAACCTCGGGGAGAAAGTGCCTCGCGGTTTCATCACGGCGGCATTTCATGGTGAGAAGCCCGCGATCCCGGCTGATCAAAGCGGACGCGTGCAGCTAGCCCAGTGGATCACCAGCCCGCAGAACACGCTCACCGCTCGTGTGCTGGCGAACCGGGTGTGGATGCACTTGTTCGGCGAAGGCATCGTGCGCAGTGCGGAGAATTTCGGCGTCACTGGTGACAAGCCCAGCCACCCCGAGCTGCTGGATCATCTGGCGACCAAGCTGATCGACAGCGACTGGTCGCTCAAAACGCTGGTGCGCTACATCGTGGACTCGCGCACCTACCGCATGACAAGCGTGGTGGCTCCAGGATCGCCTGGGGCTGCGGTCGATCCAGACAATCACCTGCTCTGGCGGCAGAACCGGAAGCGGATGGATGCCAATCAGATCCGGGACACCATGCTAGTCGTCGCTGGCACGCTGGACCGCCGTTTCCTGGGGCCTACCATCGGCACCGAGGATGGAAAGATCGGCGATCCGAACGACTCGAAGCTGCAAAATCTGGAATACGGTTACGTCTTCACCGACATGCGCCGCAGCGTTTACACGCCAGCATTCCGCAATCAGCGCCTGGAGCTGTTCGAGGCCTTTGATTTCGGCAGCAACAACCTCGCAATCTCGAAGCGCAACACCAGCACTGTGGCCCCACAGGCGCTTTACATGATGAACCACCCTTTCGTGATCGAGCAAAGCCAGGCTACGGCCAAACATCTGATCTCAGCCAAAACGTTGCACGATAACAAAGCACGCCTGAACCGGCTCTATGAGTCCGCCCTGGGACGCAGGCCCACAGAACGCGAACGCCAGCTTGCTTCGGACTTCGTCCAGGTCTTCGCAGGTGAGCCAGAGGCGAAAGAAGCTGCCGAGCTAAGCTGGTCTCTGCTGGCCCAGTCGATCTTCGCGAGCGTTGACTTCCGCTACATCGAGTAGCACGCGCGCCGGGCATTCAATCACTTCCCGCCCCAGATGGCGCGGTAGTGCGTGTGGTCGGGCACTCGACGCTGGTAGTCGCCCTGCGCCAGTCCACGCAGCAACAAATCTGCGCTGGCCTCGTTCATCGCGATGGGAATATTCCAGAGCACCGCCACCCGGAGCAGGGCCTTCACATCGGGATCATGCGGCTGGGCAGCCAAGGGGTCCCAGAAGAAGACGAGCAAGTCCATGCGTTGCTCGGCCACCTCGGTGCCGATTTGCAGATCGCCTCCCAGCGGGCCGCTGAGGAACTTCTTCACCGACCGCCCCAACTCTTCTTCGAGCAGGGAGCCGGTAGTTCCCGTGGCGCACAGGTCCCATCCGGCGAGTTGCTCACGATGGTCCTGCGCCCAGCGAACGAGCGCAGGTTTCCGATGATCGTGAGCTACCAGGCCGAGCGTGGGCATGGCTGGCGGCTAGACGCTGTAGAAGCGAGCGATCTTCTCGTTCACGTCGCGAACACGACGGGCGAGAGTGCGTCCGATGCCAATCAAGAGATGAGCAGCGGGCAGCGGGTAAGCATTCATGAAGTCTTCGAGCGACTCGCTGCTGATGCGCCAGACAGTGGAGAACTCCACCGCAGTGACCGTGGCACTCGCCTTGGCAGGATCGAGGAGATTCATTTCGCCAATCGTCTCGCCGCGCTTGATCTTGCCCAGGAGGGTGAGATGACCAGCACGCATGGTGGTTGCGTGAAGCAAACCGTCGCAAACGACGAACAGGCTGTCCTGATCGAGGCCTTCCTCGATGAGGTGCTTGTCTTTTTGAACAGGGAGGAACTCGCCGTAACCGCTCAAAATGCGACGATCTTCATCGCCAAGCGGTTGAAGGAGTCCGAGGGGAGGCAGTTCGGGAGTAGAGAGGGAAGAACTCATAATGGCGCGATTTAAGGACCGCGCTTTCTACACGAAGAACGGTCGATCTGGCAAGGAGTATCCCTGGGCGGTGTTCGGCAGCGATGCTTCACTCGGACTTTCCAGAAAACTTCAAATGAACAGTATGAGAGTGGCTCGATCACTGCTAACTCCACTTCTCACGTCAATTCCCTCTTGCCAGCTTCGCAACGCCAAAACTGCCATCAAAAGAGGAGTATCTCGGGAATATTTTATGGAAATTATTATTCTTTATAACAAATTGTGACGTTCGCTGTCAAAACAAACATTCATGACCCGTCTGCTTCTCCGTTTTTTTGCTGTCTATTTTGTCCTAGTCGTCGCCACACCGACGAATTGCCAGGCCGCCAGCATTGTGGTGAACGAATACAAGAACAGCAGCGGTTCCTCCCTCGGCGGCGCAAAGATGATCACGGACGAATACATTGAGTTCGTCCTGACGGAGGACATGACCGTCGCCCAACTAGCAGCTCTTACCTTTGGCGATTCGAACGATGCGACGGCCACGCTCCAGGGTGTGTTCCAATTCGACTCCGCTACGCTGACCTCCGCTCTGACCCCGTCTGGACTCAGCGCCTTCAAGGCAGGGACGATCATCGTTGTCAAAGGCAATGCCCTGGGCTCGCAGAATCTCAGCTATGATCCCTTCGGGAATCCCACCAGCGACGATGCCTGGAGTCTCGAACTCGTCGCAGGCCTGGGAGCGAAAGACCATGCGGAAACGACCATCAATGGAGACATCAACATTGCTATCAATGGCGATGTCGTCTGGATCGCGTCCGGCTTGCCTTCAAACAACACCGACACTTCCAAGTTCATTTCCGCCATCGGCCACGACAACAATCCTGGGTCCATCGCCAACGCCGTCATCAGCCAGTTCGGCTCGGGCAGTATTCTCTCTTCGACCGTGGGAGCCCCGAAAGCCATTTATAATACTGCTGACGACATCGTCTCCCTCACCGCATCGAACACGGGCAGCATGGGCACCATGAATGGCGGAGCCAACTCCACCTGGATCAATGGCATTCGATCCACTTCCCTCGTTCCCGAGCCCTCCCGCGCTCTGCTCTTACTTGCGGGAGCCCAGGCCCTCGTCTTCCGACGCCGCCGATCAAGTCAGTCATGACAACCCGACTGCCTTTTCTTCACTCACTGATCCGCTGGCTCCTGAGTGATCGGAGCCAGGAGCTGAGGCGTGCCGCCATCGCGGCGGTAGTCATCGCATCCGTCTGCCTGCCGGTGATTGCCTTTCTTCAAGGCAAAACGTGGCACGAACAGCGACTGCATGACCGTGCGATTCGCGCTGTCAAACGAGCAGCCGACTTCATGGCCGCAGGCAATCGTGATGAGGCCCTGAGCGTGCTCGCCCAGGTGATGCCCAAGTCTGGCACCAAGCCCGAAGTGCTGCGCGCCCTCGCCCAGGCTGCTGAGATAGATTTTCCTGTGGAGGCGCTCGCCTGCTATCGCGACCTTGAGGCCCAGATGGCGCTCACGCCGCACGACGAGGCGCGCATGGCGGTGCTGCTGGTGCGACGAGAGAACACGATGGATGGCGTTCACCGGATCAATCGTCTTGTCAGCCTGCACCCTGGAGATCAGGCGATTCAAAAAGCTCGCCAGGATGTGCAGCGGACGCTCAGCAGTCCACTCGATCAGTTCGCAGCACCCATGCGCTCGGTAGCAGACGTGGTGCCCACCTTGCAGCGCCTGATCGCTGAAGCCTCAGCCCTGGCTGGCAGCGAGGCCGTCGATCAGCGTCGCAAATCGCTACGCCATGCATTGAACAATCCGATTTTTGCCCGCAACCTGGCTGCGCGCAGTGCAGCGGTCAGCGTGCTCAAGGACGAGCAAGAGCACGAACTCATTGCCGAGTTCACCACGCACGCGGATGCACTCGAGGACGAAGGCCTTTTCACGGCACGCGTCGATGCGCTGATGGCCATCGACGATTTCGCAGCAGCAGCTCAACTGGCCGGCGATCCTCTAGCCCCGATACCCGTCTCCACCCAGTGGACCGTCCGCGCCCTGGTGGAACTCCGTTCACCACGGCCTGATCGCCAGCGCGCCACCCAGTGGCTGCAATCCGCGATTGCCATGGCTGAAAATGATGGACGTATTCCAGCTATCGAAGCCGCCGCACAGGTCGCCCTCGATCACGGCCTGCATACCTTCGCCGCGAGCGCCTTCGCCAGGGCACTCATTCTGGGCGGGAAATCAGCCTCCGTCATCGACTACATCGCTGCCGCACGACGCGCGGGAGTCCCCGCATCGGAAGTTTGCGGGGTAATCGCCGCGCGTGCTGAAAGCGATCCGCTCAGCTACGATCTCGCCCAGCGTGCTGCCTATTTCCGACTGCTTACTGGCCAGCACCTTGAATCCATCTCTGAACAAACCAAGTCCTGGGTGACCAACCGACCGAACGATCCACTCGCCCGCCTTCTGGATGCCTTGGCCGCCGAGCGCCTGGGCGATACCACGCGCGCCCTTCGCTCGCTCACTGCCCTGCCGCCTTGCCAATGGCACAAAGGCGAGATCGCGGTGATCGCAGGCATCGCTGCTCGCTCAGGTCGCTCGATGGACGCGGCCATGCTCGCCAAGGGCATGACCAACGACGACTTGTTCGCTGAGGAGATTCGTTTTCTGGACTCCGCTCGCACAGCCGTGCCGCTCACAGCCATGCGCGATTGAGTCAATTCACGCAAGCTTCCCGGCCCAGGCGATGGCGCGCAACATGCCAGTGGCTTTGTTGACGGTCTCTTGATACTCGGAGGTGGGGTTGGAGTCGGCAACGACTCCGGCTCCGGCCTGCACGTAGGCTTTGCCGTCCTTGAGCACACAGGTGCGCAGGGCGATGCAGCTATCGAGATTGCCATCGAAGCCGAACCATCCGACCGCGCCCGCATAGGCACAGCGCTTGTTCTTCTCCACCTCGTTGATGATCTCCATCGCGCGCACCTTGGGCGAACCGCTAACGGTGCCAGCGGGGAAGGTGGCGCGCATGACGTCATACGCAGTGTGGTCGGGCGAGAGCTGGCCTTCCACGTTGCTGACGATGTGCATGACGTGGCTGTAGCGCTCGATGATCATGAGTTCGTTCACGCGCACGGTGCCGAACTCGGCCACACGACCCACGTCGTTGCGCGCGAGATCGACGAGCATGATGTGCTCGGCGCGTTCCTTGGGATCAGCGAGCAGCTCGGTGGCGAGCGCTTCGTCCTCCTCCTTGGTCTTGCCTCTCCAGCGCGTGCCCGCGATGGGACGAATCTCGATTTTGCCGTCGATGCTCTTCACATGGACCTCGGGCGATGAACCGACCAACGCGAAGTTTTGCGGCAGCTCGAGGATGAACATGTAAGGCGACGGATTCACATGACGCAGCGCGCGATACAGATCGGTCGGCGCACCGGTGAAGTCGGCCTCAAAACGCTGCGACGGCACGAACTGGAAGATGTCGCCCGCCTTGATGTATTCCTTGCCCGCGAGGACCATCGCTTCGTATTCGGCCTGCGTCGTGTTGCCCCGGAGTGGCGGCAGTTCCATGCTCGCGTTCGGCGGGAAGGCCTGCAGCGGCTTCACGGCGAGCGGCTTGGACAGCTTGTCGATGACGGTCTCGATTTGCTGCTCGGCCCACGCATACGCGGCTTCAAGATCCTTGTGCTCGTCGAGGAAGACATTGGCTACGACGCTCAGCTTGCGGTGCTTGTGATCGAAGATGAGCACCGTGTCCGTGATGAAGAACACCATGTCCGGCAGCCCCAGCGAGTCGGGCGGCGGCGGGGACAGCGTGGGCTCGAAGAACCGCACCATGTCGTAAGCGAAGTAGCCGACCGCGCCACCATTGAAGACGCTGCCGGGCGGGCGCGAGGCGGGTTTGCACTTGTCCATCAGCGCTTCGAGTTCGCGCGAGGGATCGCCTTCACAGGTGTAGCTGCGGGTCTGGCCGCGTTCCTCGATCATGATCTCGCGACCGCGCGCGGTGAAGATCAATCGCGGCGCGCTGCCGAGCAACGAGTAGCGTCCCGAGGCAGCTGTCATCTCCGCCGATTCAAAGAGGAAGCCGCAGCGGCCATCGTGAATCTTCTGGAAGGCCGAGAGCGGCGTCTCGTAATCGGCGGTCAGCTCGGCGGTGACGGGCACGAGATTGCCGGCCTTGGCGAGTTCGCGGAAGGCTTCAAAGGACGGCTGCAAAAAGCGGGAAAGCATGAGGGCGGCAAAAGTGCATCGCTTTGCGGAGGCAGCAAGGCTGGTGTGCGGTCCGGCCCTCCAGGCTTGCAACGCCCCGCAAAGTGCGATAACCACCGCGCCCGCACTGCGGCAACGATCCCATTCTCATGGCAGACGACACCTTCACTCCCAAATCCATCCTCATCACTGGTGGCACCGGCTCCTTTGGCCACGCCCTGGTCAAGCGTCTTCTGGCCGACTACCCGCAACTGGAGCGCATAGTCGTCTATTCGCGCGACGAGCTGAAGCAGTATGAGATGGCGCAAAAATTTCCCACCTCGAAGCATCCGCAACTGCGCTTCTACATCGGCGACGTGCGTGATCGCGACCGCCTGATGCGTGCGCTGGAACGCATCGACGTGGTGGTCCACGCCGCCGCTCTCAAGCAGGTGCCCACCGCCGAATACAATCCCTTCGAGTGCATCAAGACCAACGTCCTGGGCGCGGAGAATCTCATTGAGGCCTGCCTCGCCACCGACGTGCGCCGCGTGGTCGCTCTCTCCACCGACAAGGCCGCTGCGCCCATCAATCTCTACGGCGCCACCAAGCTCTGCTCCGACAAGCTGTTCGTCGCTGCCAACAATGTCCGCGGCTTCCACAACATCCGTTTCTCCGTCGTTCGTTACGGCAATGTGATGGGGTCGCGCGGCTCCGTGATTCCCTTCTTCCTCGAGCGCCGCACGACGGGCGTGCTGCCCATCACGGACCCTCGCATGACGCGCTTCAATATCACGCTCGATGAAGGCGTGAATCTGGTGCTTCACGCCATGGATCGTTCCCTCGGTGGCGAGTTGTATGTGCCGCAGATTCCCAGCTATCGCATCACTGATGTGGCGGACGCGATTGGACCGAATTGCGAAAAGCCGGTCGTCGGCATCCGCCCAGGCGAGAAGATTCACGAAGAGATGGTGACCGAGACCGATGCCCTGCAAACCATCTCCACGGGCAAGAACCTCATCATTGTGCCCATGCTCCACGGTCGCGATCAGACCAAGCTGATGGCCGATTACTGCAAGCATCACAGCGCCACGCAGGTGCCGGAAAACTTCTCCTACAACTCGGGCCGGAACACCGATTGGCTGTCCGTCCCGCAGATCCGCAAGCTCATCCGCGACCATGTGGACCCGAACTTCGATCTCACATGATCCATGGCTGCCGACTTCCTGCCCTACGGTCGCCAGCTTCTCGATGACGAGGACATCGAGGAAGTCGTGCGCGTGCTCCGCTCAGACTTCCTCACGCAAGGCCCCGCCATTGAGCGATTTGAAAAAGCGGTGACCGCGTGGTGCGGTGCGTCTCATGGCATTGCCATGTCCAATGGCACCGCCACGCTCCACCTCGCCTGCAAGGCGCTCAATGTAGGCCACGGCGACACGGTGTGGACCTCTCCCATCACCTTTGTCGCCTCGGCCAACTGCGCTCGCTACTGCGGTGCGAAGGTTGATTTTGTCGATGTCGATCCCGGCACGGTGAATCTTTGTGCCGACCGCCTCGCTGCAAAGCTCGAGCAGGCGGAGAAAAACGGCACGCTGCCCAAGGTGGTGATCCCCGTGCATTTCGCTGGCCAAAGCTGCGCCATGGATCGCATCCATGCGCTGAGTCAGAAGTATGGCTTTCGCATCATTGAGGATGCAGCGCACGCCCTCGGCGGCACTTACTTGAATGAGCGCGTGGGCAACTGCCGATGGTCAGACATGGTCTCGCACAGCTTTCATCCGGTGAAGATCATCACGAGCGGCGAAGGCGGCATGATCACCACGAATGATCCGGCGCTCGCCCAGCGGGTGTCCATGCTACGCACGCATGGTATTACGCGAGATGCTTCGCTCATGACCAGCGAGTCCCACGGCCCCTGGTATTACCAGCAGATCGAACTCGGATACAACTACCGCATGACGGACATCCAGGCTGCCCTTGGTGCGAGTCAGATGAAGAAGCTGGATACCTTTGCTGCACGCCGTCGCGTCATTGCCGATCTTTACGATCAAGCCCTGGCCGGTTTGCCTCTGCGCCCGCTGGCCCGCGATCCGAAGGGCGTCAGCGGCTGGCACCTTTACATGATTCGGCTGAACCTGGGCAAGATCAGCCGCACCCGCCGTGAAGTCTTCGAAAGCCTGCGCGCTCAGGGCATCGGCGTGAACGTCCACTACATCCCCGTTCACCTTCAGCCCGATTACGCCAAGCTAGGATTCACCTCAGGCATGTTCCCCGAGGCCGAGCGCTACTACGAGGAGGCCATCACGTTGCCGATGTTCCCGGCGATGAAGGACAGCGACGTGGAACGTGTGCGTTCTGCTTTGGTCCATGCCCTCGGAGTTTAGAACGCATCGCCCTCCCCTCACCCGCCCAACCCTGGAGAACACCATGTCAGCAGTAGCCATCATTCTCGCCCGAGGCGGCAGCAAGCGCATCCCTCGGAAGAACGTGCGCCCCTTTCTGGGTGAGCCGGTCATTCATTATCCGATCAAGGCAGCACTGGAGTCTGGCTGCTTTGATGAGGTAATGGTCTCGACCGACGATGATGAGATCGCCGAGATCTCCATCGCCGCCGGAGCCGTGGCACCTTTCAGGCGTTCGTCCGCGAACTCCGATGATCACTCCACCACCACGAGCGCCCTGCTCGAAGTGATCCAGCAATATCGCGATGCGGGTCGTGAGTGGGACGTCGTTTGCGGCATGTATGCGGCCACACCGCTCGTCACCGCCAGACATCTTCGCGATGGCCGGGACCTTCTGCTCGCCAGCGATCAGCACGACACGGTGATGCCTGTGATTCGTTTTGGCTATCCCATCCAGCGCGCCTTTGGCATCAATGACGGCCTGCTCAGGCTGATGCATCCTGAGAATCAATTCACCCGGTCGCAAGACCTCACGCCTGCCTACCATGATGCCGGACAGTGGTATTGGATGCGCCGCGCTTCATTCGAGAAGCATCAGCGTGTGTTCATGGATCAATGCGTGCCGCTCGTGCTTTCGGAAATGGAAGTGCAGGACATCGACAACGAAGATGACTGGAAGCTGGCCGAGGTGAAACACACGCTCAACCGCCGCAAGCCGTGAAGCCGAAGCTCGTGATTCGCGCTGATGCCTCGGGCCGTATGGGGACGGGACACATCATGCGCTGCATTGCTCTGGCGCAGGCTTGGCAAGACATGGGCGGCGAGGTGTCATTGCTAGCGCGTGAATTGCCTGCGGCACTGGCGGATCGCGTGGCACGAGAAGGCATCGTTTTGATCGCACCTCGTCTTGATCACTCAGATGTCGATGACACCTGCACCGCTGCCGCTGAGGCCGATTGGGTGGTGATTGATGGTTACCAGTTCGACACGGTCTTCGCTGACCGAGTGTCTTCATCAGCGAAGCATACGCTCTTCGTCGATGATCTCGGCCAGCTCGACCACTACGCCGCTTCGCTGGTGCTGAACCAGAACATCACCGCTGACTCGTCAACGTATGCGAATCAAGCCACGCACACGCAACTTCTGCTCGGCGGTCGATATGCCCTGCTTCGTCGTGAGTTTCGTTGCACAGCAACGCGCCGTGATGCCGCCACACCGATTGAACGTGTGCTGGTCACGCTCGGCGGCAGTGATCCCGACAACGTTACCACCAAAGTCATCGATGCCTTGCTCTTGCTGCCACACATACATGCCAAGGTCATCGTCGGTGCCGCCAATCCACGCCGCGAGGAACTGGCTCGTCATTGTCTTCAAGCGGGCGGGCGCATCGAGCTGCTGCCTCCCGTGGAGAACATGGTTCCCCTCATGGATGAAGCCCAGTTAGCGATCAGTGCGGGCGGCACCAGCGTGCTCGAACTGGCGTCTCGCGGCCTGCCCACGCTGCTGATCGCCATTGCCGACAACCAGCTCGCCATCTGCGAGACCATGCGAGATCGAGGCGTGATGACCTATGCAGGCTGGCACACCGATGTGAGCCCCGCAGCTCTCGCTCTCGCTCTTGATGAGTTCACCAGCGAAGCCGCCATCCCTCAGCGCGCTCAGTTCATCGAGCGCGGGCTTGAACTGGTCGATGGTCAAGGCGCGATCCGGGTTGCACGCGAGATGCTTGCCCTCACGGCTCAGCGTTTGGTGCGAGTCCGCGCGGCCACAATGAATGATGCACGTCGCGTGCTCGACTGGGCCAATGATCCCGTGACACGCTCGGTGTCCTTCAATCAAACGCTGATCAGTTGGGCGGATCACGAGCCTTGGTTCGCACGTCGGCTGGCTGATGCTTCGTGCCTGCTGCTCATCGGCGAAGATCTGCAAGGCAACGCCATTGGCATGGTGCGCTTCGATGTGGCAAACCGCATCGCCACCATCTCGATCAATATCGCACCTGAGCATCGGCAGCGTGGTCTCGGCACCGCCTTGATCTTGGTCGCATGTCGTGAGGCCGTGGCCAGCGGCGCAGCCACCCAGATTCGCGCCTTGATCAAGCCGGACAATACCGCCTCGCAGCGCGCCTTTCAGCGTGCAGGCTTCACGGTCGCAGATGACGAGGATGTGGCTGGACAACGCGCGCTGTGCATGGTTTTGAACTGAACCATGGCGGACAAATGCATCCAAATCGGCTCACGGCAAATCGGCCCCGGCCACCCGTGTTACATCATCGCGGAAATGTCCGCGAATCATGGCCAGAGTTTTGATCAAGCTGTCGCCATCGTGCGCGCTGCGAAGGATGCCGGAGCCGATGCGGTGAAGCTGCAAACTTACACACCCGACACGCTGACGATTGACTGCGCGAACGAGTATTTTCAGATTGGCAAAGGCACCATCTGGGAAGGCAAGAATCTTTACCAGTTGTATGGCGAAGCCTACACACCCTGGGACTGGCAGGCGCGGCTGAAGGCCGAAGCGGAAGCGCTGGGGATGGATTGCTTTTCCTCGCCATTCGATCCTACTTCCGTGGACTTCCTCGAGTCGATCCATGTGGACTGCTACAAGATCGCTTCCTTCGAACTCGTGGACCTACCTTTGATCCGCAAGGTGGCGGCCACGGGCAAGCCCATCATCATGTCCACCGGCATGGCCACGCTCGCCGAGATTGAGGAAGCCGTGACCACCGCGCGCGCCGCTGGCTGCACCCAACTCGCCTTGCTCAAGTGCAACAGCGGCTATCCCGCACCGCCGGATGACATGAATCTGCGGACCATCCCGCACCTCAGCGAGGCCTTCGGAGTGCCCGCAGGACTATCCGATCACACCCTGGAAGTCGCCGTGCCCGTCGCCGCCGTCACGCTGGGTGCGTGCATCATTGAGAAGCACTTCACCCTCAGCCGCGCCGAACCCGGCCCCGACAGCGCCTTCTCGCTCGAGCCCCAGGAGTTCCGCGCCATGGTCGATGCGGTGCGCGTCACCGAGCGTGCGCTGGGCACCGTGCGTTATGCCACCACCGCGAAGGAAGCCGCGAGCCGCATCTTCCGGAAGTCGCTGTTCGTCGTGAAGGACATCGCTGCTGGCGAAGCCTTCACCGCCGACAACGTGCGCTGCATCCGCCCTGGCCACGGACTTCATCCTCGCCACCTGGAAGACGTCCTCACGGCCCGAGCTGCCTGCGCGTTGAAAATGGGCACCCCTTTGAGCCAGGCGCATTTGCAACGGGCTGAGGGCTAACTCCGGCCTTTCAAATCGAGTTTGCCATCCGCTTGCAGCGTGTGCTACAAGCCGCGCGTGTCAGCTCCCACTTCTCCTCGTGAAACAAAGCCTCTGAAGGTCGTCATCTTCTGTGGCGGACTGGGCACGCGGCTGCGTGAAGAGACCGAATACCGGCCCAAACCCATGGTGCCTGTGGGCAATCGTCCGATCCTCTGGCACATCATGAAGCACTACGCCGTGCACGGGCACAAGGAGTTCATCCTTTGCCTGGGCTACAAGGGTTCCGTGATCAAGGACTACTTCCACAACTACCACTGGAACACCAGTGATGTGACGATCAAGCTGGGCCAGCATCCACAGACGATTTATCACAACTCACACGATGAGGAAGACTGGTCCGTGACCATGGTGGATACGGGCGAGAAGACGATGACAGGTGGCAGGCTCCAGCGGGTGCTGCCCTTCATCGAAGACGACGAGTTCCTGGTGACTTACGGCGACGGTGTTTCCGATGTGAATGTGAACGACCTGCTGGCCTTCCATCGCCAGCAAGGCGCGGGCGCAACACTCACCGCCGTGCGTCCAGGCGGGCGGTTCGGCGAATTGCATCTGAAGGACGGCATGGTCTCGAACTTCATGGAAAAGCCCAGGGATGGCCATTCATCCATCAACGGCGGATTCATGGTGATGAACAAAGCGTCCATCACCCCCTTGCTGGATGGTGATTCGTGTGTGCTGGAGCAGGCTCCGCTGCGCCACCTCTCGCAGACCGGTCAACTGGCGGCTTACACGCACCAGGGCTTCTGGCAGTGCATGGACAACATCCGCGAGATGGAGATTCTCAATGAACTCTGGGCCAGCGGTCAGGCACCGTGGAAAACATGGTAAGCACCTTCGGCAATGTTTATGCGGGCAGGCGTGTGCTTGTCACGGGCCACACGGGATTCAAAGGCGGCTGGCTGGCGATCTGGCTCCGACATTTGGGAGCCGAAGTCACCGGTCTCGCGCTGGCTCCGGCAGATGGTCCCAACCTGTTCAGCGTAGTCGGCGACGACGCGTTCCAGCGTTCCTGCTTGGTCGATTTGCGTGATGCCGATGCCGTCCGCACCGTCGTTCGCGATGCCCAGCCCGAGATCGTCTTTCACCTCGCCGCCCAGCCCTTGGTTGGCCTGTCTTATCGTGAGCCCCTCGCCACGCTGAGCACCAATGCGATGGGCACGGCCATCCTCCTGGAAGCCTTGCGGTCCGAGCGCTGCTCGGCACCTGCGATGATCGTCACCAGTGACAAGTGCTACCGCAATGACAACTCCGGCCGCCCCTTCGAAGAGAGCGATCCGCTCGGCGGCCATGATGTGTATTCGATGAGCAAGGCCGCCACCGAGTTGGTGGTCGCCGCCTGGCACGCCTCCTTCTTCGCGACTGACGCGGGACTTGGAGCGCTCGCCACGGGTCGCGCGGGAAATGTCATCGGAGGCGGCGACTACGCGGAGGATCGCATCGTGCCCGATGCCGTCCGTGCCTTCCTCGCCCGCCAGCCACTGGTGCTGCGTCGCCCCCAAGCCACCCGCCCCTGGCAGCATGTGCTCGAATCCTTGAGCGGTTACTTGGCCCTCGGACAACGCCTGCTCACCACACCGGACAAGGCAACGCTGCTGAGCTACAACTTTGGTCCCGACTTCGCCTCCGAGCGAACCGTGCAGGAACTCGTCGATGCCTGGCTCAAGGTTTGGCCCGGCGGCATCACGCCGCAAATCACGCCCCAACCGACCTACGGCGAAGCGGCCCGACTCAGCCTCAATCCGCAGAAGGCGATCCATGAGCTGGGCTGGCTGCCTGTCTGGGACTTCGCCCGCACCGTCGCCGAGACTGCTTCATGGTATCGCCATCGGCATGAAACCGGAGCCACCGACGCCGCGATGCGAGACTTCACCTGGCAGCAGATCAACAGTTACACCTCCGATGCTCGTGCCGCAGGCGCAGCGTGGACAACTTAATCCTCATCGCATGACTTTGCACTGCCGCTCCTGTGGTTCCAGCCGCCTCCACCCCGTCATCGACCTGGGTTTGCAGCCCTTGGCTAACAACCTCCTGCTGCCCAACGACCTGTCCAAGCCCGAGCCCAAGTTCCCGCTCGAAGTCGCCGTGTGCGCTGATTGCTGGCTGATGCAGATCACGCACATCGTGCCGCCGGTCGATCTCTTCAGCGACTACGTTTACTTCTCGTCCAATTCGGATGCCATGCTGCGCCACGCGAGAGAGGCAGCGCTGCGCTACATCGCTGACAAGAAGCTGGGCAAGGACAGCTTTGTCGTCGAAGTCGCGAGCAATGATGGCTACTTGCTCAAGAACTTCGTCCAAGCAGGCGTGCCCTGCCTGGGCATCGAGCCCGCTAAAAACATCGCGGTCGAAGCTCGCAAGGCTGGCGTGGACACGCTCGCCGAGTTCTTCGGCAAGGACACGGGCAGTGCTGTGGCTGCCGACCGCGGCCAGGCGGATGTCATCTTGGGCAACAACGTCTTCGCCCACGCTCCCGATACCAACGACTTCGTGGCGGGTCTCGCCGCGCTGCTGAAATCCGATGGCTGGATCGCGCTCGAGTTCCCTTATGGCGTCGAGATGATCGAGAAGGTGGAGTTCGACACCATCTACCACGAGCACGTCTTCTACTTTACGCTCGCGCCGTTGGAGCCGCTGTTCGCGCGGCACGGTCTGGAGGTTTTTCATGTCGAGCACTTCGACAAGTTGCACGGCGGCACGCTGCGTCTCTTCGCCTGCCATCGCGGAGCCGAGCCTGTGCGAGAAAGCGTGCGCGAACTTCGTGCCCGCGAGTCCCAGCTCGGTGTGAGCACACCGGGTTACTACCAAAATTTTGCCCGTCGCGCTGAGAAGGTGAAGGCCGATCTGATCGCCTTCCTCACCACGCATGAGAACGTGGCCGCTTATGGCGCATCGGCCAAGGGCAGCACCCTGCTCAACTACATCGGCGAGCCCGCGAGCCGCCTTCAGTTCATCGCAGACCGCAGCCCGCACAAGCATCACAAGCTCAGCCCCGGCCTGCACATCCCGATCATCCCTGCCGAAGCTCTCGCGGAACGACGCCCCGACTATGCTTTGCTGCTCGTGTGGAATTTCGCCGACGAAGTGATTCGCCAGCAGAGCGCCTACTGCCAGCAAGGTGGCAAGTTTGTCGTGCCATTGCCCGAGCTGCGCATTGTTTGACCCATGAAATTTGAGCCCACCCAGTTCGACGGTGTCTGGCTCATCACCCTGGAGCCTCGTGGTGATGAGCGGGGCTACCTCATGCGCACCTACTGCGAGCCCACCTTCCGCGAGCATGGGCTCACAACGCACTGGCCGCAGTGCAACGAAACTCTGACCACGCGACGTGGCAGCATCCGTGGCATGCATTGGCAACGGGCTCCGTATGGCGAGGCCAAGTTGGTGCGCTGCTCGCAGGGTCGCATCTGGGATGTGGTGGTCGATGTGCGGCAAGGTTCTCCCACCTTCGGCCAATGGCAGGCTTTTGAACTCGATGCCAGCCGCCCGCAGCAGCTTCACATCCCGCCCGGTTTCGCCCATGGCTTTCAGACGCTGACCGATCACGCGGTGCTGCACTACCAGATGGGTGAACTCTACCGCCCCGATGGAGCCGCTGGCTGCCGATGGGATGATCCAGCGCTGGCGATTCCGTGGCCCCTGCCGGTCGCCGATCTCTCGGCTCGGGATGCGGGATTGCCATTGCTAGCAGAGGCTTTCGACTCCTGACCACGCCCATGTCCACCACCTTCACCATCCTCGGATCGCGCGGCTACGTTGGCTCTCACCTCACGGAGTATCTGCGCCAGCAAAAGGACACGATCGTGCAGGTGGACAGCGCCCCACTTCCCTCGGGCAATCTGGGGCATGTGATCTTTTGCATTGGCGTCACCACGGACTTCGCCAGCCGTCTGCATGACACGATGCGCGCCCATGTGAGCAAGGCGCTGGAGGTGCTGGAGACCTGCGAGTTTGAATCCTTCACCTACCTTTCGAGCACTCGTGTTTACGAGCGCGGCACCAGCGGTGAGGAGACAGCACCGCTCAGCGCTGATCCAAGCAACCTCGCTGACTACTACAAGATCTCCAAGATCGCAGGCGAGGCAGTTTGCCTGGCTCACCCGCGAGCCACGGTCCGTGTGGCCCGCCTGTCCAATGTGCTCGGCTTTGAGCAGCCGCCATTGACCTTCGTCCCCTCCCTGATCCGCGATGCCCTGCAACATGGACGCATCGTGCTCAACACGGCGCTGGATTCCGCCAAGGACTACATCTTGATGGAAGATGTGGTGCGCCTCCTGCCGCTCATCGCTCAGCATGGCAAAGACCGGCTCTACAACTTGTCGTCTGGAGTCCAGACCACCCACCAGGAGATCGTGGACTGCATCAGCGCCACGCTCGGATCAAGCTACGAGGCACGCCCTGGCGGCGCTCGGTCCACCTTCCCCATGACGGCAGCCACACGCTTGAGAACGGAGTTTGGATTTGAGCCGACACCTGTCATCGAACGATTGCCATCCCTGTGCCGCCAGTATGCTGCGCTATGAATCTGTCCCTGCCCCGATCCGAGCTGGCGACTTACACCGCACGTCAGCTCAACCACTTCTTCCCTGATGGTCACGACCTGACCGGCAGCGATCTTATGCCCGGCGTCGATGTCGCCCTGGACCGGCTGGATTTCTGCTTTCGCCACGCCATCAGCCCCCGCTACAACGGCCCCGAAGGCACGCACCTCAACCATCTGTATGCCGACCACTACCTGATGTATTTGTGGTTCCTGGCGAACTCGCTGTCACGGCAGGGCACAGATCGTCGCCTGCTGAGCAAGCTCTACTATCTGAACAAGGCCTTGCACGCCTTCGACTGCATGTATGACACCGGCTTGCCCGACATCTTCCTCATCTTCCACGGCAGCGGCACGATGCTGGGCAAGGCGACGTATGGGAACTTCTTCGTGGCTCTGCAAGGCTGCACGATCGGTGCCCATCATGGCAAGTATCCGACGCTCGGCCAAGGCGTCGCCCTGGCGGCGCAGAGTTCCATCATCGGACCATGCCAGATCGGCCATGGGGCATCCGTGAGCTGTCAGACGGGCTTGTTTCAAACGGATGTCCCCGACCATCACGTCGCCTACCGGGACAAGGAGGGTCGCCTGATCATCAAGCCCAGCGCACGCAGCTACGCGCAGACCTTTTTCAACGTGGACTGCACACCACCACAGACATGACTCCCCTCCCCCCCGGACTCGAACTCGGCGAAGGCGTAACCATTGATCCCCTCGCCGTCATCTCCCCATCCGTGCGCGGCACCTGGATTCGCATCGGCGCCAACACCACCGTGCATCCCTTCGCGACCATCAAGGCCGTCGGCGGCACGGGCGACATCGTCATTGGCCAGCACTGCCAGATCAATCCCCAGTGCGTGCTCTACAGCGGCGCTGGGATCACGCTCGGTGACTACGTTCTGCTGGCACCTGGAGTGATGCTGGTGCCAGCCAATCATGCCTTCTCGCGCGTGGACATCCCGATCGCCAAGCAGGGCTTCATGCCGTCCAAAGGAGGTATCGTGATCGGAGACGATGTCTGGATCGGTGCCGGGAGCGTGGTGGTGGACGGCGTGACCATTGGTCAGGGTGCCATCATCGGAGCCGGCAGTGTGGTGACGAAATCGGTGCCCGCGTGGGAAATCTGGGCGGGCAGTCCGGCCCGGCGCATCTCCACTCGCAAGCCGCCCGAAAACGACGGGACTGCAGCGGAAAACACGCATTGACAACCTCCGTCGCGCCATGCCAATTCAGCCTGCACGATTGCCGAAGGTGATCGCCTTCCACTCCCCCACGCCGCGCGTTTTCCCATGAGCCGATTCCAGGTCATCATTCCCGTCCTTAATGCCGAAAAAACGCTGCGCCACACGCTGCAAACGCTGGCTGATCTGCCGAATGACAACGTCAGCTTTTTGATCTCCAACAACAGCAGCACAGACTCGACGCCGGAGATTCTCGAAGACTTCCGCGCCCGCGATTCTCGCTTCCAGATCGTCAAGACGGAGCAGACCATGCCACTGAAGGACAGCCTCGAATTCGCCATGTCCCAGGCAACCGGCGATTATCTCATGGTCATCGGCGGCGATGATGGTCTCTACACCGGTTGCATCGAAGTGGCTGAGGAAGCCCTGCGCCAGCACCCCCAGGCCAAGGCCGTGGCCCATCGGCGCAGTTTCCTTCTCTGGCCCGACGTGCCTGACCATTGCGGCACGCCTGGCTTCCCACCCGGCGGCCTGCGCATCTCGGCCGCCAATACGTTCGATTTGCGCAATGCCCGCGATGATCTGCGCCAGCAGGCCCTCAGCATCATTCATTGCCCCACGCCCGCGCCTTACCAGGGCTGGGTGAGCAAGGAAATCGTCAATCGCATTCGCTCGCGCGTAGGCCGGGTGTTCGCCCATTACGTGACCGATTTCTGGTTCGCCTCCGCCACGGGTGCCGAACTGGACAATGCACCTTACGTTTTCTCCGGTTTGCCGCTCTCCATCGGTGCCTACTCAGCCCACAGCTCCGCCTTGTCCTTCTTCTCGAACACGAAGAGCGATGCGGCGGAGAAAAAGCTGAGCCTCGAACTCACCACCGAGAAAGAGAACCTCGTCTTCACCAGCAAGTCCGCTCGCGGCTACCGCTACGAAATTCTGAAGCTCGTGCTTCAGCACTGGCCCAATGCACCCTTCACCGAGCGTGAGATGGACCTCAATTACGTGTGTGGCTTCTGGGAAGAGTGGAAGCACCGCACCAGCCTGCCACCAGAGGCGGCGCACCAGTTCGCCGGCAGCACCGAGCAGTTCCGCCAGTTTATCGACCGCACCGCAGCCAGCGCAGGTCTCACCGATTTGGTCGCCGACCTTGATCGCAACTATGTTTTCCGAGGCGACAACAGCGCCCTCTGGGCCAAGTGGGGCACCACCTTCCAGCAGGATGCCGACTGGGCACACGACGTCTGCATCGACACTCGCCGACTCGGCTGCCGCAACGTTCACGACGTCTCCAAGGCCATGAGCGTCATTATCGAAGCCGTCCAGCAAGCCGGAGAATCCTTCGCCAAGATCATCGCCGACAAACGCCTCTCTGGCGGTCCCAAAGACAGCCCTGCGCCGAACTGGGCCAGTTCCGGCTTTGCAGCCATCAGCAAGGCTTGCGCGGAGAACCTTCAGCCCTTGCAGAAGGAGAACCGCAATCTCGGACGCCAGGTTTCCAAGTTCAATGACTCCTGGCGTGCGCCAAAAGACGCACCTTGGGCGCTCAAGACCGGTTTGAGCCTCGCCCGCTTCCTGGGCAAGGCCACTGGCACCCTGCCCAAGTAGCCTTCTGCGATTCCGTGAGTTCCCCCGCCATCATTCTCAACGAAAGCCAGCCGATTCAATCGGCCGAGGAAGTGCGGTTCCTGCTCGCTTCTGTGTTCCGTGGAGAAGCAGTTCCAGCTTTCCTGCTCGATGCCGCGCTCGCCCTCTGGAAGGAGAACCCAGAATTGAAACACGCCGAGCTGCTGCGCCAGGTGCGCAAGACCGCGCTGGCCAAGCCTCGCCGCCCGTCCAAGCCTCCGCGCCCCAGCTTCTGGCAGCGACTCCTGGGAAAGCCAGCAACGGACACCTCGATCGAATCTCCCGATGCGGAGCGTGCCCGTCTCGATCAGCGGTTCACCGAACACTTTGCCGAGGCCAAACTCGCTTCCACTGCCTACGCGGCGAAAGAAAAACCTGTGCCCTCAGCGGTCTTCTGGCCCAACCCTTCGCAGACGGGCGAGCGCGCCTCCTCGCTGTTCGACGTGATCCCCGTCGTGCATCGCAAGCCCCTCCTGACCAAGACCACTCCCATCGGATCTGCGGGCAGTTGCTTTGCCATGGAGATCGCCCACTGGCTCCAGGACAACGGCTTCAACTACCTCGTCACCGAGCCCCCCGGACCATGCGATCCGCACACGCGCCCCATGTCGAACGCCCGCTGGGGCATTGTGTTTAACACCCCGAGCCTGCGCCAGCTGGTCGAGCGCGCATTCGGCGTCATCGAAACCCCGCGCCTGCTGTGGAGCGATGTGCGGAATGGCGTGGAGCGTTTCTACGATCCGTTTCGGGAGGACGTGTTGTTTGGTTCCAAGGCCGAATACGAGGAGACATACGACAGTCATGTGGCTGCCGTTCGTCGTGCGCTCAGCGAGGTGAAGGTCTTCGCGATGACGCTCGGCATGAACGAGGTGTGGTTCCTCAAGAATGGCGGTCATGCCCTTTCGCGCGCGCCATGGCGTGTAGCCAGCAGTTGCGTCGAGCCGCGCGTGCTCACCGTCGAAGAGAACGTCCAGCACCTCTCGGCGATGTGGTCCACTTGGAAGAAATTCAATCCTGACGTGCGGCTCATCATCACGGTCTCGCCAGTGCCGCTTCATGCCACCTTCCGTGGAGACACTCACCATGTGGTGGTCGCCAACGCCCACTCCAAGGCTGTCCTGCGCGCCGCCGCCGAACAATTCGTCAGCACCCACGACGATGTGGACTACTTCCCTGCTTACGAAGTGGTGATGCACTGCACCCGAGATGCCTGGGACACCGATCAGCGCCACGTCAGCCGCAACACGGTGAAAAATGTCATGCGCACTTTCTGCGAGATGTTCGTGGACCCGCAAGATTTGCCACCGTCCGAACAGGAACCGCGCAGCACCGGTGCCCATGACCTACTAAATCCTGGCTCATGACTGAATCCCCGCCTGCATCGACGGCGGCGACCGCCGATCGCCACACCTCGACCGTCTGCTTCTGCTTTCGCAAATCCCTCGCGGATCTCCGCGCCGATCACACCACCTACGGCTCCCTGGCCCGCATGCAGGAAGCCACTCGCGTGGGCATGCAATGTGGCGGCTGCCGCGCGCTGCTTCACTATCACTTCGGCGAAACGCCCGTCGAGATCAGCGACCTTTCCCACGATGATCAACGCGGTGCCACGGTCTGCGTGAAGCCCGGCAACCGTGTGATGAAGTGCTTCATCGCCTCCAGTTCACTGCTCGAATCCCGCGCCTTCTCCAGCAATGCCGTGCCGCTCCAGCTGGGCGAATGCGATTCCTCCATGACGGCGGAGTTCACGCTCTACAACCACCTTGGCAAGCCGATCATGACCCGCCGCCAGCCGCTGGCCACGGGCGAGACCTTCAGCTTCGATACCGCGCTGGAACGCCTGCCCCGGCCTTTCTACGGCATGATTGCCTATCGCCTGGAGCGCAAGAACTACGGCGCGTCACGGCTCAACGTGGCCTGGCACTCCGGCGATTCGATGACCTCGACGCACGAGAATTTCAGCACCGGCCGTCCCGATGTCGTGCTGCCTGTGCCCGTGGATGACGCGTTCCTGAATGGTCCGAACGACATCTACCTCGCCGTGCAGAATCCGCACAGCAAGCCGCGCGAGATCTTGTTCCGCCTGTTCCAGCTCTCGGGTGGCAACATCTACGACGACCTCGCTCCAGCCATCGCCGGAGTCCCGCCCAAGGACGGAGCCCTGGAGTTCCGCCGTGTGCTACCACCTTTGGGCACCGACTGGATTCACGCCAGCCGTGAGTTTTACACTCCCGCTTTGAAGCTCCTCAAGGGCCCGCTCGCCCTGCGCATCTACACCCCTGGTGCCGACATCCATCAGGCACCGTCCACCTACTTCTTCTTGCATCACCGCGAGCAGAACATCTGGAGTTCCAACCACCTCTAACCAGCCCTGACTCATGACGGACGAGACCGCTTCCAGCGCCCGGATTCACTACGGCTGCCTGATTCCTTCGGTGGCTGACTACTTCACGCAGCTGATGATTTTCCCCGGCTCCAATGCGCGCAAGCCCTGGGGCCTGCACGGTGCCTTCACCCTCGGTGGCACGGTGTTCACCAAGGGCAATCCCGAGACCGCAATTGCCACGCGTTCCTGCACCGAGGAAGAGCATCTCAAGCTCGACTTTGAAACGCCCCTGAAGGCGCTCGGCAAAGACGCCAGCGGCTTTGGTGTGCTCGCCCTGGACTCTGCGGGCGGCATCCCGGTGGAGATTTATCTTTCCCACATTCATCGCAAGACCGGCGTCTATTTCGCTTACCCGGCGCTGATGTTCATGGGCGATCTGCTCTACCCACACGCGCACATCGAGCGACTGGAAAATTCCATGTTCTGGCCCGGCTTTCCTTCGTGGCAGGACACGGAGTTCAAACTCGTGATGATGAACCCGTTCGACCTGCCGATGGCAGCCGAGATCACGCTCTGGAACAACCGTGAGGGCAAGCACCATGTGGGCGTCCGCCGCGTCAGTCCACGCGAGTGCCTGTGGGTGTCGATGGATGAGATCATGCCTGCGGCGTGGCAGGTGCAAAACGATCCTGCATGCTCGCTCGGTGTCACGGCTCAATTCAAGCTCCTGGCCTACATGGTGATGGTCAACCGGCGCTCCGGCATCATCACTTCCGCCGACCACTTGCACCCTTATCAATTGTTCTGAACCCGACTCTCATGGCCAAAAAGATTCTGATTTTCGCCCCCTGCACCAAGTGGATCGTCCATCACCAGCTCGACTGTGCCATCGGCGCAGCGCTGGCGAACCGGGGGTGTGAAGTCCAGGTCATGCGCTGTGATGGATTGTTCGAGCAATGCCATGCCGCAGGCTCTCCAGTTCAAGCCAATGCGTGTGACTCGTGCAAGAGCATGGGTGCCGAATGGTTTAGCCGGTTCGATCTGCCCGTGGTTCAAATCGCATCCCTCGTCACGCCCGAAGAACGGGCGGAAATCAAGGCCTGGGCGGCTGGCATTGACTGCACGAACTACACCAAGCTCACCTTCCGCGACTGGCCCGTCGGCAGTTGGATGATCTGGAACATGCACAGCACCTTCCGTGCGGGCCAGATCGACTTCACCCGGCCCGAGGTGCAGGAGCGCGCCCGTCACTACGCCGAGCATGCCGCCTTGATCGCCCTAGCCACACGCCGCAAGCTTGCTGCGTTCCCCGCTGACCATGCGATCTGCTACAGCGGGAGCACCAGTTACTACCGCGTGTTCTTTGAGATGTGCCAGGAAGCGGGCATCCGCGTCCTCACCCACGAGCGTGGTTTCACCGATGGCAGCTTCGTTTTCTTCGACAACCTGACGGCCTACCAGCGTAACTTCGAAACCCAGCCTGCTTGGCTCGACCAATGGCGTCAGACTCCCCTCGCCGAGGATCAATGGCAACGCGTGTCCCAGCTCTTCAACGCCCGCGAGCAAGGCACGGGCATGAACTTCCAGAGCGTGCACCAGTTCCGCAGCGACATCGCCCGCACCCGCGCCCGGCTGCGCTTGCCTGCGGATGCCAAGGTGCTCCTCGTTCTCGCCTCCGGTGATTGGGAGTTTGGTATGTTCCGCTCCTACGGTGGTCTCGGCGTCATCTGGCCGACGCAACTCGAGTGGCTCCAAGACACAGCACGGCACTGCGCCGAGCGCGGCTGGCACCTCGTGGTGCGCCACCATCCTCTCGGCGCAGGCAAAAAGACGTATTCACGAGCCTCCGAGTTCCTCGCCTCGCTGATCGCTCATCAGGGGGAGTGGGGTTCTCAAGTTCGCGTGGTGATGCCTGCGGAAAACCTCAGCACCTACGACTTGATGAGCCTCGCCGATGCGGCGGTGAACCAGTTCACCACTGGCGGTGCCGAGGCCCTCATCCGCGGCGTGCCCGTGGTCTGCGTCGCCGCCAGCGCCTATCGCCACATGGGAATGGACTGGGTGCGCGACCGTGCGGACTACACCGCCGCTCTCGACCGCGCGATGAACCAGCAGCCGCCGCTGAACGTGGACGCGCTGAAGAATGCGTTCCGCTACGCGAACTTCCATTTCTACACCATGGGGTCCACGAACCTCACCTCGATGGGCATCAAGAACGCCTACGAGCCCGACTTCCGGCTTTCCTCCCCCAAGGACCTCCAACCCGGCATCGACCCCGTCATGGACCGCGTATGCACTCACATCCTGGAAGGTGGCCCGCTTTATCCCGCGCCGGAGCCGCTCACCTCCGATGCCGATGAGCTGCGCCTCTTGGGTCAGTATCGCGACCAGCTTGTGCTTCAACGCGAAGCCGCCCGCGCCAGCGAGCCTGCCCTCAGCCGCGCGGAAGTCACCGTCTGGCTGCTCGGCGAAGCACTCAAGCGCGGCCAAACCGAATTCCCTCCGCCCGATGGCTGGCGCTGCCGCCACTCGGAAGTGAAGCTCGACTGGATGGTGCTCGATGCCCGTGGCGGTGCTGATGCGCTCCGCCTCACGCTGGGAAAAACAGCCGCCGACATCACTAGCCCTTACGTCCTGGTTCACGCGCCCCACGTCACACTCGATGAGTCCGCCATCTCCCAGGCTGTGGACTTGCTCGAGCAGCCTGAAAACAAAGACAAGACCGGCGTGCTCTTCGGTTGCTACGTCATCGAAGAGAAAGCACCTCATACTCTCGGGCCGGAGTGGAACACCGCCACCTTCGCACCCGATCCGGCTCAACTGCCGCCCGCTAACATCCCCTGCCTGGCCGAGCCGATGAACGTTCTCAGCCTCGTGCTCTGGCGACGAGATCGCCTGGGCGAATGGCTAGAGCACAGTCTGCCTCGTCACGACAATGATGGCACATGGTGCCGCGACATGCTGGCCTCGTTCCTGGATGGCAAAAACTTCGTCAACCTCGCCGAGCCAGTCGTTTTCATCCGCTCGGGACCCAGCCAGGACGAGCTGCTCGTCCAGGCCGAGAGCCTCGTCCAGAAGGGCGACCTCGAAGGTGCACTGAAGATCGCCGCCACCTGCCAGGAACGATTTGGTTTCACCCACGGCCTGCGAGGCCGCATGGCCGCATGGCTTTCGGGCCAGCAGCGCACTGCGCAAGCCGTCGCCCTGCTCAATGGCGAATACCACAACGGCAATCCCGACAACACCTGCTGGCAGACCCTGAGCCAGTCGCTGCCGCAACTCGCCCTCAAGCGCCCCGGCTATAAAGACTACGCCAGCGCGGTCGAGAGTGTGTTTGGTTACATGGTCCCAGGGCAGGAACGCTTCCTGCATGAAAAGGTTCTCTCGTTGCCATCGGATGCCCGCATCCTCGAAATCGGGGCCTTCTTCGGTCGCTCCACCGTTGCGATGGCCTTCGCCTGCACGGGCACCCGCCGTCACCTGTTCACCATCGACACCTTCAGCGGCAACGAAGGCCTGATGGGCCGCACGTCGTGGTTCTACAACCACTGGCGTGGCAATCTTCGCCGCTGGGGTCTGGAATCGTATGTCACCTCCATGCCTGGCTTGTCCCACCCTGTGGTGCGCCGCCTGGCTGCCGACGCGATTTTCGACTTCGGCTTCATCGACGCCTCCCCCGCAGCCGAGGATGTGCTGCTCGACTTCGTACTCGTCTGGCCGCATGTGAAACCCGGTGGCTGGATCGCCTTCC